>JAFAZC010000143.1 GCA_019239965.1 Kutzneria sp. | reverse complement strand
ATCGGCGGAAACGCCCGCTCCACGGTGGGCACGGCCGCGGACGCCTGGACCTATCTGCGGCTCTTGTTCTCCCGTCTGAGCACGCCGCACGTCGGCGAGTCCAACCACTTCTCCTTCAACGACCCGGCCGGCATGTGTGCCCCCTGCTCGGGCCTCGGTGAGGTCGTGATCAGCGCCGTCGACCGCTTTGTCGACCTGGACAGGTCACTCAAAGACGGCGCCATCCTGCTGCCTGGATTCGGCAATGGCGGGTACTGGTACTCCCTGTACGCCGACATCGGCGCGTTCGACGCCGACACCCCCTTGCGGGAGTGGACCCAGGCCGCACGGAACACGCTGCTGTACGGCGGCGAGCACACCGCGCGCCTGGGCGCGAGGCTCCCGAAGGGCTACGAAGGTGTCGTCGAACGGTTCGAACGGATCTACCTGCACACCTCCGACAACCTGTCCGACCGTAAGAAGGACGCTCTCGCCCGGTTCACCCGTTCGGAGGTGTGTCCTGAGTGCCATGGCGATCGGCTCAACCAGGCCGGTCGAACCGCCACAGTGCTCGACCGCACCATCGGCGAGATGGCACGAATGGACATCAGCGAGCTCGCGGACCTGGTGGCGGAGGTGACCGAGCCAACCGTGGCGCCCGTGGTGGCCGCGCTGAAGGACCGGCTGGACGCCATGGTGACGATCGGGCTCGGCTACCTCCACCTCGGCCGCGCCACCACGACCCTGTCCGGCGGCGAGTCACAGCGACTCAAGACCGTCAAGCATCTGGGCAGCAGCCTCATCGAGATGCTCTACGTCTTCGACGAACCCACCGTCGGCCTGCACCCCCACGATGTCTCGTCTATGACGACCCTGCTCAAGCAGTTGCGGGACAAGGGCAACAGTGTCCTTGTCGTCGAGCACGATCCCGCGGTCATGGCCATCGCCGACCAGATCATCGAGGTCGGGCCACACGCGGGGGACCACGGCGGCACGCTGGTCTTCCAAGGCACCTTCGCCCGACTCCGTCGGGCCGGCACGCCCACCGCGGCGGCACTGGTGGGCAACCGGCCCATCAAGGACCATCCACGGACGCCAGACGGAAGCATCACCATCGCCCGTGCCACCCGCAACAACCTCAAGAACGTGACGGTCGACATCCCGACAGGCGTCATGACCGTGCTCACTGGCGTTGCCGGTTCGGGAAAGTCCAGCCTTGCCAGCGAACTCGCCGCCCAGCACGAGGCCATCGTGGTCGACCAAAAGCCCATCAGCACCAACCGCCGGTCGACTCCCGTCACCTACACCGGCATCGCCACACCCATCCGAAAACTGTTCGCACGCCACAACGCTGTTCCGGCCAGCCTGTTCAGCGCCAACTCCGACGGCGCGTGCCCCGACTGCGATGGCCTCGGCGTCATCTACACAGATCTTGCCTTCCTGGAAGGCCAGGAGACGGTCTGTCAGACCTGCCAAGGACGACGCTTCATCCCCGAAGTTCTGCGGCACAAGGTCAACGGACTGTCCATCGCCGACGTCGACGACCTCACGATCACCGAGGCCATCCACCGGCTCCCCGACCCCACGATCAGCGGGGCCCTGCGCTACCTCGATGAGGTGGGCCTCGGCTATCTGAGGCTCGGCCAGCCCCTGACAACCCTCTCCGGCGGCGAGTGCCAGCGCGTCAAGATCGCCAAAGAACTCCGCGACACCACCGGCTCGGCACTCTATGTCCTCGACGAACCCACTACCGGGCTCCACCTTCGTGACATCGACACCCTACTGGGTGTCCTCGACAATCTCGTGGACCACGGCCACACCGTCGTCGTCATCGAGCACAACCTTGACGTCATCCGGCGAGCTGACTGGCTCATCGACCTCGGCCCGGGACCAGGCAAGCACGGCGGACGGATCCTCTATCAGGGCCATGTCGCGGACATCAGCCAGACCGCCACGGCACAAGCCCTGCACACCGGCGTCTGAACCACGCTTGTCCGACGGTGAGCCCCCACACACCATAATTGCACTGGTTGTAATTTTACATCCAATGCGCTTCAATGGCGGTAGCCGACCTGTGAGGGAGGGCCCATGACGCCGACCACAACGCCCCTACAAGCCCTGCCGGTGGACCGTGCCGGCCCCTTCGATCCATCGGCCAGGTTCGACGAACTACGCGAACACAGCCCGATCAGCCGCCTGCGCTTCAGCGACGGCCACCTCGGATGGTTGGTGACCGACCACGCCACCGCCAGACACGTGCTCGCCAGTCCATTGTTCAGCTCACGGGCCGAGCTGCGCCACGCAGTGATCAAGCGCCCCGTGCAGGAACGGTTCAGCACCCCGCAGCCGGGCATGTTCATCGCGATGGACCCACCGGACCATTCCCAGTACCGACGACTGCTCACCGGCCAGTTCACCGTCCGCCGAATGAAACAACTCGAGCCACGGATCGCCCAGATCGTGCAGGACCACCTCGACGCCATGCTGGCCGCCGGACCACCCGCCGACCTGGTGCGCTCCTTCGCCCTGCCCATTCCCTCACTGGTGATCTGCGAACTGCTCGGCGTGCCCTACGCCGAGCGGGACAGGTTCCAGCACGACACCGCGAAGATGGTTTCTCTCAACACCCCCCGACAGGACGCCGAAGCCGCGGCCGACTCGATCCAACACTTCATGGAGGAGATGGTCGCGCTCAAGCACCGCGAGCCGGACGACGCGATCATCAGCGGACTCATCGCCACCGGGGAGCTGACCGACACCGAACTGACCAACATCTCGATGCTGCTGCTGGTGGCGGGGCACGAGACCACCGCGAACATGCTCGCCCTGGGGACCTTCGCCCTACTGAGCAACCCCGACCAGGTCGCGGCACTGCGCGCCGAACCGACGCTGATCCCCGGTGCCGTCGAGGAGCTGCTGCGCTACCTGACCATCATCCAGTTCGGCCTTGTTCGCACCGCGCTCACCGACGTCGAGGTGGGCGGACAGCAGATCAAGGCCGGCGAGTCGGTGTGCCTGTTCCTGCCCTCGGTCAACCGGGACCCCGCCGCGTTCGGCGACACCCCGGACACACTGGACGTCCACCGGATAACAAACCATCACCTGGCGTTCGGCCACGGCGTCCACCAGTGCCTCGGGCAGCAGCTGGCCAGGGTCGAGATGCGCATGGGCTACGCGGCACTGCTGCGCGGGCTGCCCGGCCTGCGGCTCGCGGTCGACCCGAGCCAGGTGCCGATGCGCGAGGACATGTCGATCTACGGCGTACACGAACTGCCAATCACCTGGGACGTCGACTGACTCCCAGCCTTCTTTAAGCCTGCTTCCAGGCTGCTCGCACACACACCCGCCATACCTGGGGGAGAAGGGTCGATCCGCGACCCCGAGGACCAAACTGGGGTCAGGTGATCGGGCATGGCTGGTGTGTCGTCGGTGGCTGCGGACCGTGAGCACGCTCCGCAGCCACCAGCAGACGGCGGCACCGGCCACGACCGGATCATCCCCAGGACCGCGACGGTCGACATCGTCGTCCCCGTACACAACGAGGAACGGTCCCTTCCGGGATGCATCGACGTCCTGCACGCCTTCCTGACCGACCAGTTCCCGTTCCAGTGGACGATCACGATCGTGGACAATGCCAGCACCGACGCCACACTGCGGGTGGCCGCCGAACTGGCCGAGACCCGACACCGCGTCCGCGTGCTGCACACCGACCGCAAAGGACGTGGCCTCGCCCTGCGCACCGCGTGGAGCTGGAGCGACGCCGACGTCGTCGTCTACATGGACGTCGACCTGTCCACCGGCCTTGACGCACTGCTGCCCCTTGTCGCCCCGCTCGTCAACGGCCACTCCGATCTCTCCATAGGCTCCCGGCTCGCACCGGGCTCACGGACGATCCGGGGTCCGAAACGAGAGGTGATCTCGCGCTGCTACAACGCGATGATCCGGATCTGCCACGGCGCCAAGTTCTCCGACGCGCAATGCGGATTCAAGGCCGCACGCACCGACGTGGTCCGTTCCCTGCTGCCACACGTCACCGACGACTCGTGGTTCTTCGACACCGAGCTGCTGCTGCTGGCCGAGCACAACGGCCTACGGGTACACGAGGTGCCGGTCGACTGGATCGAGGACATCGACACGCGGGTCAACGTGGTACAGACCGCCACCGAGGACATCCGAGGCCTGGTCCGGGTGGCACGCGCCAAGGCAACCGGTGCGGCGACGATCGCGAACCTGCCCCGCCGACCAGCGCCGACGCCGGTGCACCCCGACGCGGTACTCGGTCGGCGCGCGAATGGACTGCTGTGGCAACTGCTGTCCTTCGGCCTAATCGGCGCGCTGTCCACAGTGGCCAACCTGGCGCTGTACGCAATCCTGCGTGCCTGGTGGCCGGTCCTTGTGGCCAACCTCGCCGCGTTGACCGTGACAACCGTGCTCAACACCGAGGCCAACCGGCGATTCACCTTCACCCGCGCCGGCGGATCCACCGCGCGGGTGCACCTGCAGGGGCTCGTCGTGTTCGCGCTGTACTACCTGTTCACCTCCGGTGCACTGCTGGCGCTGGACTCCTTCGACCCACACGCGTCCCGGGCACTGGAACTGCTCGTCCTGCTCACCTCATCCGTGGTGGGCACGGCGGCCAGGTTCGCTCTGCTACGCGCTTGGGTGTTTCCCGGTAACACAACGGAAGGACAAGCATGACCACGGCCGCAGAAGCGACCGCGCCACCTCGGACGTCTCCCGTCGAACAGAGGACACGCACGATGCGGACGAGATGGCGGTCCGTCGCCCTGCTCCTCATCGTGGCGGGGTCAGCGGCGCTCTACGCATGGAACATCGGCTCCGCCGGCTGGGGAAACACCTTCTACACCGCCGCGGTCAAGTCCATGTCGCAGAGCCTGACGAACTTCGTGTTCGGGTCCTTCGACCCGGCCGGCGTCGTCACCGTGGACAAGCCGCCCATGGCGTTGTGGCCGCAGGTCTTCGCCGTGTGGATCTTCGGATGGCACAGCTGGGCCATCCTGCTGCCCCAGGTCCTCGAGGGCGCTGGCGCGGTGTTCTTGCTGCACCGCACGGTACGTCGCTGGGCGGGGGAGAACGTCGCCCTACTCGCCGCACTGGTGCTCGCGCTCAGCCCGGTCACGGTGGCGATCGACAGGAACAACAACCCCGACACCCTGCTGATGCTGCTCTGCGTCGCCGCGGCCTACGCGTTCACCAGGTCGCTCGAGGCCGGTACTCCCGCCCGCAGTGCCACAAGATGGCTGCTCCAGGCGGCGTTCTGGGTCGGGTGCGGCTTCCTCACCAAGAGCCTGGCAGCCTGGATGATCATCCCGGTACTCGGCCTCGGCTACCTGTTCGGCACGCGGTCACCGTGGCGGCGGCGGGTCGGCGACCTCCTGCTGGCTGGGGGAGTGCTGCTGGTCAGCTCGTTCTGGTGGGTCCTGCTGACCGTCGTGTGGCCAAGCCCGAAGCCCTACGTCGGAGGCAGCACCGACGGCGGCGAGCTCTCGCTGATCTTCGGGTACAACGGACTCGGACGGGTGTTCGGCGAGAACATGGGCCACGGCGGCGCGGCAGGGCCCGCGATGGTCGGCGGCCAAGGTGCGGCGGGCGGCGCATTCCGCGGGTTCGCTGCGGACACCGGACTCGGCCGCATGTTCGGCCAGCAGGTCGGCGGCCAGATCAGCTGGCTGATACCGCTGTGCCTTCTCGCGCTCGGCGTGGTCGCGGTCACCGGACTGCTCCGGTGGCGGGAGAAACTGCCCGCCGACCACCAGCGCCGGGCCGGGTGGCTCATGTGGGGCGCGTGGCTGATCGTGCTGGGCCTGGTCTTCAGCTTCCAGCAAGGCATCTTCCACCCGTACTACACCACGCAGCTCTCGCCCGCGGTCGCCGCACTGTCCGCCGCCGGGCTGGCCCTGCTGTGGCGGCGCTACCGCGACCCGAGTGGGTACTCCTGGCTGCTGCTGCCGGCCGGTATCGCCGTCACAGCGGCGTGGGCATGGGTCGTGGTGTCTCGCGATCCATCGTGGAACGGATGGCTGCGCTACACCGTGGCGGCACCGGCCGTGGTGGCGGTCGTCGGACTGACACTGGTCCGGCGTACGCAGCGGCAGGGCAGTGCGCCACGGGTCGCCATGGCGCTCGGCCTCGTCGCCGTACTCCTGGCACCGGCAGTGTGGTCGACCGCCACCGCCTTCGCGGGAACGGGCGGCCCCATGGCCAGCGCCGGCCCGCCCGGCGGCATGTTCGGCGGCCACGCCCGCGGCCCACGCCAGTCGGCCGAGATCACACTGCCCAACGGACAGCACATCAGCAGACAGCAGGCACAGCAGCTGGCTCAGAGCTTCGGCCGCGGCCAGGCATCACTGTCGGCACAACAGCGCAAGATCCTCGCCTACGTGACAGGCCACTCCGGCACCGCCAAGATCACGCTCGCGGTCGAGGGAGGCGCCATGGCCGCGTCCAACTACATCATCAACAGCGACGCCACCATCATCGGTATGGGCGGGTTCATGGGGGGCGACCCCGCGCCGAACACCGACCAGCTGACGCAGTGGAAAACACAGGGCGACCTCGCCTTCGTTCTCACCAGCACCCCGGGAACGACTGCGGGTATGCCCGGCGGCAACGGACGATTCGGACGCGGCGGTGGTGTCGCGCAGCAACGAATCCAATGGGTCCAGCACAACTGCGCGGTGGTCGCGCCCACCGCCTACGGCGAGTCGACCATCCAGCCCACCGAGGACAACGGCAGCGGATTTCCCGGGTTCGGCGGTGCGCAGATGCTGTACGACTGCCGGTCGCGCTGACCACGGGCTCGGCTGAGAACCGCTTCCCCCTTCCGGGGCGCGGTTCTCAGCCAGTTCCCAGTCAGTTCTCAGGTTGACTGGTCATGCTTCGATGGTGGACACATCACCGTCGGTCCTCATCGTCGACGACGAGCCGAACATCCTGGAGCTGCTGTCGGCCGCGCTGCGGCTGAGCGGATTTGATGTGCACGCCGCGGACACCGGCGCGGCCGCGCTGAACACCATGGCGAAGATCCGCCCCGACATCGTCGTGCTGGACGTCATGCTGCCCGACTACGACGGCTTCTCCCTGGCGCGAATGCTGCGCACATACTGCGACCAGGTACCGGTGCTGTTCCTCACCGCCCGGGACGCCGTGGAGGACCGGATCGCCGGACTCACCGCCGGCGGGGACGACTACGTCACCAAGCCGTTCAGCCTGGAGGAAGTCGTGCTGCGACTGCGGGCGATCCTGCGCCGAACCCGGGCGAGCACCGAATTCAGCCACGACGACGGCCTGCTGCGCTACCACGACCTGGAACTGGACGAGGAGGCACACGAGGTGCGGCGAGACGGCCGGGCAGTCCAGCTCTCGCCGACAGAGTTCAACGTGCTGCGGTACCTCCTGGTCAACGCCGAAAAGGTCGTCAGCAAGACACAGATCCTCGACCGCGTGTGGAACTACGACTTCGGCGGCGACTCCCGGATCGTCGAGTCCTACATCAGCTACCTGCGGCGCAAGGTGGATACGGCCGGCCCACCACTGATCCACACCATCCGCGGTGTCGGCTACACGCTGCGGATGCCCCGCCGCCACGGCGAGCACTGATGCGCCTGCACCGGCCGTGGTCTCTGCGAACACGCCTGATCACGGCCCTGCTCGGATTCACCGCCGTCGGCCTCACCGCCTTCGGCGGCGCCAGCCTCACCCTGCTGGATACGTCATTGGTAGCCCGGGTCGACATGCGGCTGAAGGACTTCGCGGCCAAGGTGTCCGCCCGCGACCGGCCACCGCCGAATCCGGCACGAGTGGTCACCGACGTTCGACTGCCAACCGACTTTCGGGTGTACTACTACAATCCCGACGGAACGCTTCGGTCCGAATCCGACCCCCGCAACGAGGACACCTCACGGCCCCAGCTGCCCCCGATGGACCTCGCCACGGTGCGCCAGCGCTCGTCGGAGATATTCACCACCGGCGACGTCACCGGAAGCGGCAGTTGGCAGGTACTGACCGTCGTACAGCAGCCTGACAACTATCAACCTCTCGGCGGCACCGTTGCCGTGGCAGTCTCCCTGGCAAGCACCGACGCCACCATCGACAGGCTCGCCATGATCGAACTGACCTGCGGGTCGATCCTGCTCGCCACACTGGGAATCATCGGTCTGATCGGCGTCAGAATCGGTCTGCGACCGCTGACCAGGATCGAGCAGACCGCACAGGCCATCGCGGGCGGCGACCTGGAGCGGCGCGTGCCCGACACCGACCGACGCACCGAGACAGGCCGGCTCGGAGCGGCACTGAACGTGATGCTGGCGAGGATCTCCTCGGCGCTGAGCGAACGAGAACGGTCCGAACGGCGACTGCGCCGGTTCGTCGCGGACGCCTCCCACGAACTGCGTACCCCGCTCACCTCGATCCGCGGGTTCGCCGAGCTGTACCGCAGGGGCGGTGCCCCCGAACCGTGCGATGTGGAACGGCTGATGTCCAGGATCGAGAGCGAAGCCACCAGAATGGGGCTGCTGGTCGAGGACCTCCTGCTGCTGGCGAGGCTGGACCAGGAACGCTCACTGGACGTCGCCGAGGTCGACCTGCTGGTGCTCGCCGCGGACGCGGTGCACGACGTCACCGCCTCCGCACCGGAACGGCCGATCACCCTGCACTCGCCGCACGGACCGGTACGGGTACTCGGTGATGAGCACAGACTCCGTCAAGTCGTGATGAATCTGGTGACCAACGCGGTGAAGCACACCCCACCCGACACGCCGATCCGGGTGTCGGTCCGCCAGGAGCAGACCCTGCCCAGAACCGACCTCGTGGCCTTCGCCGGGGGAGACCTGCCCCCTGCACCCCAGTTCGCGGTGTTGGAGGTCACCGACGAAGGACCGGGCATCCCCGCGGACCAGGGTGCTCTGGTTTTCGACCGGTTCTACCGCGCCGACCAGGCCAGGACGCGGGCCGCAGGCGGCTCGGGCCTCGGACTGGCGATCACCGCGGCCATCCTGGAAGCCCACTCCGGCCGGATCGAACTGAGCACGACACCCGGCCACGGCACGTCGTTCCGAGTACTACTGAGCCCGCATTGACAGGCCTTACCGTGCGGCAGCCGCGACAGGTCGGCGACGGCCGATACCGCCGACGCCTACGGTCATGCCATGAAGCACGCATCGAGCACCGTGCTGGCCGACCCGGCATTTCGGGTTCCTTCCGCGACGTACGCACCCCATGGAGTCGCCTGGCTGCGGGCCACCGTGGCGCGGTTCAGCTCAGGAACCACGCACCACCGACGGCGGGGCATTACCACCAACCTGCTGACCGCGGTGGATCCCGCCACGCTGCGTGAACGGGCACGAGTACTCGCCGCTGACCGCCCGTTCCGGACTGTTGCCGTCGAAGCGCTGGCCGAAGCGCTGCACGTGAGGGTGTCCACTGAGGACGTTTCCGCTGTCGCCCTGGTGTACCACCCTCATCTGAACGCGGGGGCGGAGGAAGACCAGGCCGTCGCACGACTGGTCGACTGCTGTGGAGGTGAGTGGAACGAACACACCGCAGCCAAGATCGGGGTGCTCGTGCAGGCGTGCGCCGCCACGTCGAATCTGGTCGCCAATGCTCTGAAGTGCGCTGGCGACGCGGGCACTGCCATCGCCACCGCACTGCGCGACGACCCGCCGGTGCCGACGACCCGCCGAATCGACCCAACGGGCACCGCGGTCGAGGTGCCGCTGGCCGGGGTGCCGTTCGGCGCGGGCGCGCATGCCTGCCCTGGTCATGAACACGCGGTGGCCATCGCCTGCGCGATCGTGGAAGTGCTGCGACGGGGGACCGTCCGCGACGACCTCATCTGATCCCGCGGCACCGCGGACCTTACCGGGTCCCAACGGAATGCGCGCGACGGAACAGATCACCCGCACGTGGTGCAACGACGCGAGCCGAACGCCGGACCCTTGGCTATGTTGACATCATGGCTGGTCGTCGCCTCGGTTTCCTCCTCGTAGCGATCCTGTTGCTCGCGATCGAACCCACCTTCGTCGGCGACACGGCACCCGTAGCCGGCCCCTTGCGAGTCAGTGATCAGAACAGCAGGTACTTCGCCACTCCCGCCGGACAGCCGATACTGCTGACCGGCTCGCACACGTGGCAGAACTTCCAGGACACGGGGGAGGGTGACAGCCCGCCGCGGTTCGACTACTCCGCCTATCTCACGTTCCTGCGCCGCAACAACCACAACTTCTTCCGGCTCTGGGTCTGGGAACAAGCTCGCTGGTCCAACGAAATCGACGACGACGACTACGTCTACACACCCAGTCCCTACCAACGCGCCGGCCCCGGGACCGCCGTGGACGGACAACCCAAGTTCAACCTCGATCGCTTCGACCCAGCGTACTTCGCGCGCCTTCGTGACCGGGTGCGACAGGCGGGCCAACAAGGAGTGTACGTCTCGGTGATGCTGTTCGATGGATGGAGCATCCAGGCTTGCAAAGGGGACGTGTGCCTGCGGAACCCGTGGAACGGCCATCCGTTCAACAAGGACAACAACGTCAATGGCGTCGATGGCGATCCCAACGGTGACGGAAGCGGCGAGGAGACCCAGACGCTCGCGGTGCCCGCCGTCACCGCACGACAGGAAGCCTATGTCCGCAAGGTGATCGACACCGTCGGAGACCTGGACAACGTGCTCTACGAGATCACGAACGAAGGTCCGTCGGACTCGGTGTCCTGGCAGTACCACATGATCAACTACATCAAGTCCTATGAAAGTGCTCAAGGCAAGGAACACCATCCGGTGGGCATGACCGCGGCCTATCCCGGGGGAGACAACGCCGCACTCGTTGCCTCACCGGCGGACTGGATCTCTCCGAACGGTGATATGAACAACCCGCAAGTCAACACCGGCACGAAGGTCGTCCTGTCCGACACCGACCACCTGTGCGGAGTCTGCGCCGACAGCTCCTGGCCGTGGAAGTCCTTCACCCGCGGCCAGAATCCCATCTATATGGACGCCTACGACGGCGCGTACGGGATCGGGGGTCACATGGACGACCCCGCGGCAGTCTCGGTCCGGGCCAACCTCGGCTATGTGCTCGCCTATTCCAGGCGCATGAACTTGGCGGCGGTGACCCCCCAACCGGACCTGAGCAGCACTGGCTACTGCCTCGCCGGCGGGGGCGAGTACCTGGTCTTCAGTCCCGGTGGCACGTTCACCGTGAACCTGACCGGCATGAGCCGGTTGTACGGGCAGTGGCTGGATCCGAACACAGGTCGAACCGCGAGTGCTCGCAGCGTCACCGGCGCCCGGTCCGTGGAGTTCACGGCCCCCTTCGACGGACCGGCTGTGCTGTACCTCAAGAGTTCCTGATCTTCGCGGGGGAGTCTCGCCAGGAGCACCACCGGGGAGCGGCCCACCCACAGCCGCGAGGCGGGACATCGCTACTTAACATAATGTAGATTATCGGCTCAATTGATATGGGGGGATCAGCTGTCAGCTGGACCGCGACGACGCTGGTCGACGCAGAGATCGACTGAACCGTACGGTGCACGACGGCCTCCGACACGACCGGCCGCTTCCTCGACTTCGGGCCGGCGCCGCAGGTGAAGCCGATACCGGCGTCCCGACGACGGCGAACGGGCCTCGCCGGTCGTATGGTCACGTACGGACCGATTCCACCCACCCCGGTTCAATACGTCACAGTGACAAAATAACGGCGGCTTTCCTCTGTGGGTCGAAGTCGGGACAGACTGCTCGGCGACGCCCAAGGTGATCACCACTGAGCAGTTCGTCCATCGTGCCCAGCGGATCCTGCGGGACGGCGATTCGAGTCGCCGCGTCGGTCATCTGGTGCGGCAGTCGCCGACGCCGGTACGACGACACCCCCGAGGCTCTACCCCTGCCCACGGCCCGCCTCCAGCCCATATCATGCATAATTGCTGTTATCCAGCAGTTAGTGGTCGGGGCGGCTCGGCACTCGACAACGGATCCGCGAGCCGCACTAGCCTCGTGAATCAGCGGCCCGTGGTCGCGTTCCGACCACGGGCCCGCCCTGACCAACAAGGGCTGTCCCCGTGCAGCGCTCCCCCACATCCCCTATTGATCACATTCTTGCGGTAATTTCCCGATTACTCTCAGTCCATCACCACAGGCCGCTCTGGAAGCCTGTCCGCAAATATTGCAAGTGATCATAGGTGGCACTATTGTGAACACGGCAGCCGATTGTAAACTGACCCGGTGCGTGTGCTAGTTACCGGCGCCAGTGGCTACGTCGGTACCGCAGTGACACTAGAGATGCTGGATCGCGGCATCGAAATTTGTGGCGTTTCGAGAACCGTTCCGACCCTGCCACCGAATAACGTTGTCGAACACGTTCAGCTGGACCTGCGCGACTGTGCGGAAGTCAGTAATTCACTCAGCCAGTTGAAGCCAGACGTCCTCGTGCATCTCGCGACAAGCTTCACATCCGGCGTGGACGTCGCTCAAGCCCTGGAACACGACAGTCTGATGTGGCGCAACGCCGTTCAGGCGATTCCATCGGTACGGCGGGTCGTCATCACGTCCACTGAACTGGTCAACGACAAGCGTCACACTCAGTTCCAGAAAGCCTACGTCAGGTCGAAGAGAAGGCTAGAGGCAGCGGCGTTACGTTTCTTCCAGCGCACCAATGTCCCGGTGTCGATCTGCCGATTCCCTCATCTTGCCGGCGCAACCGAGTACGTCCGTGATCGTCGCCCAGATCGAATACTGAACAGGCTCCTGACGTCTGTGCTTGACGGGATGCACGGTGACGTCGAGATGTATGTTCCGTATTGGACACAACTGCGGTACATGCACGTTCAGAACGCGGCGGAGATGGTGGCCGATCGGGTGCTCACGGCAGGCGGATTCGCTATCGAACAATGCGGCGCCGAAGCGACCACGATCGACCTCTCGGAGCTTGTTCAGATCGTCTCAAAAGTGGCGGGTTCCCCGCCACGGGTGCGATGGCGACACGGAAGCCCGACAGGAGTTGACGGCGAACCGACGTGGCGGCTCACGAAGATCGAAAGGATCGTGCGTGACACCTACGCCGTCATGGCCAGTGACCGAGGTGAGTTGACCTGACAGGCCGCGCCTCATCGGTTGTGTCGGGGGCATGCGATACAAGATCTCCATGAGGGTTGTCGACGCTCAGCAGGCGTTCTTCGCCGCCCGCCGCCCGCGCAAGGACTCGCCGCACACCGTCTCCGCCTACCGGCGTGACTTGGCCGGGATCACGTCCCTGCTCGCGGCGGAGACTGGCCATGCGGTCACTAAGTTGCTGGTAGCCGACCTGACGGCCACCGCGCTGCGCAACGCCTTCGGTGCCTTCGCCGACGGCCACGCGAAGAGCTCCGTGCTGCGTGCGTGGTCGACCTGGAACCAGTTTCTGACCTTCTGTGTCTCTGACGGCCTCATGGCCGGCAACCCGATGGGTGCGGTGGCGAGGCCGAAACCTCCTCCCCTGTCCCCCAAGCCGCTGCGCGGCGAGGACACACCGGAGCGGCTGTTGGCGGCCGCGAAGAACACCACCGCCGCGGGACGTGACCCGTGGCCGGAACGCGACCTCCTGGTGATCGCGCTGGGCCTTGTCGCGGGTCTACGGTCGGCCGAAATGCGCACCCTGTCCGTCGGTTCACTGGTGGGCCGCCGGGGAGATATGCGGCTACACGTCCGCGGCAAGGGCAGCCGCGACCGTTCCGTCCCGGTGCAGCCGGTCATGGAGAAGGTCATCGATGACTATCTGGCGTCCTGTCGCCGGCGGTTCCCGCACGAGCGGGTCGGCCGCGGCGCCCCCCTGCTGCGTGATCGCGTCGGCGCTCCGATCGGCCGCGGCGCCCTCGAGTACCTCGTAAAGTCCTGTTACCGCCGCGCTGGGCTGCATGACAGGGTGCCAGTCGGTGCGAACCTGCACGCCCTGCGGCACACCTTTGCGACACGGCTGGCCGAAGACGGCGCCTCGGCCTCGGAGATCATGGCGTTGCTCGGGCACGCCAGCCTGGCGAGCAGTCAGAACTACATCGAGGTGACCGGGCGGGAACGACGCGCGGCGGCGGCCAGCAATCGGACCTATCAAGCTCTCGACTCCGCTGCCGGTGCTTCCGGCGGCTGATCAGGCACGCCGGCGGGCAACGGCGAGTGCCAGGATTCCCGTTGCCAGCACGGCAAGGCCACACCAGGACAGCAGCGGAAGACGCTCACCCACCACCGTCACGCCCAGCACGGTGGCGACCGCCGGTTCGAACAGGCTGAGTGTCGCGACCACCGCTGCCGGCACCGACCGCAGGCCGTACCCGTAACACAGGTAGGCGAGGAAGGTCGTGACCACGGCCAGGTGCGCGATCACGAGGGCTCCGCTCACGGTGCCGAGCCAGACGGGACGCATCAGCGCCGCCAGCGGCAGGGCGACCAGCGCGGCCGCGCCGAACATGCTCCCGACGGCGCCTCGAGCGGACGCGCCCGAGACCACCAGCCGGGCGCCGAGGACGGTGTACGCGGCATACGCGCCTCCCGCGACCAAGGCCAGCCCCACGCCGGCCGGGCTCAACCGGGCGTCCGTACCGGCACCGAGGACCAGGGCAGCGCAGCCGACGACCGCCGAGACGGTGGCCATACTCCAGCGCAGGGTGAGGTGCTCACCGTTGAGCAGCCGGCCGAACACACCGGTGAAGACCGGGCTACTGCCCAGTGCGACGACGGTGGCCACGGCAACACCCGTGCTGGCGACGGCCGGATAGAAGCTGGCCGGGTACGCCAATACCGCGATCGCGCCGGTCACAGTCGTGGCCAGCCGGTTACGGTCGCGGCTGAGGAGAACACGCACGGCGGACCCAGAGGTGAGCAGCAGCAGGATGCCACCGACGGCGAGCCCGGTGATGCCGACGGCCAGGGCCGGGGCGCCAGACGGCGCGAACGAGCTGACGGTTCCGGTGGTCCCCCAGAGCAAGGCGGCACCGAGCACGGCCACGGCTCCTCGCCCTCTGTCGGGCGTGACTGACGGCGCAGTGGAATTGGTCGACATGAACGTACGCTCCGATGGCGAATCGACGATGGGTGACTCGTCTTCGGGCGCGACAAAGAAGGCAGTCAGGAACTGCCGCGAGGCGGTCGGCTCGCGCGCCCGATTAGGCGCGGAGAGGCGGAGTGACGGCACGCCAGTAGGTCATATGTCGCACGGTAGCACCACAGCTGTGGTACTCGATCAGCTGGCGAGGGTTGTCGCACTGTCGATCACCGCCCTACGGCGACTGGGACAGACGTGCCTCTTCTGGGATCGCGAAGCGGCACCCGGCCTCTTTCGCTGGTGCCGCCAGCACTGTGCGCAGCGGCTGCGGCCGGCCGAGGTGGAATCCCTGACCGACGCTCACGCCGAGCTTGGACAGGGTCTCCACCTGAGCGGGGCGCTCGACCCATTCGGCGACGACCGACAGGTCGAAGCCGCGGGCGATCTCCAGGATGCCCGACACGAGCACCGCGTCGCGGGTGCCGGAGTCGATGCCGCGGACGAACTCGCCGTCAATCTTCAACCCGGTGACGGGCAGGTGTTTGAGGTGCACGAATGATCCGAAGCCCGCACCGAAGTCGTCCAGTGCGATTCGGCAGCCGGTTGCCCTGACCTGGGTGGCGAAGCTGCGTGCGGCGTCGAGGTTGGTGACCGCCGCGGTCTCGGTGATCTCGAAGCCGAGCCGGCCGGGTGCGACCCCTGATGAGGCGAGGCGGTCCAGCACGAAGGCGGCGAAGTCCTCATCCTCCAGGGTGCGGCCGGACACGTTGACGTCAAGTCGCAGATTCGGGTCGGGGTGCGCGACCAGGGCGTCGACGGCCGTGTCGAACACCCAGCGGTCGATCTGGAGTACGAGGTCGCTGCGTTCGGCCGCCGGAAGGAAGTCGGCCGGTCCCAGCGCGGGCTGCTGGCCGTCCTCCAGACGCAGCAGCAGCTCGTAACCGAGGATCCGTCCGGTCTGCAGCGCCACGATGGGCATCGCGTGCAGGGCGAGATCGCCGTGGTCCAACGCGCGGCCGAGGCGGTCCTGCACCGAGACACGCTTGGCGGTGTCGGCGTAGTGCCCTGGGTCGTAGACGGTGACCCGGTTGCGACCGGCGGCTTTGGAGGCGTAGAGGGCGAGATCGGCGTTGGCCAGCACGGCCTCCCAGCCCGCGCCGGAGGAGAATCCCGCTACCCCGGTGCTGACGGTCATCCTTGTCGTGGTGCCGCCGGCCACGAGAGGCATGCTGGCGACGGCGTCGCGCAGCTGAGCGGCGATGTCGGCCGCGTCGCGTTCGCTGCATCCGGGCAACACCACCGCGAACTCGTCGCCGCCGAGGCGGCCGAGCAGCTGCCCGGGTTCGAGCCGTTCTCGCAGGGCGGCCGCCATGGTGCGCATGACACGGTCACCAACGGCGTGCCCGCGCAGATCGTTGACGTCCTTGAAGTTGTCGAGGTCGAGCAGCAGCAGCGATCCGCTGCCGCCGGTGGCCAGATGCCGTTCCAGTTCCCTGGTCAGCGCGCGTCGGTTGGGCAGGCCGGTCAACGGGTCCTCGTCGGCCAGCTGGCGCAGCTCGTCGGCGAGCCTGCGGTCCTGGGTGACATCGTGGCAGGTGCCCATCATGCGAATGGGGGCGCCGTTGTCGTCGCAGATGGGTTCGCCGAAACACTCGAACACCCGTTCGTTGTGGGGGCTGACGAGCATTCGGTGCGTGCAGGTGAAGCTCTCCCCTGTTTCCAGGGAGGTGGCCACGGCGTGCTCGACCACCGCCCGGTCGTCGGGAGGAATCAGGGCGGTGTAGCCAGCGTAGTCCAGCTCGGTGCCCGGCTCCATGTTGAACATCTCCAACAGGGCGTCCGACCACAGCACCCTGTTGGTGGGGATGTCCCACTCCCAGTTGCCCATCCTTCCCAGCACCTGGGCTCTGCGCAGGGCATTGGCCTGCTGAGTTGCCTCCAGTTCACGGTCTCGCCACGCCGTGACGTCCATGATCCGGTACAGCAGCTTGTCGGTGGAGGGCAGCGGCGTACAGTTGATTTCCAGCCAATGGTGTGACGCGTCGCCGGCCGCGCCGGTTTGCAGTACCAGTCCGGTCTGCGGGCCCTCGGGCACCCCGGGCAGCAGCGCGGTCAACGACCGGCCGATGGTCTGGTCGCTCGATACGCCGACCAGCGTACCCAGGGCCGGGTTCGCCCAGTACAGCGTGCCGTGCAGGTCCGTGACTCCGAATCCGACGTCTACGCAGTCCAGGACGTGGTTGGGCACGGCGCCGTGGTCCGCCACCAGTTCCTCCTTGCCACCCGGCGCCATCGTTGTCGTTCACCTGCCATGGGGCAAGTCCTGGTGGCTCACCGTAGTCTTTCGAGCCCGCCAGCGGCGCCGGCCAACTCCATGGCCAATGCGTGCAGCTCCGTCCGGGAGGCGCCGTCCGCCACCGCGGTGGCGATATCCTCGGCGGCACATCTGAGCTGGAACAGCCGATCTTGCAGACTGGCGAGTTCAGCGCCGGACAGGACGACGGCGTCCTCGGGTAAGCCTCCGCGCTGGACCGCCGCGCGGCGTTCGTAGGCGCGCTGCCGGCAGGTCTGGGCACAGTACTGCCGTCGCCGCCCGAGCTGGCCGTCGGCGGGCAGCTGTCGGCCGCACCACCCGCAGTGGCGCGCCACGCCACGCCGGCGGATACTGGTCACCTCCATGGCCGGCGAGAGTAGCCTCGCGGCCGCTACTCGTCCGCACGCCACGCCGCTAGTGCACACTCGGGGAGTGCGACACGAGCACCCCTATCTCGCCGGCCCGTACCCCCGCGCGTTCGCTCACCGTGGGTGGCATGTCGGGGACCTGCGGGGAATGGAGAACTCGCTGAGCGCGTTCCGCCGGGCCGCCGCCGAGGGGTACCGCTATATCGAGACCGACGTGCGGGCGACGTCCGACGGTGTGGTGGTGGTTCACCACGACGACGTGCTGGACAGGACGACGGATCGGACCGGGCCGGTGGCCGCCCAGCCGTGGTCGGTGGTCGGTGCCGCCAATGTCGGAGGCCGCGAGCCGATCGCCCGGCTGGACTCCGTACTCGAGGAGCTGCCGGACACGCTGCTCAATATCGACGTGAAGGCCGACGACGCGGTGGAGCCGGTGGTGGCGCTGTTGGAGCGGACCAACGCATGGCGCCGGGTGTGCCTGGGGTCGTTCTCCGACCGTCGGCTGGCCAGGCTGCGCCGTCATGCGGGCGGTCGGGCGGTCACCTCGATGGGGCCGCGCACGGTGGCCGCACTGTGGACGGCGGGGAGGCTGCCGTGGTTGCGCACCCAGCGGTTCGTCCGCGGGCACATGGCCCAGGTTCCCGCGCGGCACCGGCGGCTGCAGGTGGTTGACAGGCGTTTCGTGGAGGTGGCCCACCGGCACGGTATCGAGGTGCACGTGTGGACCGTCGACGCGGAGTGGCAGATGCGGTCGCTGTTGGATCTCCAGGTCGACGGGGTGGTCACCGACCGGCCCGATCTGCTGCGCGAGGTGCTCCGACAGCGCGGTGTGTGGCCGCAAGGCTGAGCACGTCCTGTGCGATGATCACGCACGGAGGTGGTGCGGATGACCGAGGTGGCCGTCGGGTCCCTCCCCGGTCCGGTGCTCGGTCGGCTTCGATTCGGCTGGTATGCCTACGGGTGGGCCGCGCAGACCTTCGAGGTCACCGTGCTGTCGGTGTTCATGAGTCGCTACTTGCCCGCGGTGGCCGAGCACGCCGTCGGTCAGCGGGGGCGGCTGTATGTGCTCGGCATCCCCATCGCGCCCGGTTCGCTGTTCACCTACACCATCTCGCTCGGCAGCGTGCTGCTTGTGGTGTTGATGCCCCTCGTCGGCGCGATCGCAGACCGGACCGGCCGCAAGCGGGCGCTGCTATTCAGCTTCGGCTATCTCGGTGCCCTCAGTTGCGTCGCCATGGTGTCGGTCGGTCTTGCCGACTGGCAGTGGGGGGCGGTTCTGTTCCTGGTGGCGTTCCTCGCCTACAAGTGCGCCCGGGTCGTCTACAACTCACTGCTTCCGGACTTGGCTGGGCCGGAGGAGCGGGATCGGATCTCCTCGGTGGGCTGGGCCGCGGGCTATGTCGGCGGCGGATCGCTGCTAGCCATCAATTTCGTTGGCTCCTTCGTCATCAGCGACAGTGCGTTGCTGGCCCGGCTGTCGCTGTTCAGCGCCGGCGTGTGGTGGGCGTCGTTCGCGCTGATACCGCTGATCATTCTGCGCAAGCTGCCCCACACGGCCGGCGTCCGGCCGGTCCGCGACGGGGCAACGCTCGTCGCCGGTTTCCGTGAGCTCGCCGACACGCTCCGGCATCTGCGACAGTTTCCGCTGACACTGTTGTTCCTGGTGGCCTACCTCATTTACTACGACGGTATCGCGACGGTGACCACACTCTCGGCCGACTACGGCCAGCAGGAGTTGAAGCTGGGCGAATCCACCTTGCTCAGCGGGATCCTGCTGTTGCAGTTCGCGGCGTTCGGCGGGGTACTCCTGCTGGGCAGGCTCGCCAACCGGTGGGGCGCCAAGCGAGTGATCGTCGGCAGCCTGGTGATGTGGGTGGGGATTGTGGTGACCGCCTACTTCCTGCGGGCGGGAAGTGCCGCGCAGTTCTACGGGATGGTGTTGTTGGTGTCGCTGGTGCTGGGTGGCAGCCAGGCACTGTCGCGTTCGCTGTTCGCGAGCATGATCCCGCGGGGCAAGGAGGCCGAGTATTTCAGTCTCTACGAGATCTCCAGCTCCGGCACGTCCGCGCTCGGGCCGCTGGTGTTCGGTCTGACTCTGCAGAACACGGGGAGCTATCGGTCGGCCATCTTCTCGCTGATCATCTTTTTTGTCATCGGCCTCGTTGTGCTGCTGACGACCAACGTGCGCAAGGCGATCGTGGCTGCTGGCAACGTTCCACCGTCCACGTTGTCCCGATGACCACCACGACACACCGGTGTCCCCCGCGGTGATACACGGGAACAGTGGCGGTTTACTACAACAAGGTGACAGCAGACGCAAGTCCAAGTTGTGTGATGTATTCAACGGTCCTACATTGGGTGAACCGTCCCCACCACAAGGGAAGTGACCCCAGATGGCGTGCCCATCGGGCGGCGCTGATCCCGTCGTCGCCCTGTTTGAACGCCGCACTGCCCCGATCGCCGACCTCGCCGATCATGCCGGTGATGTGGCCAAAGCTTGCCACGCAATGGCCGTACGCTTCCACCGCGGCGGCAAGCTTGTGGTTTTCGGCAACGGCGGACAGAGCACGGACGCGCAACACGTGGCCGTCGAGTTCGTCCATCCGGTCATCGTGGGAAAACGGGCCCTGCCAGCGATCTCGCTGACCTCCGACGTCGCCACCCTCACCGGGGTGGCCGCCACCGAAGGCCTCGCGGAGATCTTCGCGCACCAGATCCGGTTCCTCGCCGAACCGACCGATATCGCGCTGGCTTTGTCCCTCGATGGCAACTGTCTCAGTGTGCTCAACGGCCTGGATCGTGCCAGGAGCATGGGAATGCTGACCGTCGCGCTGGTCGGCGGTGACGGTGGGGAGATCGTGGTCCGCGGCGCCGCGGACCATGTGCTGCTCGCTCGCTCGCACGATCCCAGGATCGTCAAGGAAGTCCACGTCACCACCTACCACGTGTTGTGGGAACTGGTACACGTCTTCTTCGAACAGCCCGGAGTCCTCGAGCCCGCGGTGGTGTCGTGATGAACGGCGATGCCGCCTGTCCAGACGGTGTGTGCCTCACCTGCTCCGACAGCGCGACACCGGTCACCGTCGTGCGCCTGCTCGACGATGGCATGGCCGTCGTCGACACCGGCTCAGGCCATGAGGAGGTCAGCGTCGCGCTGGTATCCGCATCGGTCGGCGACACGATCATGGTGCACGCACGGGAGGCGATCGCCGTTGTAAGAGCATGAAAGAAGGAACATGACTCAACAACAGCACGGCGTCGACGTCGAATCGCTGTATCCGTTCCTCTACTCCGATCGCGGAAATATCGACAGCGTCCTCGACGAGGTGCGTCAGTCCACAGTAGCCAAAGCACATGAGATCATCGAGCTGCGTAGGTCCGTCCTTGCCACACACGGACCGCGGATCATGGCATGTGCCCGTCAGATGGCACAGTGTTTCGCCGCTGGCGGCCGACTGTTCGCCTGCGGTAACGGAGGAAGTTCGACCGACTCGCAGGAACTGGTCAGTCTGTTCCTGTGCCCGACTGGTGGCGCACGACCACGGCCCGCGTTCGGGTTGACCAACGACATCGCGGTGGTCACCGCGATGACCAACGACATCGGCTTCGACATCGTGTTCGCGCGGCAACTGGCCGCGATGGGACGAGCCAATGACATCGTGGTTGGACTGTCCACCAGTGGGAATTCGGAAAATCTGTTACGCGCCTTCGACGAAGCCAGCCGTCGAGGGATGCTCACGGTCGGCATCGCCGGCTATGACGGCGGAAAAATGGCCGAGCTGGACAGCATCGACCACTTGTTCGTGGTGCCGTGCCCGTCAGTGCACCGCATTCAGGAGGCACAGACCACCATCTACCACGCCCTGTGGGAACTGGTGGATGCCCTGCACGAGCAACCAGTTGAGCACACGAGGGGTGATGACCAGTGACCGCCGCAACGTCGAAGAGCAGGGCCGATGCCTCCACGGCCGAGGACGAGCCTATCCACATCCTCTGGATCAACGCCGGGCTCAGCTGTGACGGGGACTCCGTCGCGCTGACCGCGGCGACCCAGCCTAGTATCGAGGAGATCGTGCTCGGCGCGCTCCCCGGTCTACCCAAGATCGCGGTGCACTGGCCGCTGATCGACTACGAGTGCGGGCCCGACAAAGGCGCGGACACGTTCATCGAGTGGTACTACAAGGCCGACCGCGGCGAACTCGAGCCGTTCGTACTCGTCATCGAGGGTTCCATTCCCAACGAGGCGATCAAGACAGAGGGATACTGGTGCGGGTTCGGCAACAATCCCGACACCGGGCAGCCCATGACCACCAGCGAGTGGCTGGACCGCCTTGCGCCCAAGGCATTGGCGGTGCTGGCCGTGGGTACGTGCGCCACCTATGGTGGGATCCACGCCATGGCGGGCAACCCGACCGGGGCGATGGGAGTGCCCGACTATCTCGGCTGGGGCTGGAAGTCCAAGGCTGGCATTCCGATCGTGTGCGTGCCTGGCTGTCCGATCCAGCCGGACAACCTGTCCGAGACGATCCTGTACCTGCTCTACCTCGCCGCCGGCCAGGCTCCGATGATCCCGCTCGACGACCAACTCCGTCCGACGTGGCTGTTCGGTGCCACCGTGCACGAGGGCTGTGACCGCGCCGGATACTACGAGCAGGGTCAGTTCGCCACCGAGTACGGCACGCCCCAGTGTCTCGTCAAGATCGGCTGCTGGGGCCCGGTCGTCAAGTGCAACGTGCCGAAGCGTGGATGGATCAACGGCATCGGCGGTTGCCCCAACGTCGGTGGGATCTGTATCGGATGCACCATGCCCGGCTTCCCGGACCGGTTCATGCCGTTCATGGACGAGCCTCCTGGCTCCCGGGTCTCCGCCGCGGCCAGCTCCACCTATGGCGCCATCATCCGTCGGCTGCGCAACATCACGCTGAGGAAGACCGACAAGGAACCGAGATGGCGTTCCAAGGGCCGCGAGCTGCACACCGGATATCAGGCCTCCTGGTAGCAGAAAGGCATCCACGTCATGGCCACGCACACACGCAGGAGTGATACCAACCTTGTCGAGATGTCTTGGGACCCGATCACCAGGATCGTCGGAAGCCTCGGCATCTACACAAAGATCGACTGGGCGGCCAAGAAGGTCGTCGAATGCTACAGCACGTCCTCGGTCTTCCGCGGCTACAGCATCTTCATGAAGGGCAAAGATCCCAGGGACGCGCACTTCATCACCAGCCGCATCTGCGGTATCTGCGGCGACAACCACGCCACCTGCTCGGTCTACAACCAGAACATGGCCTACGGAGTCAGGCCGCCGCATATCGGCGAGTGGATCATCAATCTCGGCGAGGCCGCCGAGTACATGTTCGACCACAACATCTTCCAGGAGAACCTCGTCGGGGTCGATTACTGCGAGAAGATGGTCCGCGAGACCAATCCCGGGGTGCTGGAGCTGGCCAACAACACCGAGGCCCCGCATGCCAGGGAACACGGCTACCGCACCATCGGCGACATCATGCGTTCGCTCAACCCTCTCGAGGGCGAGTTCTACCGCGAGGCGCTGATGGTCAGCCGGACCACCCGCGAGATGTTCTGCCTCATGGAGGGCAGGCATGTGCACCCCTCGACGCTGTACCCCGGCGGGGTCGGCACAGTCGCCACGGTCCAGCTGTTCACCGACTACCTGACCCGCCTGACACGCTACGTGGAGTTCATGAAACGGGTCGTGCCCATGCACGACGACCTGTTCGACTTCTTCTACCAAGCACTGCCCGGTTACGAGCGAGTGGGCCAGCGGCGCGTGCTGCTCGGCTGCTGGGGCAGTCTCAACGACCCCGACTACTGTGACTTCACCTACGAGCACATGACCGACTGGGGACGAAAGATGTTCGTCACCCCCGGTGTCGTCGTGGACGGCAAGCTGCTCACCACCAATCTCGTCGACATCAACCTCGGCATCAGGATTCTGCTCGGCTCGTCCTACTACGAGGACTGGGAAGATCAGGAGATGTTCGTGACCAGGGACCCGCTGGGCAACCCGGTCGACCGACGGCATCCCTGGAACCAGCACACGATTCCCCGGCCGGCCAAGCGGGACTTCGATGACAAGTACTCGTGGGTGATGTCCCCACGCTGGTTTGACGGCAAGGACCACCTGGCGCTGGATACCGGTGGCGGACCGATCGCCCGGCTGTGGGCCACCGCGCTGGCCAACCTGGTGCACACCCCGTACGTCAACGCGACCGGAAGCAGCGTGAAGATCGACCTGCCGCGCACCGCGACCAAGCCGGAGGTGAGCTTCGAGTGGAAGATTCCCCAGTGGAGCAACGCGATCGAGCGTAACCGGGCACGCACCTACTTCCAGGCCTACTGTGCCGGGCTGGCACTGTACTTCGTGGAGAAGGCACTCTCCGAGGTTCGCGCCGGACACACCAAGACCTGGGAGACGTTCAAGGTGCCCGACGAGGCCGTCAGCTGTGGATTCACCGAGGCGGTCCGCGGTGTCCTTTCCCACCACATGGTGATCAGAAACGGCAAGATCGCCAACTACCACCCCTATCCTCCGACACCGTGGAACGGCAGCGTCCGGGACGCCTACGGCACCCCGGGCCCCTACGAGGACGCGGTCCAGAACACCCCGATCTTCGAGGAGAATAGCCAGGAGAACTTCAAAGGCATCGACATCATGCGCGCGGTTCGCAGCTTCGACCCCTGCCTGCCCTGTGGCGTGCACATGAGCCTCGGTCAGGGCAAGGTGCTCAAGAAGCTGCACACCCCGCACGCCTTCAACTCCGCTTTCCCGGCCTAGCGCCATGGGGTCGGTGACAAGCGCGGCCGACGTCGGCCATCGTGTCGAGGAGATCCTGGCCGAGTTCGACGCGATGGACGACACGTCGGTCCGCCACAAGACCGAGGAGCTCCTGCGCACCGTGGTGGAGTTCTACGGAGCGGGACTGGAGCGCATCGTGCGGGCGCTGCGCGACTCCACCAGGTCGGCGCTGCTCGACGAACTCGCCGAGGACCCCGTTGTCGGCGGCATGCTGGTGGTGCACGACCTACATCCGCACAGCACTGAGCAGCGAGTGCACGCGGCGCTGGACCGGGTGCGGCCCTATCTGGGTTCGCACTCCGGCGACGTGAGCTTCGTCGCGATCGACGACGACGGCGTGCTGCGACTGCGCCTCGGCGGTAGCTGCAACGGATGCCCCTCCTCCACGGTCACCGTGAAGCTGGCCATCGAACAGGCCATCGAGCAGGCGGCACCGGAGGTCACCCGGGTCGACGTGGAGGGAGTCGTGACCGAGCCGGCGCGGGCGACCGGGCCCGGTGGACGGATGCTGCTTCCCCTGGTTACCGACGCACCGGCCAGGCAGGACGCCGCACCCGGCACCGCGGGCGGACTGTGGGTCCAGTGGGGTACGGCCGCCGAGATCCCCCCTGGCCGACTGTCCTCGGCCCGAGTCGGTGGCGCGGACACGGTGGTGTGCAACGCCGACGGGACGCTGTATGCCTATCGGAATCGCTGCCCGGCCTGTTCGGCCTCGCTGGCCGAGGGCGACTTCGACGGCAGGGTGCTCCGGTGTCAGCCGTGCGGCACACGCTATGACGTGGTCCTCGCGGGCAGGGCGTGCGACGGCGGGCCGACGCATCTCGATCCGCTGCCGCTGCTGACCGATGACGGCACGATCCGGGTGGCGGTACCGACGTGAGGAGTTCGGGTCTGCGACGGTTCACCGTTCCTGCCGCACCGGCGGCGGCGCGGCAGGAACGGTGCGAGATGTGCGCGGCGCCGATCACCGAGGCTCACTCGCACGTGGCCAACATCGACAGTCGGGCGATCCTGTGCACCTGCCGGAGCTGCTACCTGTTGTTCACCCAGCAGGGCGCCGGAGCCGGCAAGCACCAGGCCGTGCCCGAGCGCTACCTGTACCGCCGTGAGGTGGCCGGCGCGGGGCGGTTGTGGGACACCACCGGCATTCCGGTGCGAATGGCGTTCTTCTTCACCAACTCCGCCACGGACACCACGGTTGCGTTCTATCCCAGCCCAGCTGGCGCGACCGAATGCCTGCTGCCCATTGACTCCTGGACCGACCTGCTCACCGGCAACCCGGGCTTCGGTGATGTGCAACCCGACGTCGAGGCGCTGCTGGTCAACCGGGCCGGCGACGGTTTCGAGGGTTTCCTGGTTCCGGTCGACGCCTGCTATCACCTGGTTGGCCTTGTCCGCACGCACTGGAAAGGCTTCGACGGTGGGAGCGAGGCCTGGCGGCACATCGAGCGGTTCTTCACCGACCTGCGCGAACGCGGGACCGCCCTGGGAGGCGGCAATGGCTGAACTGGCGTTCGACTGTGTCGACGTGCGGCCCCAGCGGTACAGCACGGCGCCGACGCTGGTCTTTCGGCTGCGTATCGCCGAGGTCAACGCCGCGCCGGTGCACGCCATCGCGCTGCGGGTGCAGATCAGGATCGAGCCCCAGCGCCGCAGCTATGACGAGCAGGAGGCAGAGCTGCTCACGTCACTGTTCGGTGACCGGTCCCGGTGGGGCGAGACGCTCAAGCCGATGCAGTTCGCCACGGCGTCGGTGATGGTGCCGAGTTTCACCGGCTCAGGCGAGGTCGACGTCGAGGTGCCCTGCACCTACGACCTGGAAGTGGCCGCGGGCAAGTACTTCCATGCCCTGCGTGACGGCGTGATTCCGATGATCCTGTTGTTCAGCGGGACGGTGTTCGCCACGAGCGAGCAGGGGTTCTGGGTACAGCAGATCCCCTGGCATCAGGAGGCGACCTACCGGCTTCCTGTGCGGGTCTGGGGGGAGCTGATGAACACGTATTTCCCCAACGAGGCCTGGCTGCGGGTCACCCGCGAGACCGTCGACGCGATGCTGCGCTACAAGTCCGCCAACGCGATCCCCACCTGGGACGAGGCGATTCGGACGCTGCTGGTGGAAGCCGGGGAGGTGGCGCCGTGACTACCCCCGTCGATCAGGCACGAGCCGTGGCAGATGCCGTGCTCTACGAGGGATACGTGCTCTACCCGTATCGGGCTTCGGCGACCAAGAACCAGATGCGGTGGCAGTTCGGCGTCCTGATGCCTCCCTGCTTCGCCGACGCCGAAACCGGCGAGTACGACAGGTGCCGCACCGAGTGCCTCCTCGAGCCGGATCTGCACACCATTCTGCATGTGCGGGTGCGGTTCCTCCAGGTGCAGGCCAGGACCGTCGAGGTTGGCCCCAGCCACCGTCAGGTGCCCTCCCTCACGGTGGCCGACACCGAGTACACCAGCTGGGAGGAGGCGGTGGCCCACGAGATCGAGGCGGCGCTGCCGGTCTCCGATCTGCTCGCCGGCGACAACGTCGTCCCGTTCACCGTCGACGGCGGCGAGGACGTCGAACAGCTCACCGAGCAGGCGCGGCTGGTCCGCCGGCGGTGGCGGCTGGATGCCCAGCTGCGACTGCGGGCTTACACGCTGTCCGGCCCCTACGGTGGCGTCAGGCTGACGATGGATGTCGTGAACACCTCGCCGTGGCGCCAATCCAGGAGGCCCACGAGGCAGCTCGCTCTTCGGCGTGCCCTGATCGCCGAGCACAGTGTGTTGTCGGTATTCCCTGGACGGTTCCTGTCGCTGGTCGACCCGCCAGAATGGGCCAAGCCCGCCGTGCGGGCCTGCCACAACGAGCGGACGTGGCCGGTGCTCGTCGGCGACCCCGACCGGGCGGACACGGTGCTGTCCTCGCCGATCATCCTCTACGACTACCCCACGGTCGCCGAGGAGAGCGCCGGACAACTCTACGACGGCACCGAGATCGACGAGATCCTCACCCTGCGGACCATGGCGCTGACCGATGAGGAGAAGCGGCAGGCGCGGGCCACCGACCCTCGGTCACGGGAGCTGGTCGACCGGATCGATCAGATGCCGGCGGAACTGCTCGAGCGGCTGCACGGCACGGTGCGCTACCTTCGGTCGGTCACCGGCGGCGGCGAGCCAGTCCAGATCACCGACCGTCCGGACGTGCCGTGGTGGGATCCGGGTGCCGACACCTCGGTTCATCCTGAGACCGACAGCGTCGTCATCGGCGGTGTCGCGGTGGCCAGAGGGTCACGGGTACGGCTGCGTCCGGGATTGCGCCGCGCCGACGCCCAAGACATGTTCCTCGCCGGCCGTGTCGCGACAGTGCAGTCGGTACTTCTCGACGTCGATGGCGACCGGCACATCGCGGTCACTCTCGACGACGACGAGGCGTCCGATCTCAACGCTGCACATGGCCGGTTCCGCTACTTCTCCGCCGAGGAGGTCGAGCCGTTATGAGCGGCCGGGTTCTGATCGCGGGCATCGGCAACATCTTCCTCGGCGACGACGGATTCGGTGTCGAAGTCGCGCGCAGGCTGTCCGAACAGGACTTTCCTGATCGGGTGCGGGTCGCTGACTACGGAATCAGTGGCATGCACCTGGCTTTCGATCTGCTCGTCGGCTACGAGACCACCATCCTGCTCGACGCCGCGGCACGGGGTGACGAGCCCGGCACGGTGTACGTGATCGAACTCGATCCGGCGACGGCCACCGCCAGTCCGAGCCAGATCGCGGACGCACACGGCATGCATCCGGACACGGTGCTGCAACTGGTGGAACTGCTCGGTGGCCGACCGGGCCGAACTCTGCTGGTCGGCTGCGAGCCGGCCAGCCTCGGCGAGGGCATCGGACTCAGCCCCGCCGTGCGGCGCGCCGTCGACATCGCGGTGCGCACCGTTATCGAACTCGTGGAGGTCTGAGATGGTCAAACGAACGATGTTGCTGCTGTCGATGATCGGCCTGACCGTGCTGATCGCCAAGGCGGTCGCGCCGGATGTGAAGCGGTACATGCAGATCAGCAGGATGTGACTGTGCTACTGGCGTCAGCGCCACCGAGGAGGTCACGACATGTGCCTTGGCATTCCGGGCGAGGTCATCGAGGTCCTCGCTGACCGGCCAGACCTGGCCAAGGTCGACGTCAGCGGGGTGAAACGGGCCATCAACATCGGTCTGCTGTCCAACGACAAGGTTGGTCCCGGCGACTGGGTACTCATCCACGTCGGCTTCGCACTGTCCAAGATCGACGAAGACGAGGCCAAGGCGGCACTGGAGTTCCTGGAGAGCATCGGCAAAGCCTACGAGGACGAAATGGCAGCCCTACGCGAGTCGATGATCGAGTAGGAGGGGTAAGGAGTATGCGTTTCGTCGACGAGTTCCGCGATGCCGACAAGGCCCGCGCGCTGTCCGCGAAGATCGCCAGCCTGTGCGAACCCGGCCGGCACTACAAGTTCATGGAGGTCTGCGGCGGGCACACCCACACGATTTACAAACACGGCCTCGAGGACTACCTGCCCGAGACCATCGAACTGGTGCACGGGCCCGGCTGCCCGGTGTGTGTCATCCCGATGGGACGGGTTGACGACGCCATCCACATCGCCAGCCAGCCCGGTGTGCTGATGACCTCGTTCGGCGACATGATGCGGGTCCCCGGAGGAAACGGAAACTTCTTCGACTCCAACGCCGAGGGCACCAACATCAGGATGGTCTACTCGCCATTGGACGCGCTGAAGCTGGCCCGCGCCAATCCCGACCAGCATGTCGTGTTCATGGCCATCGGGTTCGAGACCACCGCGCCGTCCACGGCGATGACCGTGCTGCGCGCCGCCGCGGAGGACGTGCGCAACTTCTCGGTATTCTGCAACCACGTCACGATCATTCCCGCGATCAAGGCCATCCTGGACTCTCCGGACCTGCGGCTGGACGGGTTCATCGGCCCGGGCCACGTTTCGACCATTATCGGCTGCCGACCGTATGAGTTCATCGCACGTGACTACCGCAAGCCGGTGGTCGTCGCCGGATTCGAACCGCTGGACATCCTGCAATCGATCTACATGCTCCTGCGGCAGCTGGACGCCGGCCGCGCCGAGGTGGAGAACCAGTACTCGCGGGTGGTGCCCTGGAACGGCAACACGGTGGCGCTGCGGGCGATCAACGAAACCATGCAGTTGCGTCCCTACTTCGAATGGCGGGGGCTTGGCTTCATCTCCCATTCCGCGCTGCGCGTTCGCCAGTCCTACGCCGCCTTCGACGCTGAGCGGCTGTTCGACCTGCCGGGCGTGCGGGTGGCCGACCCGAAGGCCTGTCAGTGCGGCGAGGTGCTCAAGGGGGTGCTCAAACCCTGGGAGTGCAAGGTGTTCGGTACCGCGTGCACCCCGGAGACCCCGATCGGCACGTGCATGGTCTCCCCCGAGGGCGCGTGCGCGGCCTACTACAACTTCGGCAGGTTCAGCCGACGCCGCGTGACGGAGGTGTCCATCGGATGATCGACCGTGAGCAGCAGGTGCTCGACCGGATCGACCGGGCACGGCGGCGCGCCCCGAAGGTGCGCGAGGAACGGATCACCCTGTCCCACGGCTCCGGAGGCAAGGCGACGCACACACTGATCGAGGCGGTGTTCCTCGACGCGTTCCGCAACCGGATGCTTGAGCCGCTCGAGGATGCCGCGCGGCTGCGGGTCGGTGCCGCGCGGTTGGCGCTGACCACCGACTCCTATGTGGTCTCGCCGCTGTTCTTCCCCGGTGGGGACATCGGCGACCTGGCGGTCAACGGCACCGTCAACGACCTCGCTGTGTCCGGCGCGGTGCCGCTGTACCTCACGGCGGGGTTCATCCTCGAGGAAGGCTTCCCCGTCGCCGACCTGGTCAGGATCGTGGCCTCGATGCGGGCCGCGGCCGAGGCGGCCGGTGTGCACATCGTCACTGGCGACACTAAGGTGGTGCAGCGGGGCAAGGCGGACGGCTGCTACGTCAACACCTCCGGTGTCGGGCTGATCGCCAACGGCGTCGAACTCGGTGCCGCCCTGGCCAAGCCAGGTGACGCGATCCTGGTGTCCGGTCCGATCGGCGAGCACGGTGTGACGATCATGCTGGCCCGCGGGGAGTTGGACATCGACGCCGACCTGGCCTCCGACACCGCGGCGGTCAATGGGCTGGTGGCCACGCTGCTCGCCGCCACACCGGGAGTGCACGCGCTGCGCGATGCCACCCGGGGCGGAGTGGCCACGATCCTCAACGAGGTGGCCAAGGCGGCCCAGGTGTCGGTTGTCGTCGACGAGGGCGCCGTCCCGGTCAAGGCCGAGGTGCGCGGGGCGTGCGAGCTGCTCGGCATCGACCCGCTCTACGTTGCCTGCGAGGGACGCTTCGTCGCCGTGGTCGACGGGGCCGAGGTGGACACGGCGCTGGCGGCGCTGCGTGCGCATCCGCTGGGCGAACAGGCCGCCGTGATCGGCAGGGTGACCGAGGCACCAGCCGGTCTGGTTCTGCTCAACACAGCCTTCGGCGGCACCCGAATCGTGGACCTGCTGGTGGGCGATCCCCTGCCGAGGATCTGCTGATGCACGAGCTGGCGATCACCCAGAGCATCGTCGAGGCGGTGGTGGACAGGTTAGGCGAGGCCAGGATCGCCAGCGTGCGCCTGGAGATCGGCACGTTGTCGGGCGTGGTACCGGACTCGGTGCGGTTCTGTTTCGACCTGGTCACCGAGGGCACCACACTCGCCGGCGCTCGACTGGAGATAGACCAGCCCGGCGGGCGGGCCCGCTGCCGGTCCTGCGCGGAGGAGTTCAGCTCCGACGATCCCATCATGCTGTGTGCCTGCGGCAGCGCCGATCTGGACGTCATCGCCGGACAAGAGCTGACAATCACGGCTGTGGAGGTGGTGTGAGATGTGCGCGACCTGTGGCTGCTCGTCTCCCCATGATCACGATCACGCCCACGACGACCGTGGCGGGCAGGTCATCGACCTGCAACAGCGGGTACTCGCCCGCAACGACCACCTCGCCGAGCACAACCGCACATGGCTGTCGGACAGGGGCGCGCTCGCGGTGAACCTGATGAGCTCACCGGGCTCGGGAAAGACCACGCTGTTGGAGCGCACCGTGCGGGAACTGCCCGCCGCCGTCGCGGTCATCGAGGGAGACCAGGAAACCCAGTTCGACGCCGAGAGGATCAGAGCGACCGGCCGGACCGCGGTACAGGTCAACACCGGATCCGGTTGCCATCTTGATGCCGCGATGGTGCGCCGCGCCCTCGGCGAACTCGACCCACGGCCCGGGTCGGTGGTGTTCATCGAGAACGTCGGGAACCTGGTCTGTCCCGCCCTGTTCGACCTCGGCGAGACCGTCCGGGTAGTGATCATGTCGGTGACCGAGGGCGAGGACAAGCCGCTGAAGTACCCGCACATGGTCCGCACCGCCGACGTGGTCCTGCTCAACAAGGTCGACCTGCTGCCCCACCTGGACTTCGACATCGACCGGTTCGTCGGCTACCTGCGACAGGTCAATCCGCACGCGCCGGTGCTGCGGGTCTCGGCCCGTACTGGCGCAGGCCTGGCCGACTGGTACGGCTGGTTACGGCGGGCCATCCGGTGTCAGGTCGCGGTCACGCGCGGCGGCCACGGCGATCTGACCAAGACTGACTCCCCCGTCGTTGGTGGGCACCCGGGAGTGGGTGAGCACCCGCATCCCGTTGCTCTCCAGCCGGTCGACAGTCCGCCCTAGCAGCAACACGTTCTGGAACACTCCGCCGGACAGTGCCACGGTGTGCACGCCGGTGGACTCGCGCAGCCGTAGGCAGCAGCCGGTGATCGCGTCGGCGACTGCGTTGTGGAAGCGCGCCGAGATCACCGGCGTCGCGACGCCGGCCATCAGGTCCTCCATGGCGGCATGGACGAGGTCGGCTCCGTCGACGACGGCCTCACCCTCGACCGCGACCGGGTAACTGTCCTTTTCGGACTTCTCGGCGAGCTGTTCGAGTTCGATTGCGGCCTGTCCCTCGTAGGTGATCGAGTCCCGCACGCCCAGCAGCGCGGCGACCGCGTCGAACAGTCGGCCGGCGCTGGAGGTCAGCGGCGAGTTCACGCCCCGCTGCCCGATCGCCACCACCATCGGCCAGTGTTCGGCGTTGCGGCGCACCACCTCCAGACGCTCGTCGGCGTGTGCGCCGAGGTAGGCGGCGGTCATCCGCCACGGGTGTTTGATGGCTGCTGTACCGCCGGGCATGGCCACCGGCGTGAGGTGGCCGACCCGGCGGAACCCGGCAAGGTCGGCGAGCAGGAACTCGCCGCCCCAGATGGTGCCGTCAAGGCCGTATCCGGTTCCGTCGAAGGCGACCCCGAGTACGGGCCCGGCGACCCGGTTGTCGGCCAGGCAGGAGGCGATGTGGGCGTGATGGTGCTGGACACCCAGCAGTTGCACGCCCTCCCGGCCCAGTGCGTACTTGGTGGACAGGTACTCCGGGTGCAGGTCGTGCGCGACCACCTCGGGCGCGATGTCGAACAGGCGTTGGAAGTGCTCGATTCCGTCGGTGAACGACCGCAGTGTCTCGTAGTTCTCCAGGTCGCCGATGTGGTGGGAGACGAAGGCGTGGTGGTGTTTGGCCACGCAGAAGGTGTTCTTCAGCTCGGCTCCGCAGGCCAGGATCGGGCGGGGGCAGCCAAGGGCCAGCGTGACGGGTTCGGGGACGTAGCCGCGGGAACGCCTGAGCACGCTGCCGTGTCCCCGGGACGGACGCACCACGGAGTCGTCGGTGCGGATGTGGATCGGGCGGTCGTGGGTCAGCACCTGGTCGGCGATCCCGACCAGCGCAGCGGCGTCGAGATAGGCGATCGGCTCGTCGGAGACGTTGCCGCTGGTCATCACGACGGGTTCGCCGACAGCCCGCAGCAGCAGGTGGTGCACCGGGGTGTAGGGCAGCATGACACCGAGATGCCGGTTGCCCGGCGCCACCGACGGCGCCACCGCTGCCCCGGCGCGCCGGGGCAGCAGCACGATGGGCCGGCGGCGGCTGGTCAACAGGGCGGCACCGGTCTCGTCCAGTTCGCACAGGGCACCGGCCTGGTCGAGGTCGGCGGCCATGACCGCGAACGGCTTGTCCTCCCGCCGCTTGCGCGACCGCAGTGCGGCCGCCGCGGACTCGTCGCCGGCCAGGACCGACAGGTGGTAGCCGCCCAGTCCCTTGACCGCGAGCACCTGGCCGGCGAGCAGGCACTCCACGGCGGCGGCGAGTGGGTCCTGGCTGTGGGCTAGCCGAAGACGCGGTCCGCAGGTCGGACAGCACACCGGTTGGGCGTGGAATCGGCGGTTGGTCGGATCGTGGTACTCCGCGGCGCAGTCTGGGCACATCGTGAACCCGGCCATGGTGGTCAGGGGTCGGTCGTAGGGCACGTCTCGGATGATGGTGAACCGGGGACCGCAGTTGGTGCAGTTGATGAAGGGGTAGCCGTATCGGCGGTCCGCGGGGTCGAACAGTTCACGCAGGCAGTCCTCGCAGGTGGTGGCGTCGGCCGAGACCAGAGCGGTGCGGGGCCCGGCGGACTGGCTTGCCACGATGGTGAATCCGGTCGCTCCCCGCGGCGGGACCTCCAGCACCGACAGGCGTTCGATCTCCGCCAGTGGCGGCGCCTGCCGGCGTAATCGGTCGAGGAACTGCTCCACCTCGGCTTGTGGCCCCTCGACTTCGACGAACACGCCATGCACGTCGTTGCCGACCCGGCCGGCTAGCCGCAGCTGGGTGGCCAGACCGTGCACGAACGGCCGGAACCCCACTCCCTGCACGACACCTTCGACCCGAACGTCCCTGCGGATGCACCGGTCCACCACCTCAGTGTCCGCCCATCGCCGGCGGGGAACCAGTCCACAGTATTTGCTTCACGCAATCAAGTATGTCACCCTGTCCACGTGCCCCTGACCGTACTGATCGCCGGCGGCGGGATCGGTGGCCTCGCACTGGCCAACGGACTGCGCCAGGCCGGTGTCCACGCCACCGTCTACGAACGAGACCCGTCCCCGCGGTTGCGCCGGCAGGGCTACCGCATCCACATCGACGCCGATGGCGGCCAGGCGCTGCGACGATGCCTGCCGGAGAACCTGTTCCTCCTGTACCAGGCCACGTCTCACCGCCCGACCTCGGCCCGATTGAGCGTCGTCGACTACCAGCTGCACCAACTGTCCACTCTGGACACCTCTGATCCCGACTTCGATCCGGCGACGGCGCACACCGCGGTGAACCGGCTGACTCTGCGTCAGATCATGCTCGGTGGCCTGGACGGTGCCGTACGGTTCGACCGCCGCGTCATCGGCGTCGACCAGAATCGAGGCGGTGTCACACTGCGCTTCGACGACGGCGGCACCGCGCACGGTGACGTGTTGATCGCCGCGGACGGGGTGAACTCGGTGATCCGCAGGCAACTGTTACCCCACAGCCGGGTCACGGACACCGGCCTGCGTGCGGTGTACGGCACGATGCCGTTGGCGGCCGCTCGCCGCGGGCGGCTTCCCCAGCAGATCGAGCAGGGTTTCACCGCGATCATCGGTCCACGCGGGCGCACCATGGCCGCCGCCCTCATGCGTCAGCGCACACCGGTGGCCGAGGCCGTCGCCGAGCTGGCCCCGGGCCTGGAGGTGGACTCGTTCACCGACTATCTGATGTGGGTGCTGGTCGCGCCGCTGGCGGAGTTCGGGCTCGCCGACGAGCAATTGCGCCACGCCGAATCCGACACGCTGTGGCGGATCGCGCAGGGCCTCACCGAGGACTGGCATCCGGACATCCGCGGCGTGATCGCCGACGCCGAGGTGCCCAACTGCTTCTCGCTGGCCATTCGCAGCTGCCTGGAGGTGCCCGAACTTTCGGCCGCGCCGGTGACCCTGCTGGGCGACGCGATCCATGCCATGCCGCCCGCCGGCGGGGCCGGCGCCAACACCGCGCTTCGTGACGCCGCGCTGCTCACCGAGCGCCTGGCTGCCGTGAACGCCGGAACCGACAGCCTGCCCGCCGCACTGGCCGACTACGCGACCCGCATGCGGGACTACGCCACCGGCGCGGTGCGCTTGTCCCTGCGCAACAGCGGGCTGGAGTATCTGCTCCCATGAGCCCAACCGACACCCAGATCGGCGCCATCCTCGAACCGCTGTTCGCCCTGTCCACCGGTATGTCCCAGGTCATCGCCGACAAGTCGGCGGTCAACCGGGTGGCGATACTGCAGGCCATCGCCCACACCGCCCGGGTACGGCCGTCCGACATCGCCACCGCCCTACGGGTGCACCAGTCCCAGGTAACCCGCCAGGTGCAGGCACTGGAGGACGAGAACCTGGTCGAGGTGGTCCGCGACGACAACGACCGGCGCTCCTACCGCATCACGCTCACCGCGGCCGGACAAGCCGAGATGCGGCGCTTGACCGACATCGGAATGGCCAAATGGCGCCGGTTTCTCGCTGACTGGGAGGAAGCCGAGGTGGACGAACTCGGCCGACTGCTGTCCAAGCTCCGCTCATCGATCACCGCCGTCAAGGCCGGAAACACCAGGAGATCACGACAATGAATTCCACGTCCTCACGGCTCGGCGCGATGCTGCCC
>JAFAZC010000002.1 GCA_019239965.1 Kutzneria sp. | reverse complement strand
TTCATCCCTATCAGGTACACGCGGAATTCGCCGACGTCCTGGACCTCGTGCCGCAAGCAGGGGTCAAGGTCAATGACGTGCCGGTCGGCAAGGTCGAGGCAATCGGGCTTGCCAAGAACGGTTGGACCGCCGACGTCACAATCGCGGTCAATGGTGATGTCACGCTGCCGGCGAATGCCACGGCGCAACTGCGGCAGTCCAGTCTTCTCGGCGAAAAGTACATCGAGCTGGTGGCACCGGCGAGTGGCACCGGCCGACTGACCGACGGCGCGACCATTCCGCTGGACAAGACCAACCGCAGTCCTGAGGTGGAAGAGGTCTTCGGCGCGCTGTCACTGCTGCTCAATGGTGGAGGAATCGGACAACTCCAGGACATCACCAGGGAATTGAACAACGCGCTGTCGGGTAACGAACCTCAGGTCCGCTCTTTGCTGACAGGTGTCAACACGCTGGTGAACGATCTGGACGCACATCGTGACGACATCACGAAGGCGTTGGATGGTCTGAACCGGCTGTCGGCGACCCTGAGCGCCCAGCGGACCGAGATCGCGGGTGCGATCGACAACCTCGGCCCGGGCCTTGCCGTGCTGAACCAGCAACGCGACCAACTGGTGACCATGTTGCGATCGCTGACCACTCTGTCCGGTGTCGCCGTCGACACCGTCAACAAGAGCAAGGACGACCTCATCGCCGATCTCAAGGCTCTGCAGCCGACGCTGACCCAGCTCGCCGCAGCTGGTCAGACGCTGCCGAAGTCGCTGGAGATCCTGCTCACCTATCCGTTTCCTGACGCGGCGGTGGACGGCGTGAAGGGTGACTACACCAACCTCTACGTCAACCTTGACCTGAATCTCGGCGACGTGCTCGACAACCTGGCGCGCTCCCAACAGGGTGGCGGCTCCGGTGCCGGAAAACCTGGCGGCTCCGACGGGCAACCGATCGCGCCACTGCCGCTGCCCAACCGGCCCGTGTCGCCGTCGACCGGCGGGAGTTCGGGCGGGCTCGGTGGGGTGCTTGGTGGCTTGCTCGGGGGAGGCGGGCACTGATGCTGACCAGACGTGTTCGGATCCAGATCGTCGCCTTCGTGATCATCGCGCTGGTCGGCGTGAGTTACGCGGGATTCCGCTATGCCGGGGTTGACCGGCTGTTCGGCACTCGCGGGTACTCGGTCGACGTTCAGCTGGCCGACTCGGGAGGCATCTTCACCGGTGCCGAGGTGACCTACCGGGGCGTCACGATCGGCAGGGTCGGGCCGCTGAAGCTGGCGAAGGATGGCGTCAGGGTCGAGCTTGACGTCGATTCCTTCGACACCCGGGTTCCCGCCAATGCGCAAGCGGTCGTCGCTAACCGGTCCGCCGTCGGTGAGCAGTACGTGGATCTGCGACCCACGTCCGACAACGGGCCGTATCTGGCCGACGGTGCGGTGATTCCGCAGGCGAAGACGGAAACCCCGCCACCAGTAGAAGGCTTGCTGACCAACCTCGACACGCTGGCCTCATCAGTTCCAACGGACGCCTTGCGAACGGTCGTCGACGAACTTGACTCGGCATTCCAGGGCGCTGGTCCGAACCTGCAGATCCTGCTCGACACCACAAGCAGCTTCACCCAGGCCGCCAAGGAGCATCTGCCGGCGACGACGCTACTGCTCGCGGACGGAAGGACTGTGCTGCGGACGCAGGTCGACTCCTCTCGTGCGATCACGTCGTTCAGCGGCAGCCTGCGACAGCTAGCCGCCCAGCTCAGAAGTTCAGACGGTGATCTGCGACGCCTGATTGTCAACGCACCACAAGCGGCCGACCAGGTTGACGGCGTGCTCAGGGACAGCGGGGTCAACCTGGGCAACATGGTAGCCAACCTGCTCACGACGTCCATGCTTCTCCTGCCCCGCGAGGACGGTCTCGAACAGATACTGGTGACCTACCCCGACGCTATCGGCGGCGCGTACACCGTGGTCCCCGGCGACGGCACGGCACACTTCGGGTTGGCGCTGAACATTTTCGACCCACCGCCGTGCACCAAGGGCTATGAGGGAACGGTGAAACGTCCTGGCAGCGCAACCGATCCCGTACCGCTGAACATCAAGGCGCACTGCGCCGAGCCGCCCGGCAGCCCGATCGACGTGCGCGGCGCGCAGAATGCTCCCGTCGGCGGCAAACTGGTCAACCCAGTCGCCGGCCCCGGTCAGTATCAGCCAGTTACCCAATCCGGTCGACAGCCCGGGCTTCTCGCCCTGGTGCCAGGTCTCGCCGACGGCGGACTCGGCCCCGCCGGCCTGCCACAGTTGCTCGGTCTGCCCGGCTGAGCACCGACCCAGGAGCGTCATGGAAGAGCAGCAGGCCAAGCGAATGACACGGCGGAGCCGCCCCAAGCTCGTGGTGATCGCCGCGATGCTCGTCGCGGTGGCTGGCGGATTCGCCGCCTGGTCAGGACTGTCGTGGTACTCGTCCGCCCACGATGAGACGATACGGTTCGCCAACGCACGTGATGACGTGCTCCGGGTCGCCCAGCAGGAGTTGGTCAACTTCTATTCACTGGACTACAAGGACCCGGACAAGTCCGTGAACCGGATGCTCGACCAGGCCACTGGGACGCTTGCCGACACCCTGAAACAGAACAAGGACAACTGGCGCAAGCAGATCCAGGACGGCAAGGCGAGCCTGTCAGTGAAGGTCGTCGACGCGGCGGTCAGCGAACTTGACGAGCGGGCCGGTTCGGCTTCGGTGGTGGCCATGGTGGAATTCGTCACGTCACCAGGTGACGGAAATCCGGTGCGGGTGCCGATGCAGAGCGCGATGACCAGAACCGCCGACGGGTGGAAGCTCAGCCAGGCCGCTCGGATTCCACTTGGTGCCCAAGGACAATAGTCGTCCGCTGACAACTCTCCTGCCCCGGAAGGATCGGCAGTGTCACCTCCCCGTCGCCATCCCGTGCACCAGACAACCCGTCGCCCCAAGGTGGCAGGCACGCGTAATCGGTCGGCACCCAAGCACACCGACGACGTCGTCAAGCCGGCTGTGGACGGCCCGAACGTTGAGGATGCGGCTGAGGACAGCGTGCCCACGCCGTCGGCCGCCGACGCGGCAACTGACGCCAACGCCAGCCGTGATGTCTCATCAGAGCCCGGTTCCGAAGACGGTGACCCGGCTGCGGACCCCGAGCTGGCTGCGGACACACCGTCGTCCGAGCCTGGGCCGGGTTGGGGGCGTCGGATGGCGGACAGTGGCCTGATCGTCCCGGCGGTGCTGGTACTCGTCGCGCTGGTGGTCGCCGGAGCCGGACTGGTGTTTCGCGGTCAGGCCGAACTGCTCGCGGGGGGTGCGGCCGCCACCAACCGGGCACTGTCGGACGTCGGTGCCACCACGGATGTGACAACGCAGGTCACGCATGCGATGGAGTCGGTGTCCTCGTACAAGTACACCGACCTCGACGCAGCCCAGAAGGCCGGCCAGGCGGTCAGCACTGGCAAGTTTCTTGACGACTACAACAAGCTGTTCACGCAGGTCAGGGACCAGGCGCCGAAGCAGAAGGCGGTTGTGGCCGGCCAGGTTGTCAAGATCGCGGTCCGGGCACTGCAGGACGACAACGCGATCCTGCTCGCCTTTCTCACCCAGACGACCACCAGGGCGGACAACGGCCAGTCGAACTCGATCGGTCTGGTGTACACGGTCAACGCGCGGCTGGTGGATGGCAAGTGGAAGATCCAGGACCTGACACCACGCTGATGGGCGACGCAAACCCGGGGTACTCGCGGATGGCAGTGCGTCATGCTGATGACCGTCCATCGACGGCGGTCAGTGCAACCCACTCGGGACCCCATGTCGATCAGAAGGGCGCGTGCACCGTGCGTACGATCGACGAACTGGGCTCGACGCAGCCATGGCCGAGTTCCAGGTGCCAAACCTGCCGAGGTGAGAGGACCTCCCGTCAAGAAAGATCATTAATGGTGCTTTTGGCTGACAAGTCTCAGTACGACCAGACAAGGCTGCGCGAGTTGTCCACGTCATACGGCCGCACGGTGCACGGCCAACGCGGACGCGTCAGTGGTACTCCCTTTCGCACCTCTGCTCTGACGAGCTGGTAAATATTGATCAACCATTCGGGTGGTTGGGGAGGTCAGTCCGTGATCAAGTGGCATCGGGATGACGGGGTCGTTGTCGGCACCCTCGAACCTGACCGCGTCGCGTGGCTACGCAGCAGGCTGGCGGAGTTTCACGCACTGCTGGACTGGCGGCTGGGCCAGTACACGACCGAGTATCCGCTCGGCGAAGTACTCGGCATGGCGCTTCCTGTCGAGCAGACCGACCACCCGCCCCTACAAGCCGTCCTGCGCATGCACGTTTCCGAGAACGAGCCGGCCGAGGTCCGGCTCTGGTGGGAACCAGAGGTGATCGGCGGGCTGCGTTCCGTCGTGGCTGACGCATGGCGCAATCTGCCGACGGAGGGCGGCGTGGTGCGTCTTCCTGACGAGCCACAACGACTGGGGGCCTGGACCCGGGTGTTGCTCAGTCTGCGCATTGCCTACCTCGCCACCTGGGTACCAGAGGCGCTCGAAGCGCCGCTGCCCGAAGGCGCCCCCGCTGACCAGCGTCGCCGATATGACCGCGCCTGCTGGCTGCGCGCGGTGGTGGACACCCTTGGCGAATTCACCGGTCTCGGCGCGTCAAGAGGCTGAACCAACTCCATGATCGGCTGTCGTGGCACGGTCGGAATCATCGGGCCGGTCATGAGTAGCTCGCGGTCGCGCTCGGGCATCGCCTGCAGGTCCTCAAGATCGGTGAGCTTGGCCGGACCGCACCCATTGCCGTATGCGCGCGCCAGTCCCATCAGGTACCGCAGTGACGGCCTTGCGCGCGAAGCCGGCCAGTTCTCGCATTCACTGACGCGCTCCGCGCTGACCGACTCGCCCGGGTTGCTCCGGTTGTACCTGTGGGCCAGCTGCACCTGCGTCCAACCGAGTGCGTAGCGCCATGCGAGCCGTGGCCGCGCACCGAACCGCTGGGCCATCTCGACCGCGATCCGCTCGACCGGACATCCCAGCTCCAGCATGTATCCGCGTACCTCGTCACGTTCGGTCTTGCCGCTCATCTCGGTCCCCTTTTCCCGACCAACGTCCAGGCAGCCCTTTCGGATCGAAGCTAGCGCCGTGCACCGACGATTTGGCCTGTTGGTCGAACCAACCTCGGGTAATCTACCGAACTTTCGTTCCCAAATTGCTCTAGAACAGCAGCTCACGGCTATAGCGGCGGGCCAAGAAAAGATTGGATTGTCCTACGGGGTCAGGTCGCCGTGTTCCAGCTGATCCTTGTGTCATGACTGAAACCTCACTCGCGAAGACCATCGCGGTCCTCGGTGCCCGTGACGCTGACCACGCGGAGGTGCGGCACGCGCTTGCCGACCGTATCCGTGCTAGAGGCCTCCGGCCGATGCTCGTCGGTGGAACCGAGCCGATGGATACCGCGGTCGGTCTGCTGCGCACCGTGGACTGGTCGATGACGTTCGATGCCGTGGTGGACGCGTGTACGCGTGAGCGCCATGCCTATTGGTCAGCGGCCACCGCGGACGTGTTGCTCGTGGACGGGACCGCGTTGCGCGCGTTGGCCCGCTACCAGGTCGGATTGACTCTGCGCGGCGACGAGTTTGACCCGTCGATCAGGGGCTGGCTGGAAGGACCCGCAATGGCCGCGGCGGCCCGCTACGACGCGGTGATCCATGTCCGATCCTCCGCGGGCGCCCCCCGCGGTGAGTGTCTAGTCGACGAAGCGCTGGCCGCGGTGCTCGATCGGATGGGGAGGCCGTGCGGGGCGTTCGCCGTCACTCCCCTTCGGAGTGATATTAGACACACAATTGGAGTAGTGTTGGATTCTCTCGGACTTGGTCCCAACGGTGACCTCGTCTGGCTCCCCTCCGCCAATAGGATAGCCATCCAGGCTGGTCAGAGGGCCCCCAAAGGATGGTAATCGCATCTGCCACCGGGGTGATCGGCGTGCCATGTCTTGACTGATGGCTTGTGCGGGGTCACTCTGTGAGGAAGCGTTGATGTGGCCCTTCCGTCGGCCCCTCGACAGCTGTTGTTTTGGTGGCTAGACTGCCCCTTTGCGCTGCCCTCTGTCCGCACGCCCTTTGTCGAGAGCTAGGATTTTGGGCATCACCGCACCCTTGACAGCCGTGTTGGTCCCTCCTGGCTCGGCTGCCGCCAGTTCATCAGTCCCTGGAAGGACGCATCTTGGCAGTCTCCCGCGCGACCAAGGCCACTGCTGCGATCAACTCCAGCTCGGGGATCCCCGGAGCGCCCAGGCGGGTCTCATTCGCAAAGATCCGCGAGCCGTTGGAAGCCCCTAATTTGCTCGAACTGCAGACCCACTCCTTTGAGTGGCTTACCGGTGCCGAGGCGTGGTTTCAGCGCCGTGTCGACGCCGGAGACGACGCTCCCGCCGGTGGTCTTGAAGAGGTTTTCAACGAAATCTCCCCCATCGAGGATTTTTCCGGGTCAATGTCGCTGTCCTTCTCCGATCCGCGCTTCGACGACGTGAAGGCGTCGGTCGAAGACTGCAAAGACAAGGACATGATGTATGCGGCGCCGCTGTTCGTGACCGCGGAATTCACCAACCACACGACTGGTGAGATCAAGAGCCAGACGGTGTTCATGGGTGACTTCCCCATGATGACGGACAAGGGCACGTTCATCATCAACGGCACCGAGCGGGTCGTGGTTTCGCAGCTCGTCCGTTCTCCTGGTGTGTATTACGACACGTCGATCGACAAGGCCACCGACAAGGACATCTTCAGCGTCAGGATCATTCCGAGCCGCGGTGCGTGGCTGGAATTCGACGTCGACAAGCGTGACACGGTCGGCGTCCGGATCGACCGCAAGCGTCGGCAGCCGGTCACCGTGCTGCTCAAGGCACTCGGCTGGACGACCGAGCAGATCCGAGAACGCTTCGCTTTCAGCGAGACACTGCTGGCCACGCTGGAGAAGGACCACACGGCAGGCACCGACGAGGCGCTGCTGGACATCTACCGGAAGTTGCGTCCCGGCGAGCCGCCGACGAAAGAGAGCGCACAGGCGCTGCTGGAGAACCTGTTCTTCAAGGAGAAGCGTTACGACCTCGCCAAGGTCGGTCGCTATAAGGTCAACAAGAAGCTGGGCATGAACGTCCCGGTGACCACCGGTGTGCTCACTGAGGATGACATCGTCACCACCATCGAGTACCTGCTCCGTCTTCACGCGGGCGAGACCTCGATGACGGTCCACGGACAGGGGGGCCAACCCGACACCGAGATCCCGGTCGAGATCGACGACATCGACCACTTCGGCAACCGTCGCCTGCGCACCGTCGGCGAGCTGATCCAGAACCAGATCCGGGTCGGCCTCTCCCGAATGGAGCGGGTGGTCCGCGAGCGGATGACCACACAGGACGTCGAGGCGATCACGCCACAGACCCTGATCAACATTCGACCCGTCGTCGCCGCGATCAGGGAGTTCTTCGGGACCTCCCAGCTGTCCCAGTTCATGGATCAGACCAACCCGTTGGCGGGCCTGACCCACAAGCGACGGCTGTCCGCACTCGGCCCAGGCGGTATTTCGCGGGAGCGCGCCAGCATGGACGTCCGCGACGTGCATCCCTCGCACTACGGTCGGATGTGTCCGATCGAGACGCCTGAAGGCCCGAACATCGGCCTGATCGGTTCGCTGTCCTCGTTCGCGCGGGTGAACCCGTTCGGCTTCATCGAGTCCCCGTACCGCAAGGTGGTCGACGGCAGGGTCACCGACCAGATCGACTACCTGACCGCGGACGAAGAAGACCGATATGTCAAGGCCCAGGCCAACACGCCGATCGACGAGGAAGGCAACTTTCTCGAGGACCGGGTGATGGTGCGCAGGAAAGGCGGTGAGACCGACCTCGCCGACACCGCCGACGTCGACTACATGGACGTCTCACCCCGGCAGATGGTCTCGGTCGCCACCGCGATGGTGCCGTTCCTCGAACATGACGACGCCAACCGCGCGCTGATGGGCGCGAACATGCAGCGGCAGGCAGTCCCTCTGCTGCGGAGCGAGGCTCCGCTAGTCGGTACCGGCATGGAGCTACGCGCCGCGGTCGACGCCGGTGACGTGGTCGTCGCGAAGAAGTCCGGTGTCGTCGAGGAACTGTCGGCCGACTTCATCACGATGATGGCCGACGACGGCAGTAGGCAGACCTACGCCATGCACAAGTTCCGCCGTTCCAACCATGGCACCTGTATCAACCAGAAGCCGATCATCAACGAAGGTGACCGGGTCGAGGCCGGCCAGGTCATCGCCGACGGCCCGTGCACCCAGAACGGCGAGATGGCGCTCGGAAAGAACCTGCTCGTCGCGATCATGCCGTGGGAGGGGCACAACTATGAGGACGCGATCATCCTGAGCCAGCGGCTCGTGCAGGACGACGTGCTCACCTCAATCCACATTGAGGAGCATGAGATCGACGCCCGGGACACCAAGCTGGGCGCGGAGGAGATCACCAGGGACATTCCCAACGTGTCCGAGGAGGTGCTCGCCGATCTCGACGAACGCGGCATCATCCGTATCGGGGCCGAGGTCCGCGACGGTGACATCCTGGTCGGCAAGGTCACCCCGAAGGGGGAGACCGAGCTGACCCCGGAGGAGCGTCTGCTCCGCGCGATCTTCGGTGAGAAGGCCCGTGAGGTCCGTGACACCTCGCTGAAGGTTCCCCACGGGGAGACCGGCAAGGTCATCGGCATTCGCGTGTTCAGCCGCGAGGACGACGACGAGCTGCCAGCGGGTGTCAACGAACTGGTTCGTGTCTACGTCGCCCAGAAGCGCCGCATCCAGGACGGCGACAAGCTGGCCGGTAGGCATGGCAACAAGGGCGTCATCGGCAAGATCCTGCCGGTCGAGGACATGCCGTTCATGCCTGACGGCACCCCCGTCGACATCGTGTTGAACACACACGGTGTGCCCCGCCGGATGAACATCGGCCAGGTGCTGGAGACCCACCTCGGATGGATCGCCAAACAGGGCTGGAGCATCGAGGGTGATCCGGAGTGGGCATCGAAGCTGCCGGAGGAGCTCTACGAGGTCGAGGCGGGCACCAACACCGCGACGCCCGTGTTCGACGGTGCCCGCGAGGACGAGATCATCGGCCTGCTCGGGTCTACGATCCCGAACCGCGATGGTGAGCGGCTCGTCGGCAAGGACGGCAAGGCCACCTTGCTGGACGGCCGAAGTGGTGAGCCGTTCCCGTTCCCGGTCGCCGTTGGCTACATGTACATCCTCAAGCTGGTGCACCTGGTGGATGACAAGATCCACGCGCGGTCGACCGGCCCGTACTCGATGATCACGCAGCAGCCGCTCGGTGGTAAGGCTCAGTTCGGTGGTCAGCGGTTCGGTGAGATGGAGTGCTGGGCCATGCAGGCGTACGGCGCGGCCTACACACTGCAGGAACTGTTGACGATCAAGTCGGACGACAAACTCGGCCGAGTCAAGGTCTACGAGGCCATCGTCAAAGGGCAGAACGTCCCGGAGCCTGGTGTGCCCGAGTCGTTCAAAGTCCTGCTCAAGGAGTTGCAGTCGCTGTGTCTCAACGTCGAGGTGCTCTCCAGTGATGGCGCCGCGATCGAGATGCGCGACGGCGATGACGAAGATCTGGAGAGGGCGGCTGCCAACCTCGGTATCAACCTCTCCAGGAACGAGTCACCTTCCGTTGACGATGTCGTGAACTGACCTCGCCGCGGGCCGGAACGGCTCCGTGCGGACGATCCGCACCGCGTGTCCACTCCGGCCCGCGCCCGACCCCAGGCAGCAATCAACCCAAAGGGGAGAAGAACCGACGTGCTCGACGTCAACTTCTTCGATGAGCTCCGCATCGGCCTCGCGACCGCCGATGACATCCGCCAGTGGTCATACGGCGAGGTCAAGAAGCCCGAGACCATCAACTACCGCACCCTCAAGCCGGAGAAGGACGGGCTCTTCTGCGAGAAGATCTTCGGTCCGACCCGGGACTGGGAGTGCTACTGCGGCAAGTACAAGCGTGTCCGGTTCAAGGGAATCATCTGCGAACGCTGCGGCGTCGAGGTGACCAGGGCCGAGGTCCGCAGGGAGCGGATGGGACACATAGAGCTTGCCGCTCCTGTCACGCACATCTGGTATTTCAAGGGTGTGCCGAGCCGCCTTGGCTATCTGCTCGATCTGGCTCCGAAGGATCTCGAGAAGATCATCTACTTCGCGGCATACGTGATCACCTCGGTGAACACCGAGCTGCGGCACAACGACCTGCCGACGCTGGAGAGCGAGATGCAGGTCGAGCGCAAGCGGGTGGAGAACCGCCGGGACGCCGACGTCGAGGCGAGGGCGCAGAAACTCGAGGCCGACCTGGCCGAGCTGGAGGCCGAGGGCGCCAAGAGCGATGTGCGCCGGAAGGTCAAGGAGGGCGGCGAGCGTGAGATGCGCCAGCTCCGTGACCGGGCCCAGCGTGAGCTGGATCGGCTCGACGAGATCTGGAGCACCTTCACCAAGCTGGACACCAAGCAGCTGATCGCGGATGAGCTGCTCTACCGGGAACTTGTCGACCGCTACGGCGAGTACTTCACCGGCTCCATGGGCGCCGAAGCCATCCAGCAATTGGCCAAGGACTTCGACGTCGAGGCCGAGGCGGAGCTGCTGCGCGAGACCATCCGCTCGGGCAAGGGGCAGAAGAAGCTGCGCGCGCTCAAGCGGCTCAAGGTCGTCGCCGCGTTCCAGCAGACCCGTAACTCGCCCATGGGGATGGTGCTGGACTGCATTCCGGTGATCCCGCCGGATCTGCGTCCCATGGTCCAGCTCGACGGTGGGCGCTTCGCGACATCCGACCTCAACGACCTGTACCGCCGTGTGATCAACCGCAACAACCGGTTGAAGCGGCTGATCGACCTCGGTGCCCCCGAGATCATCGTCAACAACGAGAAGCGGATGCTGCAGGAGGCCGTCGACGCGCTGTTCGACAACGGTCGCCGTGGTCGTCCGGTGACCGGGCCCGGCAACCGGCCGCTCAAGTCGCTTTCGGACCTGCTCAAGGGCAAGCAGGGGCGGTTCCGCCAGAACCTGCTCGGCAAGCGTGTCGACTACTCCGGCCGTTCGGTCATCGTGGTCGGTCCGCAGCTCAAGCTGCACCAGTGCGGCCTGCCCAAGGCCATGGCCCTCGAGCTGTTCAAGCCGTTCGTGATGAAGCGGTTGGTCGACCTCAACCATGCGCAGAACATCAAGTCCGCGAAGCGCATGGTGGAGCGCGCCCGCCCAGCCGTGTGGGACGTGCTCGAAGAGGTCATCACTGAGCACCCCGTGATGCTCAACCGTGCGCCGACGCTGCACCGTCTCGGTATCCAGGCGTTCGAGCCGCAGCTGGTCGAGGGCAAGGCCATTCAGTTGCACCCGTTGGTGTGTGAGGCCTTCAACGCCGACTTCGACGGTGACCAGATGGCTGTGCACCTACCGTTGTCGGCAGAGGCACAGGCTGAGGCCCGGGTGCTGATGCTGTCCAGCAACAACATCCTGTCGCCGGCGTCCGGCCGGCCACTGGCGATGCCCCGTCTGGACATGGTGACTGGCCTGTTCCACTTGACCAGGCTCAAGCCGGAGGCGGAAGGGGCTGGCAGGGCGTTCTCCTCGGCCGCCGAAGCGATCATGGCGCATGACCGCAAGGTCATCGCCCTGCAGGCGCCCATCAAGGTCAAGCTGACCGACCAGGTCCCGCCGGCCGGTGAGGAGCCCGAGGGGTGGGAGCCCGGTCAGCCATGGCTGGTCGAGACGACTCTCGGCCGTGTGCTGTTCAACGAACTGCTTCCGCCGGACTACCCGTTCATGAACGAGGAGATGCCCAAGCGGCGGCAGGCCGAGATCGTCAACGATCTCGCTGAGCGGTACCCGATGGTCGAGGTGGCGCGCACGCTGGACAAGCTCAAGGATGCCGGTTTCTACTGGGCCACCAGGTCCGGTGTGACCGTCGCCATCTCCGACGTACTCGTCCCCGAGGAGAAGAAGGCTGTCCTCAACGAGTACGAGGGCAAGGCCGAGGCGGTCGAGAAGCGCTACCAGCGTGGCCAGCTCTCCCACGCCGAGCGCAACAACGAATTGGTCAAGGTCTGGCAGCAGGCGACAGACGAGGTCGCCAAGCTGATGGAGACAGCGTTCCCCGAGGACAACTCGATCCGGATTATCGTCAAGTCCGGCGCCGCGGGAAACATGACGCAGGTTCGTTCACTGGCCGGCATGCGTGGCCTGGTCACCAACCCGAAGGGTGAGTACATCCCTCGGCCGATCAAGAACAGCTTCCGTGAGGGGCTTTCGGTCTTGGAGTACTTCATCGCGACGCACGGCGCCCGCAAGGGTCTTGCCGACACGGCGTTGAAGACCGCGGACTCGGGGTACCTCACTCGTCGTCTCGTCGACGTGTCGCAGGACGTCATCATCCGTGAGCTCGACTGCGGCACCAGCCGCGGCGTGACCATGACCGTCGGCGAGCAGGCGGACGGCACAGTCGTGCAGCACGAGTATGCCCGTACCAGCGTCTATGCCCGTTCACTCGCTGAGGAGATCACCGACAAGGACGGCAATGTGGTGCTCAACCGGGGCGCCGATCTCGGCGATCCGGCACTGGACACCCTGGTCCGCCTCGGCATCACCAAGGTCAAGGTGCGCAGCGTTCTGACCTGTGAGTCGGCGGTCGGGGTGTGCGCGAGCTGCTACGGCCGTTCGATGGCCACCGGCAAGCTGGTGGATGTGGGTGAGGCCGTCGGTATCGTCGCCGCCCAGTCGATCGGTGAGCCGGGCACGCAGCTCACCATGCGCACCTTCCACCAGGGTGGTGCCTCGGGTGCCGACGACATCACCCAGGGTCTGCCACGTGTCCAGGAGCTCTTCGAGGCCCGGGTACCCAAGGGCAAGGCGCCCATCGCCGACGTGGACGGCCGGGTTCGGATCGAGGACGGCGACCGGTTCTGGAAGATCACCTTGGTGCCTGATGACGGCAGCGAGGAGATCGTGTTCGACAAACTGTCCAAGCGCCAGCGGTTGGCCATGACCGCCGACGGTCCGCTGCAGGACGGCGACCACGTCACCGTCGGCCAGCAGTTGTTGGAGGGTACGCCGGATCCGCACGAGGTACTGCGGGTCATGGGTCCCCGCGAGGCCCAGTTGCACCTGGTGAACGAGGTGCAGAAGGTCTATCGGTCCCAGGGCGTGTCCATCCACGACAAGCACATCGAGGTGATCGTGCGGCAGATGCTTCGCCGAGTGATCATCATCGATTCCGGGGCGACCGAGTTCCTGCCTGGTGCTCCGATCGAGCGCAGCGACTTCGAGCAGGCCAACCGAAGGGTGGTCGCCGAAGGCGCCGAACCCGCGTCGGGCCGACCGGTGTTGATGGGTATCACCAAGGCGTCGCTGTCCACCGAGTCGTGGCTGTCGGCGGCTTCCTTCCAGGAGACGACACGAGTCCTCACCGATGCCGCGATCAACGGCAAGAGCGACAAGTTGATCGGCCTGAAGGAGAACGTGATCATCGGTAAGTTGATTCCGGCTGGTACGGGTATCAACCGCTACCGCAACATCCAGGTCCAGCCGACGGAGGAGGCGCGGGCCGCGGCGTATGCCATCCCGTCCTATGACGACGGCTACTACACGCCTGACGTGTTCGGTACGGGCACGGGTGCCGCGGTGCCACTGGACGACTACGACTTCGGCCGCGACTACCGGTGATGTAGCCACGGTCGAATCAGTCAGCTCGGCAGGTGCCCCTGTGGTCTGGGGGCACCTGCCGTAGTCGTTGTGGCGACGGGCCAGGCGTCGGTCCTCACTTCACCTGACCAGGTGGCCTAGGGCCACGAAGGGGCCTGTCGGAGGCACGATGTCAGATGGGCAGACCCCCCGTTTTGACCCCCGGGTAGGGGGAAGGTATCTTTATTGTTCGTGCCCGATCCATGTCGGGCCGCTCCGCGTGCCTGTGGCTGTCAGTCTTGTGCTGCGTCGACGCAAGCGCCGCGGATGTCCTCCGGAATCCGTTGGGACGCACTGTGTCCCTCGCGGGCCCGAAGCGGGCGACACGCCCGACCTCGGGATACGGAGGATTCAAGTACACACGGAAGTCAGGGTGCCCTCCAGGGACACCACGACGCGAACGGAAGAAGCAGCCGGTCTATGCCCACGATCCAGCAGCTGGTCCGCAAGGGCCGCCAGGACAAGGTCGCGAAGACCAAGACCGCGGCTCTCAAGGGGAGCCCGCAGCGGCGCGGCGTGTGCACCCGCGTCTACACCACCACCCCCAAGAAGCCGAACTCGGCGCTGCGCAAGGTCGCCCGTGTCAAGCTGACCAGCGGCATCGAGGTCACGGCCTACATCCCGGGTGAGGGTCACAACCTCCAGGAGCACTCGATGGTGCTCGTTCGCGGTGGTCGTGTGAAGGACCTTCCCGGTGTTCGCTACAAGATCATCCGCGGCTCGCTGGACACGCAGGGCGTCAAGAACCGCAAGCAGGGCCGTAGCCACTACGGTGCGAAGAAGGAGAAGAGCTGATGCCCCGCAAGGGCCCGGCCCCGAAGCGGCCGCTGATCTCTGACCCGGTCTACAGTTCGCCGCTGGTGACCCAGCTCATCAACAAGGTGCTGGTCGACGGCAAGCGTTCGGTCGCCGAGAAGATCGTCTACCAGGCGTTGGAAGGCGCGAGGGAGAAGACCGGCACCGATCCTGTCGTTACCCTCAAGCGCGCGCTCGACAACGTCAAGCCGGCGCTCGAGGTGAAGAGCCGGCGGGTTGGTGGCGCCACCTACCAGGTGCCGATCGAGGTCAAGCCCGGTCGCGCCACCACGTTGGCCCTGCGCTGGCTGATCACGTTCTCCCGGCAGCGTCGGGAGAAGACGATGGTCGAGCGGTTGATGAACGAGCTGCTCGACGCCAGCAACGGCCTCGGGGCCAGTGTCAAGCGGCGTGAGGACACCCACCGGATGGCGGAGTCGAACAAGGCGTTCGCGCACTATCGCTGGTGATCCGCGGTACTGCTGGTGATCCTTCGGGGCCAGCGATGCCGCACGGGATCGGCACCACATTTTGGCTATGTCCGCCTTACTACAGAGGCGGACGACATCGCAACTAGGCAAGGACGAGACTCGTGGCACGCGACGTGCTGACTGACCTGGCCAAGGTCCGCAATTTCGGGATCATGGCCCACATCGACGCCGGCAAGACCACCACGACCGAGCGGATCCTCTTCTACACGGGGATCAACTACAAGATCGGCGAGGTGCACGACGGCGCCGCGACCATGGACTGGATGGAGGAGGAGCAGAAGCGGGGAATCACCATCACTTCTGCCGCCACCACCACGTTCTGGAAGGACCATCAGCTCAACATCATCGACACTCCGGGACATGTCGACTTCACCGTCGAGGTGGAGCGCAACCTGCGGGTGCTCGACGGCGCGGTCGCGGTGTTCGACGGCAAGGAGGGCGTCGAGCCCCAGTCCGAGCAGGTGTGGCGCCAGGCCAACAAGTACGACGTGCCGCGGATCTGCTTCGTCAACAAGATGGACAAGATCGGCGCGGACTTCTACTTCACGGTCCAGACCATCAAGGATCGCCTTGGCGCGCGTCCGCTGGTCATCCAGCTCCCGATCGGCGCGGAGTCGGACTTCACCGGCGTCGTCGACCTGGTCGAGATGCGTGCGCTGACCTGGCACGGTGAGGTGCAGAAGGGCGAGGACTACGAGGTCGAGGAGATTCCGGCCGACCTCGCCGAGCGCGCCGCGGAGTACCGCGAGCAGTTGATCGAGGCCGTCGCCGAGACCGACGACGAGCTAATGGAGATCTATCTGGGCGGCGAGGAGCTGTCCGTCGAGCAGATCAAGGCGGGCATCCGCAAGCTGACCATCTCCAGCGAGGCGTACCCGGTGCTGTGCGGCTCGGCGTTTAAGAACAAGGGTGTACAGCCCATGCTCGACGCCGTCGTCGACTACCTGCCGACCCCGCTGGACGTGCCGGCCATCGAGGGCACCCTGCCCGACGGCGAGACCGTGATCAGCCGCAAGCCCAGCACGGACGAGCCGTTCTCGGCGCTCGCCTTCAAGATCATGACGCACCCGTTCTTCGGCAAGCTGACCTACATCCGGGTCTACTCGGGACGGGTCGCCGCCGGCTCGCAGGTGATCAACTCGACCAAGGAGCGGAAGGAGCGCATCGGCAAGCTGTTCCAGATGCACTCCAACAAGGAGAACCCGGTCGACGAGGCGCTGGCGGGTCACATCTACGCGGCGATCGGCCTGAAGGACACCACGACCGGCGACACGCTGTCCGACCCGCAGCAGCCGATCGTCCTGGAGTCGATGACCTTCCCGGACCCGGTGATCCAGGTCGCTATCGAGCCGAAGACCAAGGCGGACCAGGAGAAGCTGGGCACCGCGATCCAGAAGCTGGCCGAGGAGGACCCCACCTTCCAGGTCAAGCTGGACGACGAGACCGGCCAGACCATCATCGCCGGCATGGGCGAGCTGCACCTCGAGGTTCTGGTCAACCGGATGCGGACGGACTTCAAGGTCGAGGCGAACATCGGCAAGCCGCAGGTCGCCTACCGCGAGACCATCCGCAGCAAGGTCGAGCACTACTCGTACACGCACAGGAAGCAGACCGGTGGCTCCGGCCAGTTCGCCAAGGTGATCATTACCCTGGAGCCGCTGGAGAAGACCACGGACGGCGCGCTGTACGAGTTCGCGAACAAGGTCACCGGTGGCCGCGTCCCGAGGGAGTACATCCCCTCGGTGGACGCCGGTGCGCAGGACGCCATGCAGTACGGCGTGCTGGCCGGCTATCCGCTGGTCGGCATCAAGGTCACGCTGGAGGATGGCGCCTACCACGAGGTCGACTCGTCGGAAATGGCCTTCAAGATCGCCGGTGCGATGGCGCTCAAGGAGGCAGCGCGCAAGGCCAACCCGGCCCTGCTCGAACCGATGATGGCGGTCGAGGTGACGACGCCCGAGGACTACATGGGTGACGTCATCGGTGACCTGAACTCCCGTCGTGGCCAGATCCAGGCCATGGAGGAGCGCAGTGGAGCCCGCGTCGTGAAGGCGTTGGTCCCGCTGTCGGAGATGTTCGGGTATGTCGGCGACCTGCGGTCCAAGACCCAGGGTCGCGCGAATTACTCGATGGTGTTCGACTCCTACGCCGAGGTCCCGACCAACGTGGCGAAGGAAATCATCGCGAAAGCCACGGGGGAGTAGTCCCCTCGGGCAGAGCACTGCACGTCAGCGGTGGCGGGGGGCTTCCCCAATACCGCACAACCGATCCGATGACCTAACTCCGCCGCTCGACCACAAACCATGACGGCACGGCGGGAGCAACACAAGTCCAGGAGGACAGTCCAGTGGCGAAGGCGAAGTTCGAGCGGACCAAGCCGCACGTCAACATCGGCACCATCGGTCACGTCGACCATGGCAAGACCACGCTGACCGCGGCCATCACCAAGGTTCTCGCCGACAAGTACCCCAACCTGAACGCAGCGTTCGCGTTCGACCAGATCGACAAGGCGCCGGAAGAGAAGCAGCGCGGTATCACGATCAACATCTCGCACGTCGAGTACCAGACCGAGAAGCGTCACTACGCGCACGTCGACGCCCCCGGCCACGCGGACTACATCAAGAACATGATCACCGGTGCCGCCCAGATGGACGGTGCGATCCTGGTGGTCGCCGCGACCGACGGCCCGATGCCCCAGACCCGCGAGCACGTGCTGCTGGCCCGTCAGGTTGGCGTGCCCTACATCGTGGTGGCCCTGAACAAGGCCGACATGGTCGATGACGAGGAGATCCTCGAGCTGGTCGAACTCGAGGTCCGTGAGCTGCTCTCGGACCAGGAGTTCCCCGGCGACGACGCTCCCGTGGTGCGCGTCTCCGGCCTCAAGGCCCTCGAGGGCGATGAGAAGTGGGCGCAGTCGGTCCTCGAGCTGATGGACGCGGTCGACGAGAGCATTCCCGAGCCGGTCCGTGAGGTCGAGAAGCCGTTCCTCATGCCCGTCGAGGATGTGTTCACCATCACCGGCCGTGGCACGGTGGTCACGGGTCGTATCGAGCGTGGCGTCATCAAGGTGAACGAGGAGGTGGAGGTCGTCGGGATCAAGGAGAAGGGGATCAAGACGACCTGCACCAGCATCGAGATGTTCAAGAAGTTCCTCGACGAGGGGCGCGCCGGCGACAACGCCGCGCTGCTCCTGCGCGGTGTCAAGCGCGAGGACGTCGAGCGCGGCATGGTTGTCGTGAAGCCAGGCACCACGACCACCCACACCGAGTTCACGGGCAACGTCTACATCCTGTCCAAGGACGAGGGTGGCCGGCACACGCCGTTCTTCAACAACTACCGGCCGCAGTTCTACTTCCGCACCACGGACGTGACCGGTGTCGTCGAACTTCCCGAGGGCACCGAGATGGTCATGCCGGGTGACACCACCAACATGAAGGTGAAGCTGATCCAGCCGATCGCCATGGACGAGGGTCTGCGCTTCGCTATTCGTGAGGGTGGCCGCACCGTTGGTGCCGGTACCGTCGAGAAGATCCTCAGCTGAGTGAAAGCGTGGGCTGGCGTCACGACACGGTGCCAGCCCACGCTCACCGGCCCCGATTTGGTCCGGCACGTCTCGGTATGGCATCCTTATCAGGTTGCTCGTCGCGCGGATGTCCGGCCGACCGCTGGTGAAACCGGCTCGGTCGACCATCGTCGTGCTATGGGGAATCGGCGCCCTGAGGCTCGTGGGATGAACTCCCGCCCGAGCCGCCGAGAGGCCGGACGGGGCGAACAGGGTACTCACGATCGGTTCGAGGACGACTGTCCTGGGACAGATGTGCACCCGGGTACGACACGCCCGACCGCGTGGACCGGATGCGGTACCCGACAATTGACTGACTTGTGGAACACCGAGCGGAGTGCTTCTACGGCCGTCACCGGCCACGGCTCCCATGCGGACGGACGGCGAGAAAAGGAACGGCAAGCCACCATGGCGGGACAAAAGATCCGCATCAGGCTCAAGGCCTACGACCACGAGGCGATCGACGCGTCGGCACGCAAGATCGTCGAGACCGTGACGCGCACCGGTGCTCGAGTCGTCGGGCCGGTGCCGCTGCCCACCGAGAAGAACGTTTACTGTGTCATTCGCTCGCCGCACAAGTACAAGGACTCGCGCGAGCACTTCGAGATGCGTACGCACAAGCGTCTGATCGACATCCTCGACCCGACGCCGAAGACGGTCGACGCGCTGATGCGCATCGATCTTCCGGCGAGTGTCGACGTCAACATCCAATAACTGTGCGCGGCGCAGTGTTCGATTCCTTGGGGCGAGAGAGTAACGAGACCCATGTCTGACAAGCAGATCAAGGGGATTCTGGGCACCAAGCTCGGCATGACTCAGGTCTTCGACGACAAGAACCGGGTTGTTCCGGTCACCGTCGTCAGGGCCGGGCCCAATGTCGTGACCCAGATCCGCACCCCCGACAAGGACGGCTACGCGGCGGTACAACTCGCCTTCGGCGCGATTGACCCGCGCAAGGTCAACAAGCCGGAGACCGGCCACTTCGCCAAGGCTGGCGTGACTCCACGCCGCCACCTCGCCGAACTGCGCACCAGTGACGCTGGTGACTACGAGATCGGCCAGGAGGTCACCGCCGAGGTGTTCGAGGCCGGCACGCTCGTCGATGTCGTCGGGACAAGCAAGGGCAAGGGAAACGCGGGTGTCATGAAGCGCCACGGCTTCAAGGGCCTCGGCGCCAGCCACGGCACCCAGCGCAAGCACCGGTCGCCCGGTTCGATCGGTGGCTGCGCCACCCCCGGCCGGGTCTTCAAGGGCCTCCGTATGGCCGGTCGCATGGGCAAGGCCAGGGTCACCACGCAGAACCTGACGGTGCACCGGGTCGAGGCCGAGGCCGGCCTGCTGCTCATCAAGGGCGCCATCCCGGGGCCGAAGGGTGGCCTCGTGTTCGTTAAGACGGCCGTGAAGGGCGGTGCCTGACATGACCACGCTCGACGTCCGCACCCCGGACGGAAGCAGCGGCGGCAGTGTCGAGCTGCCTGCCGACCTGTTTGACGTGCAGGCGAACATCCCACTCATGCACCAGGTCGTCGTGGCGCAGCTCGCCGCGGCACGGCAGGGCACGCATAGCACGAAGACCCGCGGTGAGGTCTCCGGTGGCGGCAAGAAGCCGTACCGCCAGAAGGGCACTGGACGAGCCCGGCAGGGCTCGACCCGCGCGCCGCAGTTCACCGGCGGTGGTGTTGTGCACGGTCCCCAGCCGCGGGACTACTCACAGCGGACCCCCAAGAAGATGAAGGCGGCCGCATTGCGCGGTGCCCTCTCCGACCGGGCTCGCGCCGGCCATGTGCACGTGGTGACCTCGCTGGTGGAGGGCGACAAGCCGTCGACGAAGGCCGCGCGCAAGGCGCTGGAGGCGCTCACCGAGTCCCGCCGCACGCTGGTGGTCCTCGGCCGCTTCCAGGAACGGGACTGGCTGAGCGTCAGGAATCTGGTGGGCGTCCACCCGATCGCACCTGACCAGCTCAACACCTACGACGTGCTGGTGAATGACGACGTGGTGTTCACCAAGGACGCCTATGAGCTCTTCGTCGCTGGAGCGAAGCCCGTCGCCAAGACCACGCGCAGCTCCGAGACCGCATCGAATGGGGAGGGAGCGAAGTGATCCCCGACCCGAGGGACATCGTGCGCGCTCCGGTGATCTCCGAGAAGAGCTACGGCCTTCTCGAGGAGAACAAATACACCTTCCTGGTGGATCCGCGCGCCAACAAGACCGAGATCAAGATCGCCGTCGAGAAAATCTTCGGCGTCAGGGTCCTGAGCGTGAACACGATCAATCGCCAGGGCAAGCGGAAGCGGACCAGGTCCGGTTTCGGCAAGCGCAAGGACACCAAGCGCGCGATCGTCACGCTCTCCCCGGAGAGCAAGGCGATCGAGATCTTCGGCGGCCCGACCGCCTAGATGATGCTGGCAGAGACTGAGGACTGCTGATTAGACATGGGCATTCGCAAGTACAAGCCGACGACGCCGGGCCGTCGCGGTGCGAGCGTGTCCGACTTCGCCGAGATCACTCGGTCGACGCCGGAGAAGTCGCTCGTGCGTCCACTGCACGGCCGCGGCGGGCGCAACGCGCACGGAAAGATCACTACTCGGCACAAGGGCGGTGGCCACAAGCGCGCCTACCGCCTGATCGACTTCCGCCGGGCGGACAAGGACGGCGTGCCGGCCAAGGTCGCGCATATCGAGTACGACCCCAACCGCACCGCCCGCATCGCGTTGCTGCACTACGCGGACGGCGACAAGCGCTACATCATCGCGCCGAACAAGCTCAGCCAGGGAGACCGGGTCGAGAACGGTCCGCGTGCGGACATCAAGCCGGGCAACAACCTGCCGCTGCGCAACATCCCGGTCGGCACCGTGGTGCACGCGATTGAGCTCCGGCCGGGTGGTGGTGCCCGGATCGCCCGCTCCGCGGGTGCCAAGGTGCAGCTCGTCGCCAAGGACGGTCCCTACGCCCAGCTGCGGATGCCCTCCGGTGAGATTCGCAACGTGGACGTGCGGTGCCGAGCGACGGTTGGTGAGGTCGGTAACTCCGAACACGCCAACATCAACTGGGGCAAGGCCGGCCGCATGAGGTGGAAGGGCCGCAAGCCCACTGTCCGCGGTGTCGCCATGAACCCGGTCGACCACCCGCACGGTGGTGGTGAGGGCAAGACCTCCGGTGGTCGCCACCCGGTCAACCCGGCTGGAAAGCCGGAGGGACGTACCCGTCGCCGCAAGCCAAGCGACAAGCTCATCGTCCGGCGTCGTCGCACCGGTAAGAAGCGCTGAGCAGGAAGGGAGTGAAGGATGCCACGCAGCCTGAAGAAGGGCCCGTTCGTTGACCACCACCTGCTCAAGAAGGTGGACGTCCTCAATGAGTCGGGCAAGAAGACCGTGATCAAGACCTGGTCCAGGAGGTCGACGATCATCCCCGACATGCTGGGGCACACCATCGCGGTGCACGACGGCCGTAAGCACGTTCCGGTGTTCATCAGCGAGGCCATGGTGGGTCACAAGTTGGGTGAATTCGCCCCGACTCGGACCTTCAAAGGGCACATCAAGGATGACCGCAAGTCGCGCCGCCGCTGACTTGAACTAGGAGAGCAAGGGGTAAGCAGGATGGGTAACAACGCTGGGGCGCCGGCGGACGCGGATACGCTGCCGCGCGCCGTGGCGCGGGCCCGCTACGTCCGCCTGACCGCCATGAAGGCGCGTCGAGTGGTCGACCTCATCAGGGGCCGCAACGCCCAGGAGGCTTTGGCCGTGCTCCAGTTCGCGCCGCAGGCCGCAAGTGAGCCAGTGGCGAAGGTGCTCGCCAGTGCGATGGCCAACGCCGAGAACAATCTCAGTCTCGACCCTGACACCCTGTGGGTGAGCAGTGCGTACGTGGATGAAGGGCCGACGCTGAAGAGGTTCCGCCCGCGTGCTCAGGGGCGTGCGTACCGGATACGCAAGCGTACGAGCCACATCACGATCGAGGTCGAGGCCCGCAAGGCTGAGAAGAAGGCCCGTAAGGCTGAGAAGGTGGAGCCCCGCCGGAAGCAGCAGGGGACCAGTTCGAAGGACCGTGCTAGCCAGAAGGGGGCCCAGTAGTGGGTCAGAAAATCAACCCGTACGGCTTCCGGCTCGGGATCACCACCGATTGGAAGTCCCGTTGGTACGCCGACAAGCAGTACGCCGAGTACGTCGCGGAGGACGTCAAGATCCGCAAGATGCTCGGGCGGGGGATGGAGCGTGCCGGCATCTCCAAGGTGGAGATCGAGCGGACCCGTGACCGGGTGCGCGTGGACATCCACACTGCCCGCCCCGGCATCGTCATCGGGCGGCGCGGCGCCGAGGCCGACCGCATCAGGGGAGAGCTGGAGAAGCTCACCGCCAAGCAGGTGCAGCTGAACATCCTCGAGGTCAAGAACCCCGAGTCGGATGCGCAGTTGGTCGCGCAGGTGACCGCCGAACAGCTGTCCAATCGGGTCTCCTTCCGAAGGGCGATGCGCAAGGCGATCCAGTCGGCGATGCGTTCGCCGCAGGTCAAGGGCATCAGGGTGCAGTGCGGCGGCCGCCTGGGCGGCGCCGAGATGTCCCGTTCGGAGTTCTACCGGGAGGGTCGGGTTCCGCTGCACACGCTGCGTGCGGACATCGACTACGGCTTCTTCGAGGCCAAGACTACCTTCGGCCGGATCGGCGTGAAGGTCTGGATCTACAAGGGCGACATCGTCGGTGGCTTCCGCTCGCGGGAGACCGCGACGCCGGCCAATGACAGCCGCCCACAGCAGCGTCGCGAGCGCCCGAACCGCGCCCGTCGCTCCGGCGCCTCCGGCACCACGGCGACGAGCACCGAGGCGGGGCGCGCCGCGGCCGAGGCTCAGGCGAACGCGGAGGCCGCCGCCGCGGCTGAGGCGGCCACTTCAGGGAACGGGGAGGGCTGAGTAGTGCTCATCCCACGCAAGGTCAAACACCGTAAGCAGCATCACCCGAAGCGATCGGGTGCCGCCAAGGGCGGTACGAAGGTGACCTTCGGCGAATTCGGCATCCAGGCGCTCGAGCCGGCCTACGTGACCAACCGCCAGATTGAGTCCGCTCGTATCGCCATCACCAGGCACATTCGCCGTGGTGGCAAGGTCTGGATCAACATCTTCCCGGACCGGCCGCTGACCAAGAAGCCCGCCGAGACCCGCATGGGTTCTGGAAAGGGATCGCCGGAGTACTGGGTGGTCAACGTCAAGCCGGGACGAGTGCTCTTCGAGATGAGCTACCCCAACGAGACGGTTGCTCGGGAGGCGCTGCGTCGCGCGATCCACAAGCTGCCGCTGAAGTGCCGGATCGTCACGCGTGAAGGTGGTGACTTCTGACCATGGCTAGCACTGGTACCGGCTCCGCGGCGTCGGAACTGCGTGAGCTTACCGACGATGAGCTCGTGCTTCGCCTGAAGGAGTCCAAGGAGGAGCTGTTCAACCTCCGGTTCCAGATGGCAACCGGCCAACTGGACAACAACCGTCGGCTGCGTGTGATCCGGCATGAGATCGCCCGTATCTACACCGTGATGCGGGAACGGGAGCTCGGGCTTTCCGTGTCCCCGGACGTTTCGACTGGTGAGGGTGCGGCATGACGGACGCGAAGAGCACGGGGACGACGAGCGTGAACAGGAACGACCGCAAGGTTCGTGAGGGCTACGTCGTGTCCGACAAGATGGACAAGACGATCGTGGTCGCCCTCGAGGACCGCAAGAAGCACCCGCTGTACGGCAAGGTCCTGCGCAGCACCACCAAGGTGAAGGCGCATGACGCGCAGAACACCGCGGGCATCGGCGACCGGGTGCTGCTGATGGAGACCCGTCCGCTGTCGGCGACCAAGCGCTGGCGGCTGGTCGAGGTTCTGGAGAAGGCCAAGTAAGCAGAGATCCAGGCCGCCCCCAGGGGCGGCCTGGACGACAGGAGCACGACCGAGCCTGTCAGGTCGGAAATCTGGCAGACCACAAATGGTCAGGAGTCGTAAGTGATCCAGCAGGAGTCGCGACTGCGAGTCGCCGACAACACCGGTGCGAAGGAGATCCTTTGCATCCGTGTGCTCGGTGGCTCCTCGCGTCGCTACGCGGGCATCGGCGACATCATCGTCGCCACCGTCAAGGACGCCATTCCCGGCGCCGGAGTGAAGAAGGGCGACGTCGTCAAGGCCGTCGTCGTTCGCACCACCAAGGAGCGCCGTCGCCCGGACGGCTCGTACATCCGCTTCGACGAGAACGCAGCGGTGCTCATCAAGCCGGACAACGAGCCACGGGGCACCCGTATCTTCGGCCCGGTCGGCCGGGAACTGCGGGACAAGAGGTTCATGAAGATCATCTCGCTGGCGCCGGAGGTGCTCTGATGAAGGTGCGCAAGGGAGACACGGTCGTCGTCATCGCCGGCAAGGACAAGGGTGCCAAGGGCAAGGTGATCCAGGCGTACCCGGACCGGGAACGGGTGCTTGTCGAGGGCGTCAACCGGATCAAGAAGCACACCAGGATCACGCAGACCCAGCGTGGGGCGCAGTCGGGCGGCATCATCACCCAGGAGGCGCCGATCCACGTGAGCAACGTGATGGTTGTCGACTCCGACGGCAAGCCGACCAGGGTGGGTCACCGCACGAACGACGAAGGGCGTCGAGTGCGCATTTCCCGGCGCAACGGTAAGGACATCTGATCATGACTACTACTGAGACGAAGGTCCTGCCGAGGCTGAAGTCGCGCTACCGTGAGGAGATCGTCCCCGCGCTGCGCGAGCAGTTCGTCTACGCCAACGTGATGCAGACCCCCCGCATCGTCAAGGTCGTCGTCAACATGGGTGTCGGCGACGCGGCCCGTGACAGCAAGTTGATCGAGGGCGCGGTCCGTGACCTGTCCACGATCACCGGCCAGCGGCCCGAGATCCGCAGGGCACGCAAGTCCATCGCCCAGTTCAAACTGCGCGAGGGCATGCCCATCGGGGCACGGGTGACCTTGCGCGGTGACCGGATGTGGGAGTTCCTGGACCGGTTGCTGACCATCGCGTTGCCCCGTATCCGCGACTTCCGTGGTCTTTCCGGCAAGCAGTTCGACGGCAACGGCAACTACACGTTCGGCCTCAACGAGCAGTCGATGTTCCACGAGATCGACCCCGACTCGATCGACCGTCCTCGTGGCATGGATATCACTGTCGTCACCACCGCCACCAACGATGACGAGGGTCGGGCGCTGCTCAAGCACCTCGGCTTCCCGTTCAAGGAGCAGTGAGCACCGTGGTGATCGCTGTGGATCGCAACAAGGAGAACTGATGGCCAAGAAGGCGCTGATCAACAAGGCGGCCAGCAAGCCGAAGTTCGCGGTTCGGGCGTACACCCGGTGCCAGAAGTGCGGCCGGCCGCACTCGGTGTTCCGGAAGTTCGGCCTGTGCCGCATCTGTCTGCGGCAGATGGCCCACCGTGGCGAACTGCCCGGCGTACACAAGTCCAGTTGGTAAGAGACAGTCTCCGCGTCACCGTGCGAAGGCTGTAGTCCGCAACACCCCAGTTTCGCTGTAGGCCCCACCGGCAGCCGGCATCAGCCGGCGGACGACGGGGAACCCCGGCGAGAAAGGTTGACAGGTCACCATGACGATGACCGACCCGATCGCAGACATGCTCACGCGTCTGCGCAACGCCAACTCGGCGTACCACGACCAGGTCGTGATGCCGCACTCCAAGCTCAAGGCGAACATCGCCGAGATACTCAAGCGCGAGGGCTACATCGCCGGGTACCACGACGAGCAGGGCGAGAACTGCAAGAACCTCGTCGTCGAGCTCAAGTACGGCCCGAACCGGGAACGCAGCATCGCGGGCGTTCGGCGGGTGTCCAAGCCTGGCCTTCGGGTGTATGCGAAGTCGACCAACTTGCCGCGAGTGCTCGGCGGGCTGGGAGTCGCGATCATCTCCACGTCCGGGGGTCTGGTGACCGACCGGCAGGCCGGCAAGCAGGGTGTGGGCGGGGAAGTCCTCGCCTACGTGTGGTGAGGAAGGAGGAGACGACGTGTCACGCATTGGAAAGTTGCCGATCACCGTCCCCTCCGGGGTCGACGTGACCATCGACGGCCAGGTGGTGAACGTGAAGGGCCCGAAGGGCGCCCTTTCGCACACCGTCGCCGAGCCCATCGCGGTAGCGCGGACGGACGACGGCACCCTCCAGGTGTCCCGGCCCGACGACGAGCGGCTCTCCCGCTCGCTGCACGGCCTGTCCCGCACGCTGATCAACAATCTGATCATCGGTGTGACCGAAGGCTACGAGAAGAAGATGGAGATCACCGGCGTCGGATACCGGGTGCAGCTCAAAGGCACCGATCTGGAGTTCGCGCTCGGCTACAGCCACCCGGTTCCGGTGAAGGCGCCCGCGGGAATCACTTTCGTGGTGGAGACTCCGACCAAGTTCTCCGTCAAGGGCATCGACAAGCAGTTGGTTGGTGAGGTCGCCGCCAACATCCGCAAACTGCGCAAGCCCGACCCCTACAAGGGCAAGGGTGTGCGCTACGCGGGCGAGAAGATCCGCCGCAAGGTCGGAAAGACGGGTAAGTGATCATGGCTGAGACTGTACTGAGGGTCGACCCTGACAAGCAGGTCTCCGGCACCAAGAGGAAGCCGGTCGGCAAGGACGTGTCGACCAAGCGTCGCATCTCACGGATACGCCGTCACTTCCGGCTGCGCAAGAAGATCAACGGAACTCCCGAGCGTCCCCGTCTGGTCGTCAGCCGTTCCTCGCGGCACATCGTCGCGCAGGTCATCGACGACCTCGCCGGCCACACCCTGGCCTCGGCGTCCAGCATGGAGACCGACATCAGGGCCATGGACGGCGACAAGAAGGCCCGGGCCACCAAGGTGGGACAGCTGGTCGCGGCAAGGGCAAAGGAAGCCGGCATCTCCAAGATCGTGTTTGACCGGGGTGGCTACGACTACCACGGTCGGATCGCGGCGCTTGCCGACGCCGCCCGTGAGGCGGGGTTGGAGTTCTGAGGCATGATGAACCTTCGGGGCATGACCCCTTCATGGATGTACACCCATTCGACGCTCGGAATTGAGAGGGACGCCTGATGCCAGGACGCACGCGTCGCGAGGGCGGCGGTGGCGAGCGCGGAGAGCGCCGCGACCGTCGCGATGGTGGCCGCGGCGGGGCGGCCCAGGACAAGACCCCGCACCTTGAGCGCGTCGTTGCCATCAACAGGGTGGCAAAGGTGGTCAAGGGTGGTCGCCGGTTCAGCTTCACCGCGCTGGTGATCGTCGGCGACGGGGACGGCATGGTCGGTGTCGGCTACGGCAAGGCCAAGGAGGTCCCTGCCGCTATCGCCAAGGGTGTCGAGGAGGCGAAGAAGAACTTCTTCCGCGTTCCCCGCATCGGTGGCACCATTCCGCACCCCATCCAGGGTGAGAAGGCCGCCGGCGTGGTGCTGCTCCGGCCCGCGAGCGCCGGTACCGGTGTGATCGCCGGCGGACCGGTCCGCGCCGTGCTGGAGTGTGCCGGTATCCACGACGTGCTGAGCAAGTCGCTCGGCAGCGACAACGCCATCAACATCGTGCAGGCCACCGTCGCCGCGTTGAAGGGCTTGCAGCGTCCCGAAGAGGTCGCCGCCCGGCGTGGTCTGCCGTTGGAGGACGTCGCGCCGACCGCCATGCTGCGCGCCCGTGCCGGACAGGCGGTGTGATCGACATGGCGCAGCTCAAGGTAACCCAGGTCAGGAGCACCATCGGCACCAAGCAGAACCACCGCGATTCGTTGCGGACACTGGGTCTGCGCAAAATCCGCCAGTCGGTCGTTCGGGAGGACACCCCCGTCGTGCGGGGCCTGATCCACACCGTGCGGCACCTGGTGGCCGTGGAGGAGGTCGACTGATGACCATCAAGATCCACCACCTGCGTCCCGCCCCAGGAGCCAAGACGGCGAAGACCCGTGTCGGCCGTGGTGAGGGATCCAAGGGCAAGACGGCTGGCCGCGGAACGAAGGGCACCGGGGCGCGCAAGAACACCCCCGCGCGCTTCGAGGGCGGTCAGATGCCGCTGCACATGCGGCTGCCCAAGTTGAAGGGCTTCCGCAACCGCTTCCGTACCGAGTATCAGGTCGTGAACGTCGCCGACCTGGCTCGTCTGTTCCCCGAGGGCGGGTCGGTCGACGTCGACATGCTGGTCGCCGCCGGTGCGGTCCGCAAGAACCAGCTCGTCAAGGTACTCGGCGACGGCGACCTCGGCGGTGTGAAGCTCGACATCACCGCGAACAGGTTCTCCGCGACGGCGGTGGAGAAGATCACTGCGGCCGGTGGGACCGTCACCACGCTGTGAGTCGTTCGGACCGTGTGTGGCCGGTGGGGTGTTCCCACCGGCCACACATCGTTCACCACGTGGTCGGTGCGAGCACGGATCCGGGTGATTGTCGCCTTGGTGACCGGGTTCGCAATGCGGCCCGCGTCTCACCGGCTGGGTTGCTGCCACCGGCGGGGTCCGTGTCCGCCGATGAGCCTGTTAGAGTCGTGGACACGCTTTGTGCCGATGGCGCGAAGCGTTCCTGGCCTGTCGCCAGGTTGTTACGTCAGCCGACAATGGTCGGACAAGCCGTTCACCGGTCAGGAGACCGGTGACGCCGAGGAGGTCACGCGTGCTAGGCGCCTTCCGCTCGGCTCTCGCGACGCCGGACCTGCGCCGCAAGATCCTGTTCACCGTGGGAATCCTGGCGTTGTACCGCCTCGGCGCGCAGATACCGTCCCCCGGTGTCAACTTCGCCAACGTCCAGCAATGCCTCAAGCAGGTGGACCAGAACGGGATCTTCGGGCTGATCAGTCTGTTCAGCGGTGGCGCCCTGCTGCAGCTGTCGATCTTCTCGTTGGGAATTCTGCCCTACATCACGGCCAGCATCATCGTTCAACTGCTCACCGTGGTCATCCCGCGTTTCGAGCAGCTGAAGAAGGAGGGCCAGTCCGGGCAGAACAAGCTGACCCAGTACACCCGTTACCTGACCGTCGGACTGGCGATCCTCCAGTCGACCGGCATCATCGCGCTCGCGACCCGCGGTCAGCTGTTCAGTTCCTGTCAAGCGGAACCAGTGCCGGACAAGGGTGTCTTCACGCTGGCCGTCATCGTCGTCACCATGACCGCCGGCACCGCGATCATCATGTGGTTCGGTGAGCTGATCACCGAGCGCGGCATCGGCAACGGCATGTCGCTGTTGATGTTCACCAGCATCGCCGCCCGTATCCCCGGTGAGGGTGCGGCCATCCTCCAGCAGGGCGGCCTGGTGTTCACCGCGATCTGCGCGTTTGGGCTGCTGATCATCGGCATCGTCGTCTTCCTCGAGCAGGCACAGCGACGCATCCCGGTGCAGTACGCCAAGCGAATGATCGGCCGCAGGATGTACGGCGGGACCTCGACCTACCTTCCGCTCAAGGTCAACCAGGCCGGCGTCATTCCGGTGATCTTCGCTACCTCGCTGCTCTACCTGCCGCAGCTGATCATCACGCTGACGCAGAACAGCGGCGGCAACGGCGCCTGGCAGCAGTGGGTGTCGAACTACATCGTGAGTCCGTCCAGCTACGGTCACATCGCGCTGTACTTCGCTCTGATCATCTTCTTCACCTACTTCTACGTAGCGATCACGTTCAACCCGGACGAGCGAGCCGACGAGATGAAGAAGTTCGGCGGCTTCATCCCGGGGATCCGCCCGGGCCGGCCCACGTCCGAGTACCTGAGCTACGTGCTCAACCGCATCACCCTGCCCGGCTCGCTCTACCTTGGCGTCATCGCCGTGCTGCCGAACTTCTTCCTGAGTGTCACCGGGCAGGCCGGCCAGAACAACAACTTCCCGTTCGGCGGCACCGCTGTGCTGATCATGGTTGGCGTGGGTCTCGACACGATCAAACAGATCGAGAGCCAGCTGATGCAGCGCAACTATGAAGGGTTCCTGCGGTAGTGAGACTTGTCCTCGTCGGCCCGCCGGGCGCGGGCAAGGGTACTCAGGCAGCCATACTGAGTGCGAAGCTCGACGTGCCGCACATCTCGACCGGGGACCTCTTCCGGGCCAACATCCAGCAGCGGACCCCCCTCGGTCTCGAGGCCAAGAAGTACCTTGACGCCGGGGAACTGGTTCCCGACTCGGTCACCAACGCCATGGTTCGGGATCGGCTGGCCGAGCCGGACGCTCGTCAGGGCTTCCTACTCGACGGCTTCCCGCGCACCATCGCGCAGGCCGGGGTGCTCGGCGAGATTCTCGACAAGGCCGGCGTCGAACTCGACGCCGTGCTCGAGCTCGACGTGCCAGAAGACGTCGTTGTCCAACGACTGGTCTCCCGTGGCCGCGCGGACGACAACGAGGATGTCATCCGGCGCCGACAGGAGGTCTACCGCTCGGAGACGGCTCCGCTGCTCGGCTACTACGGCGACGTGCTGATCACGGTTGACGCGGTCGGTGCCGTCGACGAGATCACCGAGCGTGCGCTGAAGGCCTTGCGCGCGGGCGTCTGAGCCGCGCGCATTTCGGCCCGTCAAGTCGGTCTGACCAGCGAGGATGTACCCGATTTGGGTCGTGGGCCAACGATGCGTACACTGGATAGGCAGCGCACTTGTAGCGCTGGTTCCGTCGTGCCCAGGTAGCAGCATGGATGGCTGGCAGCCATCCGGCGTGCCGCCCTCTCACACCGCCAGGGCCGTCGTAGCCGGACTACTCGAGCCCTGACCTGGCGTGCGGCGGATCCGGGCGTCAGATGGCACACGCCAGCTATACCACTGTCACGAAACGCGGAGGACATGGGCAAGAAGGACGGGGCCATTGAGGTCGAGGGCCGCGTGGTCGAGCCTCTCCCCAACGCGATGTTCCGCGTCGAGTTGGAGAACGGTCACAAGGTTCTCGCGCACATCAGTGGCAAGATGCGGCAGCACTACATCCGTATCCTGCCCGAGGACCGGGTTGTCGTGGAGCTGTCGCCCTACGACCTTTCCCGCGGCCGCATCGTCTACCGCTACAAGTGACCTCCACGTTGGGGATGTGGGGGCACGTGCTTCGCCAAGGCACTCCCAACGGTGCCTTTCGGGGGCCCGGCCCCCGAACCCCCACGCCGAGGGCAAGCCCCCGGAACCCTATCTACAAGCGCAGGAGTGCACGACCGTGAAGGTCCAGCCGAGCGTCAAGAAGATCTGCGACAAGTGCAAAGTGATCCGCCGACACGGCCGGGTCATGGTGATCTGTGAGAACCTGCGCCACAAGCAGCGCCAGGGCTGACAACACGGGGCCGACGAGTGTGGCAGCAGGCCCCTGAGAGCACAGGTCGTCGGTCGACACGACGCGACACCACAAGTACACAGCCTCTTCGACCCTTCCGGTCGGTGCCCGGTGCGCGAGCACTGCGTGCTTCGGCCGGATCACCCCCGGACTCCAGGCCGGGGCTGGGACAGCGTCCGCGAGAGCGGGCGTACCGCCACGGCGAGTCGGCCCCAGGACGGACGAGGAGAAGACCTGGAGCGGAGCAGAGTGAGGAGCACAACGCCGCATGGCACGACTCGCTGGCGTCGACCTCCCCCGCGAGAAGCGGATGGAGATCGCGCTGACCTACATCTTCGGCATAGGCCGAACCCGCTCGAGGGAGCTCCTTGACGCCACCGGGATCAGCCCGGAACTGCGCGCCAAGGACCTCTCCGACGCCGATCTCGGCAAGCTGCGGGAGTACATCGAGAGCAACTTCAAGGTCGAGGGCGACCTCCGCCGCGAGATCCAGGCCGACATCCGTCGCAAGATGGAGATCGGCTGCTACGAGGGGCTTCGGCACCGTCGTGGGCTTCCCGTGCGCGGCCAGCGGACGAAGACCAACGCCCGCACCCGCAAGGGCCCGAAGAAGACGGTGGCCGGCAAGAAGAAGGCCGGCAAGAAGTAACCGGAAGATCCGTAGCGGCTAGGAGATCATCGAAGACATGCCACCCAAGACCCGCTCCGGCGCCGGAGTCAAGAAAGTCCGGCGCAAGGAGAAGAAGAACGTCTCCCATGGGCACGCCCACATCAAGAGCACGTTCAACAACACGATCGTGTCCATCACCGATCCGGTCGGAAACGTGATCAGCTGGGCCTCCGCCGGTCATGTCGGCTTCAAGGGCTCCCGCAAGTCCACGCCGTTCGCCGCACAGATGGCCGCTGAGAACGCTGCCCGCAAGGCGACCGAACACGGTATGCGCAGGGTCGACGTGTTCGTGAAGGGCCCCGGCTCGGGCCGGGAGACCGCGATCCGTTCGCTCCAGGCCGCTGGCCTGGAGGTTGGCATCATCCAGGACGTGACCCCGCAGCCCCACAACGGCTGCCGCCCGCCCAAGCGGCGCCGGGTCTGAAGGCACGGGGAGGATAAGCACAGATGGCCCGATACACCGGTCCCGCGACGCGTATCTCGCGTCGTCTCAAGGTTGACCTCGTCGGCGGTGACCAGGCGTTCGAGCGGCGCCCGTACCCGCCAGGCCAGCACGGTCGAGGCCGAATCAAGGAGAGCGAGTACCTGCTCCAGTCGCAGGAGAAGCAGAAGGCTCGCTACACCTACGGCATTCTCGAGCGCCAGTTCAGCAAGTACTACCACGAGGCGGTCCGCCGCCCCGGCAAGACTGGTGAGAACCTGCTGCAGATTCTCGAGTCGCGGCTGGACAATGTGGTCTACCGCGCCGGCCTTGCCCGCACCCGCAGGCAGGCACGGCAGCTGGTCAGCCACGGCCACTTCCTCGTCAACGGCGAGAAGGTCAACATCCCCAGTTACCGGGTGACCAAGTGGGACATCATCGATGTCCGGCCCAAGTCGCTGCCGATGCTGCCTTTCGAGGTCGCCAAGGCCACCTTCGGTGACCGTCCGGTACCGGCGTGGCTGCAGGTGGTCCCGTCCACCCTGCGCATCCTGGTGCACCAGCTTCCCGAACGTGCGCAGATCGACACACCAGTCACCGAACAGCTGATCGTCGAGTTCTACTCGAAGTGATCCGTGCGGGACGACCGTCACGTGGCGGTCGTCCCGCATCGGGTCGACCGGCCGGCACGCAGGGTGTGCCGACCGCCATCGCACCGGCGTCAAATAGCGGGCGCCGGCTGGGAAAGAAGGTAAGCAGTGCTGATCTCGCAGCGCCCCTCGCTCGCCGAGGAGCCCATCAACGACACCCGGTCCCGATTCGTCATCGAACCGCTCGAGCCCGGCTTCGGCTACACGCTGGGCAACTCGATCCGGCGCACCCTGCTGTCGTCCATCCCTGGCGCGGCCGTCACCAGCATCCGGATCGACGGCGTGCTGCACGAGTTCACCACGGTGCCCGGGGTGAAGGAGGATGTCACCGACATCATCCTCAACCTCAAGGAGCTGGTCGTGAGCTCCGAGGAGGACGAGCCGGTGACCATGTACCTGCGCAAGCAGGGACCAGGTACGGTCACCGCGGGTGACATCGTGCCGCCGGCCGGGGTGACGGTGCACAACCCGGACCTGCACATCGCCACCCTCAACGCCAAGGGCAAGCTGGAAATCGAGCTGGTTGTCGAGCGTGGCCGCGGCTACGTGCCCGCCGTGCAGAATAAGCAGGCCGGAGCGGAGATCGGCCGGATTCCCGTCGACTCGATCTACTCGCCGGTGCTGAAGGTGACCTACAAGGTCGAGGCCACCCGTGTCGAGCAGCGAACCGACTTCGACAAGCTGATCCTCGACGTGGAGAGCAAGCCGTCCATCACGCCGAGGGACGCGGTCGCCTCCGCGGGCAAGACCCTCGTGGAGCTCTTCGGTCTCGCCCGCGAACTCAACGTGGACGCCGAGGGCATCGAGATCGGCCCGTCGCCGGCCGAGGCCGACACGATCGCGGCGTTCGCGATGCCGATCGAGGACCTCGACCTGACGGTTCGCTCGTACAACTGCCTCAAGCGGGAAGGCATCCACACCGTTGGCGAACTGGTCTCCCGCAGCGAGGCCGACCTGTTGGACATCCGCAACTTCGGTGCGAAGTCGATCGACGAGGTCAAACTCAAGCTCGTCGGCCTCGGCCTCGCGCTCAAGGACAGCCCGCCCGGGTTCGACCCGTCGGCTGCCGCCGCCGACTTCCCGGCGGACATCACCTGGTCAGCCGGCGGCATCGACAGTCACCACGACGACGGCCAGGACTACGCAGAGACCGAGCAGCTGTAGGAATCTGGGCAGCTGTAAGGAATCCGGCGAGCTACAGGAATTTCGGCAGGCTGGAGTGCCCCGTCGGCCAACCGGTTGACCTAACGAGGAGCAAGAAATGCCCACCCCCACCAAGGGTGCCCGCCTCGGCGGATCCCCCGCCCACGAGCGGCTGTTGCTGGCCAACCTGGCCACCGCGCTGTTCACTCATGGGCGGATCAAGACGACGCAGGCCAAGGCGCGCAGGCTCCGCCCGCTCGCCGAGCGTCTGATCTCCAAGGCCAAGCGCGGCGACCTGCACAACCGGCGCCAGGTCCTGAAGGTCATCCGCGACAAGGACGTGCTGCACAAGCTGTTCGCGGAGATCGCTCCGTTCTTCGCCGACCGCAACGGCGGCTACACCCGGATCGTGAAGACGATGCCGCGCAAGGGCGACAACGCCCAGATGGCCGTGATCGAACTGGTCGCCGACAAGTTGGTCACCACTGAGGCCGAGGCCGCCCGCGGCACGAAGTTCGCCAAGGACGCCAAGCCGGCCAAGGCAACCAAGGCGAAGACGGCCAAGGACGACAAGCCCACCGAGGCGGCGGAAACCGAGTCGGCCGAGGCTGTGTCAGACGAGGCCGAGGCGACTGCGTCCGACAGCGACGCCGCCGAGGCCGAGAAGACCGAAACCACCAGCTGAACACTGTGGTCAGTCACACGGACGAGCCCGCCGACAGTGGCGGGCTCGTCCGTGTTCGGCTGGATCTCGCCTACGATGGCACCGAGTTCTCCGGCTGGGCACGACAGCCCGGACGACGCACGGTCTGCGGGGTGCTCGAGGACACGATGTCCCGAGTGCTGCGGTGTGACGTCAGGTTGACCGTCGCCGGCCGCACCGACGCCGGCGTACACGCCACGGGGCAGGTGGCCCACGCGGATCTGCCCGCCGACGTCGACGTCGACGGGCTGGTTGCCAGACTGGCCCGGATCCTGCCGTCCGACGTCAGGGTGTTCACCGCCGGCGTTGTGCCGGCGGAGTTCGACGCCCGGTTCTCCGCGCTGCGCCGGCACTACGTGTACCGCGTCACCGATGCCCCCTACGGCGCCCATCCGATGCGCAGACTCGACACCCTTGCCTGGCCCCGCCCGCTCGACCTCGACGTGCTCAGGCACTCCTCCGCCCATCTGCTCGGTGAGCACGACTTCGCCGCGTTCTGCCGCCGCAGGGAAGGAGCTACGACGATCCGCGAGCTCCAGCGGCTGGACTGGACCCGCGCCGAGGACGGTGTGTTGTCGGCCGCCGTCTCGGCCGACGCGTTCTGTCATTCGATGGTGCGCAGTCTGATGGGAGCACTGCTGGCGGTCGGAGAAGGGCGCAAACCAGTGCGGTGGCCGCGATCGCTGCTGGCGGCCACCGAACGGGACAGCTCGGTGACCGTCGTGCCACCGCACGGACTGGTCCTCGTCGGAGTGGACTATCCCGACGACGCCGAGCTGGCGGCGCGAGCGGCTGTGACCCGCAACCTCAGGCATCCGTGACCCCGAGGTGTTAGCCGCGCTCGTCCACCGCCTTGACCCTTGTCCGACCTACGCCACTGGGCGGCGTTTCGATTTCGTCGAGTGGGAGGCCGCTGAGACACGCCGTGCCGTGCTCAGTCGCCGCGACGGACCGGTCCGAGGATCTGTTCCTCCCGCGCGTGGCTGACCAGTCTGACCGGTAGCCACAGATCCCGTCCGAGAGTGATGATCTGGTCGTCCGCCAGTTTGGTGAGCTCGGTGACCATCTGCGGTCGTAGCCGCCAGATCCGTGCCGCCAGTTGTGCCTGCGCCAGCTGCAGCCGTTGTATCAGCACCAGGTCGGCGTTGAACGCGAGCTGGCCAGCCTGCGGATGCAGGTAGGGCAGGACGTACATGGTGGTCTGCCACGGGGTGCGCGGCGGAAACAGCTCGACCGGCGTCGCGCCGCCATCGTGTACCACCAGCAGTGGACTGTCCTCGGCGCCCGCCGGGAGCTCGATCGGTGCGAGCCGGCGGATCTGGATGAGGGGAAGGGGCCGTCCGTCCGGTGTCGTGCCCGCCGCGGCGCTGAGCATCTGCCAAGCCTGCGGTCGGCCCGTCGCGACGATCACCCACGCGCCTGCGGCCATGGCGCGCAGCGCGATCTGACGGGCGAGGTAGAGACCGCCGAGGGTGACCACGCGGGTCGGCACCGAGCGCAGCAGCGAAACACTTGCCGGCTCCTCGTTCGGGTCGGAGCCGAGCAGCACACCACCGCGCTCGGCGGACGGGCTGACCGCGTCCAGCATCGCGGCGGGCACGATGTACTCCGGTGCGAGGCCGTCATCGACGGCTGTGGTCCGCGTTGTCGTCTGAGTGCCGCTCATGCCGTTCCTCCGTAGGGCAGCGTGGCAGCGAAGCCGGCCGCCTGCATGCCTTGCAGCGGGAGCAGCGACAGCCCCAGTCGCTCGCCCAGCTTGCGCAGCCGGCCCTCGGCGCTGTCCAGCTCGCGACCGGTTCTCGCGCTGATCCGGACAAGGCCGCGCAGTCCGACCTGGCCGTCCTTGCCGCGCGGCGAGATGGTCATCGTCACGGTCGAGGACAGCGCGCGGATGCTGGTGAACGCGTTGAGGCTGCTGTGCACGCCTCCCGACGGCCATCCCGTGACCGCGTAACTGCAATGACCGACACCCGACACCGTCACGCCGTCCCACTTCTCCCGAAGTCCAACGGCGCCCGTGGCACCGACCGAGGCGGTCAACTCCGCCGCGGTGATGCCGGCGCGGAGCAATTCGTCCGGCGCGAGCGGGCTGGTCTGCACGCCACGGGCCCCCAGTGCGCCCCGGACCCGGGACAGCGCGCCGATCAGTGCACGATGCGCACCGACGACACCGCCGCCCCGCTCGTGCACCGCCTCGCCGCACCGGCGCGGATCCAGCCGGACCGTGACGAGGGTGGTGCGGCGCGCCGAGGCCGGCAGCGGGCCAAGCACCTCGAGGTAGGCGGCAAGCGCCTCCGACGAGGACGGCAACACGGGACTGCCTGGGTAGCAGTGCCACAGCACGCCTATCGAGTCCAGAACGACACCCCGATCGGAAAGGCACGGCGCCAGGGCGCCGAGCGGCAGGTTCGGCGCCTTGCCGATCGGGGTGACGAGCTGCGGTGCGGGTTCGACCCGAAGCACGGCCGTCCAGGTGCCCTGGTGCCAGGCGATCCCCACCGGACGTCGCTCGTGGTCGACGGCGTGCGCGACGACGAGGTCCGGAATCACCAATCGCAGCAGTGCCACCCGAGGGTCCTCGGGGCCGATGACCGCGGTGCCCGCATCGTCCGCGGGGCCCTCGACGGCACCGGATGCCGCAGCTGGCCGGACCGACCTGACGTGGCTTCGAACGGCGTACCTCAGTGTGAGGCCGATCCACTGGGTGAACCAGCGGCCACCCCAGCGGAGCAGCGCGACGACCAGCGCCAGCAGGGCGATGCCGCCGGCCAGGGGCAGCAGCGCGGTGTTCACCGCGAGAAGGAGCAGTCCGAGGGCAAGGCCCACCTCGAGCACGACGAGATTGGTGACCGGCAGCCCACCGAAGCTCGCACCGGTCCTGAGCCGCTGGGCGGTCAGCGCGGCGCGCTTCGCCGTGGCCTCCTGCCGAGGCGCGCCCTGGTCGGGGCGCCCTGGGTGTGCAGTGGTGACGGACATCCGCTGGGTCTCTTCCCCTCGGCTCGCGGCGGTTGGGACGGGCCGATCCGGTCGGGTGCACCGTAACGGCCCCCGGGCGGATCGGTGTCCCGCTATTCTGCGGAAACCGTACCGCGACTGGGAGAGCTGCGAGCCGAGAATGCCATCAACACCCACCAGCAAGTCGCAAGTCCAGGCATATCGCTTCATGTTGCGCCGGATGGAGTCCGCGCTCGTACGCAGGGACGCGGTCATGCTGCACGATCCGATGAGCTCGCACATCAGAGCGGCGGCCATCGGCATCCTGCTGGCCATGGTGATCGCCGTCGGTTTCATCCTGTTCGGCGTGCTGAACCCGTCCGGCGCGCTGCCGTCGGACTCAGGCGTCGTGATCGGCAAGCAGTCCGGCGCGGTGTACGCACTCGTGAAGGACCAGAACACCAACCAGAAGCGGCTCATCCCGACCTTCAACGTCACCTCGGCGCGGCTGCTGCTGCTCGCGCAGGCGGGTGCCGGCTCGACCGCGAACGCCGCGACTCCTCCCGCGGTCGTTGACGACGAGGTACTCAAGGGCGTCGACCGAGGCAAGAAGCAGGGCATCGTCGACGTTCCACAGCTGCTGCCCTCGCCTGGTCAGCAGATCAGTGACGACTGGGCCGTGTGCGACACGGTCGATCTCGCGAAAACACCCGATCCGGTGACGGGGGAGATCAGCACCTCGGTGATCGCCGGCGTCGCCGACGTCGGTACCGAGATCTCCGTTGACCGACCGGTCCTCGTCGTCACCCCGGACAGGACCTACTATCTGGTCTACCGGATTCCGCCGAAGTACACCCGCGGCGGCGAGCAACGGGCCGGGATCTCGAACGCGGATGTGGTGCGGGCCAAGGTCACGATGACGGACAACACCCTGACGCAGACCTACAAGCTGTTCGCCGCGGACGCCCGGCCGGTCAGCAGCGCCGTGCTCAATGCGATTCCCCAGGTCGCTGATTTGCAGACACCCGCGATCGACGCGGTGAACCAGTCCTCCCCGTTCACGGTCAACGACCCGCGTATCGGGGCGGCCCGAATCGGGGCGGTCCTGCACGACACGAATGGCACCGGTGACGAGCACTACTACGTGTTGCTGAAGAACGGCAAGCACGAGATCAGCCCGGCGGTGGCCACCCTGCTCGTCACCAGCAACGCCGACCAGGGCAGCGAGTACCAGGTCCACCACGCGGACACCGTCAACGTCCCCAACGACGACACGCTGCAGCCCTATGACGACTTCCCCCAGCGCATCGGCAATGTCGTTGACGCGACGGAATCCTCGACGACGTGCTTCGCGTGGCACTACCGGGACGGTCGGCAGCACAGCATGGTGACCGTCGCGCCGGACATGAAGTCGATCATTAAGGACAAGACGCCAATCAGGCTGGGCAGTCCGGGCACCGCCGGGGCTAAGGTCACCGACTTCTACATGCCGACCGGGCAGGCCGCCGTCGTGCACGGAAGCACGTCGGCGGAGGAGGACAGGATGGCCGGTCCGCTCTACGTCATCTCCGATCTCGGGGTGAAGTACGGGATCGCCTCGTCGGTGGTCGGCATGTCCCCGGCCCAGGTGGCCGATGGCCTCGGACTGGGTGACCCGAGCACGTATCCGCCAGCGCCCGACCAGATCGTCGGCCTACTTCCGGCGGGCAGTGCTCTCGATCCGGCCGCCGCACTGCGGACCTACGACTCGATGACACCGCCGACTGGTGTCGGCGCCTATCCGACCGTGTCCTCAACCCCGGGAGGCTGACCGTTTCCGAGGTTGCTTGCGAGTGAGATGAATCATTTGTTCTCTATGGAAAAGGCGGCACTGTAGTTCTGGTGGTTACCTTGGTGTCGGTAGCAGTGTCGTTTTCAGAGAATGGTTCACTGATGAGCACAATTCACAAGGCTGTTGCGGCGGTGTCCGGCCTCGCACTGGCAGCCGGTATTGGCGTGATCGCGGGAAACGGTATCGCTTCCGCGGCGCCGTCGCTGGCGCCGTGTCAGGCAAGCCAGCTGTCCGTCAGTCTCGTCGGCGGATATGTGGGCCTGGGCAACAGGGCGACCGATCTGGTGTTGACCAGCTCGGCCGACTGCACCGTCCATGGCTACCCGCAGCTTTTCACCCGTGTCGACGGTGCCGAATGTCCTGTTTCCGCCTCGCAGGGGCCTACGTATTTCCGGACAGACCCCGGGGACCACGTCATGGCGCTGAACCCGGGTGATCGCGTGGTGTCCCAGATAGCATGGCACGCGGGTATCGCCAATGCGACTCCCGTCGGACCGCTGACGGTCAGGCTGCCCGATATCGACCAGCCGGTTGCCCATGATCTCGATTTCCATCTCGACAATCAGGCCGGGGACTTCGCTGTGACAGCTGTTGGTGCGGATGCCTCGGCGCACTGAACTTCCGCCAGTTCGAGGGTGGGCACCGGTCGGGGGCCGCCCTCGATGCCGATCGCGTCAGAGCCGCAGCCGTGAGGCGGGCACCCGCTGCCGCCGCTTCGCGGTGTTCATGGCGTGCACGACGAACAGCGTGATGAGCAGCAAGGCGACTCCCGTCGCGGTACCGAGCATGGCGATCACCATGGGCGAGAGACTCCTGCCGTCCAGCGTGCCGAGATCGGATGGGATCCGCTGCGCCGTCGCGGCCGCCGGCGTGCCCGGCTCACCGGGCACGACCGAGGTCAGTGCCGCCACGGGATCGATCATGCCGTAGCCGACCTGGTTGTCGCGGCCACCCGGCGCCGCTGGGTGCTGCGCGGTCATCTTGATCCGGTTCATGACCTGGTGGACGTCCAGCCCGGGGAACCTCTCCTTGACCAGTGCGGCGAGTCCGGCCACGTACGGTGCCGCGAAGCTGGTGCCCTGGATGCCCTGCACGTGGTTGTTCTCGTAGGTCTGATCCGAAAGGCCGGTCGGTGACCCGGGGTCGAGAGAGGTGATGTTGGTGCCGGGTGCGGCCACGCTGACCCACGGGCCCCAGACCGTGAAGCCAGCCGGCTGGCCAGCCTGTTGGGCGTCGGTGGTGGTTGTCGCGATAGCGGCGACCGAGAGCACGTCATCGGCGAACCAGGCCGGTGACTCGATCCACGTCGGTGCGTTCGGGTCCGGGTTGTTGTTCTGCGTGCCGCACGGCTGGCCCTGTTGCTGCAGGTTGCCCGCCGCCGCCACGAGCACGATGTTGCGTTCCACCGCGTAGTGGATCGCGGCCTGCAGCAGTTTCTGATCCGGTGTCAGGGTCGTGCCGGCGGTCGCGGGGAAACAGGCCGCCAGTGACATGTTGATCACCGTGGCGTTGTGGTCGACAGCCCATCTGATCGCGAACGCCAGTGTTGTCGGCGTGCCGGCCCCGGTTTCCTGCTGTCCCTCCTTGGTACGGCGAATGACGCTGCTCGACTGTCGGATGGACATGATCTGGGCGGACGGCGCCATGCCCTGGAAACCGATGTCCGCGGGAGTGTTCGCGGCGATGATGCCGGCCACCTCGGTGCCGTGGCCGTCACAGTCGCGCGGGCCGGCAACGCCGAGGTAGTCGGCCTTGGCGTCGGTCAGCTTCAGGTACTGGTGGTCGTTCACGCCAGTGTCGATCACGGCGACGGTCTGACCTTTGCCTGTGGCGAAGCGGTGCGCCTCGGGCAGCCGCAGCCATTGCTGGCCGGCCGGGTAGGCCTTGAGGTCGGCCTGCTGGAAGGAAGTCGCACACTGCACGGACTGCTTGAGCTGGGAACCGTCCGTGCCGACGCCCGGTCCGGGCGGTGGCGTTCCCGGCGCCGGCGGGTCGCCGTTGTACGGCGGTGGTACCCCGGCGGCGATACCACTCGGCGAGTCCTGTGCGGACACGGGTGCCAGGCCGGGGCCCACGATGCTCACCAGGACCGCCGCGGCGATGGCCGCGAGCCGTGTCGGCGTCCTTCGGATGCGCATGTGATCCGCCTCAGAAGCCGAGGTGCCGCAGCGTGCTGTACAGGTCCATGACCGCGAGCGCGAGCGGGACAACCGCGGCGATGCAAACCGCCTCGAAGAGATCGACGGACCGGCGCAGCACCGGAGAGAACTTCCGTTTCGGGAAGAGCACGCCGAGCGCGAGCGCGGCGGCGCCGAGCAGGATGAACGATCCGGTCACCCACAGCAGTCTGCCGACCGGGTCGGCAAGGACCAGCCAGCCGACAAGGACTCCGGTGCCAGACACGATGCCGCTCACCAGCAACGCCAGTGCCTGGCTTCCGTTGGCATACGTGCGCGACCGCAGCATCATCACCAGCGTCACCACGACGGCGAAGATCGGCCCCCACACCGTGCCGGAGGTCGACGCGATGGCGGCGGCGATCGCGGCCGCCACGCCACTTCCGATGATCATGCCGGTCATGAACTCGTGGGCGAGGTTGGTGCGGCGCTCGATCACCGCGTAGTCCGGGAACCCGCCGTCGTCCTTCAAGTCTTCCGCGCTGCCCGGAATGGTCGGCAGTGGCAGCTTGGCAAGCTGGATTGTCATCCTGGGTAGCCAGGACAGTGCGACGAGCCCGACAGCGGCGGCACCGGCCGCGATGCCGGCGACTGGCTGAGTGTCCAGGATGGCGCCGACAAGGAACGCGAGCGCGCCGAGCGTCGAGGCGGTCACCGTCGCGATGAAGACCTTCACGCCGGAACCGACGACGAGGACGCACGCCCAGGACACGATCATCACGAGCACGCAGGCGAGCAGCAGGTTCCACCGGCCCGGCTCGCCGGGAACCACGTAGAGGCCACAGACGAACGCCATGGGCAGCCCGCCGGCCGTCGCGACGATCAGGCCGGTGACCGGCGCCGCGTACACCCTGGCCAGTACCGAACCGACCGTGACCGAGGCGATCATCACGATGCCGGAGGTGATCGCGGCGGCGATCGAGTTGCCTCCCGGTACGAGTGAGCCGGACAGCAGCACGGCGACCGCCGCGCCGAGCAGCGCGAGCACAGTGGCCACGTGGCCGATTCGCTTGGCGGTGTCCGGGGTCCACGGCCGGAAACTGTCCGGGCTGACCGCGGCGATCGCGTCGACGACGTCGTCGTACAGCGGTGGCGGCGGATTGTCCGAGCGCCTGCGCAACTGGAGCAGATCGCCGTCGACGACACCGAGCGAGGCCAGTGTCCTGCTCGGGTCCAGTGGGCTGTCCCCGATCTTGGCAAGACACCAGCCGCCGTGCCGAGCCCCGCCGTCAGGCCTTGCCTCCCTGGCCATCTCCAGCAGTGTCGGCATCAGATCGGCCACCGCGACATCCGAAGGCAACGCGACGTCGATCCGCGTTTGTGGCGCGATCACCGTCACCCGGCTGAACACCGTCGTACCAGTCGCCACAGCGTCCCCTAACCTCAGCCTGACTCCCGCGTCCGCACGCGCAGTTATATCCAGTCTCGGATCCGGTCGCGACGGTGCCCGGGTCACAGGTACCCGATCCGGACCATTCTCGACCGAACCGCCGACAAGCGGTCGGTCGGCGCCCCTAGTATGGCCGCACCGGACTGCCAGGGTCGGCGGTTCGGTCGAAGACAGTCGAACGGGTCCCGGCATTCGAGATCCTCTGACCGAAGGGGTGTCCGGTGAGCACGCTGCAGTTCAGGCGTTTGCCGCGGCTGGCGGCGCCCCGGCCGCCCGGCGGTGAGGTCCACCTCGAACCGCCGCCCGAGTTGCCGAGGGTCGTTCCCGGCAACATCGTCATGAAGGTCCTTCCGATCGTCATGATCGTGGTATCGCTCGGGATGATGGGCTACATGTTCACCGCCTCCGGCGGCAAGAACCCGCAGACCATCATGATGAGCGGCTTCATGCTCATCTCGACCGTCGGCATGATGGCCGGCGGCGGCGGCCGGGGTGGCGGCCAACGCAAGGCCGAGATGAACGAGGACCGCAAGGACTACCTACGCTACCTCGGGCAGATGCGGCAGCGAGCGAGGGACGCGGCCACCGACCAGCGTGCCTCGCTGGAGTGGAACCATCCCGACCCGCAGGTCCTGTGGTCGTTGGCCACCAGCCGCAGGATGTGGGAGCGCCGCCTCGCCGACCCGGACTTCTGCCACGTCCGGATCGCCCGCGGGGCGCAGCGGCTGGCCACCAGGCTCGTACCGCCGCAGACCGGCCCGGTCGACGAGTTGGAGCCGATAGCCACGTTGGCGCTGCGTCGGTTCGTGCGAGCGAACTCGATCGTGCCGGACCTGCCGACGATGATCACTATGCGTGGCTTCGCCGCCATCTCGCTCGCCGGCGACCGGGAGCTGACGCGGGCTCTGGCAAGGGCGATGCTTGGCCAGCTCGTGACCTTTCACTCCCCTGAGGACCTGCTGGTCGCCGTGGTCAGTTCGGGGCGTTCCAAGGCGGAGTGGGAATGGGCGAAGTGGCTGCCGCACGCGCAGCACCCCACGATGGTGGACGGCATCGGCCAGCTGCGCATGATGAGCGGTTCGCTGCGCCAGGTCGAGCAGTGGCTGCACGAGTTCACCAAGGACCGCCAGCGGTTCCAGCGCAACGCGCCGCCGCTGACCGACCAGCCGCACATCATCGTCGTCATCGACGACGGCGAGGTCACCCGTGAGGAACAGATCATCCTCGACGAGGGCTTCGCCGGGGTGACCCTGCTCGACCTCTCCGATTCGTTGGGCAACCTGCCCGCCCGGCGCGGTCTGCGGCTGGTTGTCGAAGTGGACCGGCTCGGTGCCCGCAGTGCCAGCGGCGTCGAATGGTTCGGCCGGCCGGATGGGCTGAGCGTTGCCGAGGCCGAGGCGCTGGCGCGGCGGCTCTCGCCGTACAGAATGGGTGCCCAGCAGGCCGACTCGGGTGGTGAGGACCAACCCTTGCTCACCGCCAATCCGCCGATCCTCGAGCTGCTCGGCGTGCAGGGTGATCCGATGACCTTCGAGATCGCCCAGGCGTGGCGGCCGCGACCCAAGTCGGACCGGTACAAGATCCCGTTCGGCATCGGCGAGTTCGGCCAGGCGGTGGAGCTGGACATCAAGGAGGCCGCCGAGGGCGGTATGGGGCCGCACGGCCTGTGCATCGGTGCCACGGGTTCGGGCAAGTCGGAGTTCCTGCGCACCCTGGTGCTCGGCCTGCTCGCAACGCATTCCTCGACCGCGCTGAACATGATCCTGGTCGACTTCAAGGGCGGTGCCACGTTCCTCGGCCTCGATGCCGCGCCGCACGTCGCCGCGGTCATCACGAACCTGTCCGGCGACCTGACCCTTGTCGACCGGATGAAGGATGCCATCGCCGGGGAGGTGGCGCGGCGCCAGGAGATCCTGGCCAAGGGCAACTACAAGAACGTCTGGGACTACGAGAGCGCCAGGGAGAAGGGCGCCGACCTCGATCCGCTGCCCGCGCTGTTCATCTGCATCGACGAGTTCTCCGAGATGCTGACGGCCAAGCCGGACTTCATCGACATCTTCCTGCAGATCGGCCGGGTCGGCCGGTCACTGCAAATCCACATGCTGCTGGCCTCGCAACGGCTGGAGGAGGGCAAGCTCCGCGGGCTGGACACCTACCTGTCCTACCGGATCGGTCTGAAGACCTTCTCGGCCTCCGAGTCGCGTGCGGTACTCGGTGTTCCGGATGCCTTCGAACTGCCGCCCATTCCCGGTTCGGGCTATCTGGCGATCCAGGGTGAGCCAATGACTCGGTTCAAGGCGGCCTACGTGTCCGGGCCGTACCGGCCGGCCGGCATGATCCCCAGCGTCGCGACGCCGACCGCGGTCGGCGGTGACCGGCGGCCGAAGTACTTCGTGCCTGATTTCGTCGAGATACCCAAGGAGCCGGAGCGGATCGAGGCGCCTGTCGCGGAAAGCAAGCCCGACAAGGAGGACAGCATCGAGCCGAGTGTGCTCGAGGTCATCGTCGGACGGTTGGCCGGCCAGGGTGCCCCCGCGCACCAGGTGTGGCTGCCGCCGCTCGCCGAGCCGCAGTCGATGGACATGCTGCTCCCGCCGTTGGTCATGACTCCGGATCGCGGATTGTGCCCGCAGGGGTTCCAGGGATACCTGCAGGTGCCGATCGGCTTGGTGGACAAGCCGTTCGAGCAGCGGCGGGATCCGTTCTGGGCGGACTTCTCCGGTGCGGCCGGGCACGGAGCGGTGGTGGGCGGGCCGCAGTCGGGTAAGTCGATGCTGCTGCGCACCCTGGTCATGTCGATGGCGCTCACGCACACCCCGCAGGAGGTGCAGTTCTACTGCCTCGACCTCGGCGGCGGCACCATGGCCCCGCTCGAGGGCCTGCCGCACGTCGGGGGCGTCGCCGGACGTCTCGATCCGGACAAGGCACGCCGGATGGTGGCCGAGTTGACCACACTGATCGCCGAGCGGGAGCAGCGGTTCCGCGCGGCCGGCATCGACGGGATGGTCGAATTCCGCAACCGCAGGCGCCGCGGCGAGATAACCGACGACCCCTACGGCGACGTTTTCGTGATCGTCGACGGCTGGCTGAACTTCCGCCAGGAGTTCGAGGTCCTCGAACAGTCGATCCTGAACCTCGCCGCCCAGGGCCTCTCTTTCGGCATCCACGTCGTCATCTCGGCCAACCGGTGGGCCGAGATCCGGCCCGCGCTCAAGGATCTGCTCGGCACCCGGTTCGAGTTGCGGCTCGGTGACCCGAGCGAGTCGGAGTTCGACCGCAAGACCGCGGTGAACGTGCCGGTCGGCCGGCCGGGACGTGGTCTCACACCGGACAAGCTGCATTTCCTGACCGCACTGCCGAGGATCGACTCCTCGTCGAACCCGGCCGACGTCAGTGCCGGTGTGCAGGACGCGATGACGAAGATCAGCGGTGGCTGGCGCGGGCCAGGGGCACCGATCGTCCGGTTGCTTCCCGAGCTGCTGCCCTACGAGCAGCTGCCGGTTCCGCAGCAGCAAGCCAACCCGCGCCTCGTGCCGATCGGCGTGAACGAGGACGGCCTCGCCCCGGTCTTCCTCGATTTCGACGCCGACTCGCACTTCCTCGCGTTCGCCGAGGGCGAGTCCGGCAAGACGAACCTGTTGCGCACCATCGTGCGCGGCATCATGACCCGCTACACGACCAGTGAGGCGGTCATCCTGCTGGTGGACTACCGGCGGACGATGCTGGGATTCATCGACACCGACCACCTGCTCACCTATGCCGTGTCGTCCAACCAGCTGCAGGAGACCATCGGGGACGTCAGGAACTCACTGGTCGGACGGTTGCCCGGGCCGGACGTCACCCAAGAACAGCTCAGGTCCCGGTCCTGGTGGAAAGGGCCGGAAGTCTTCGTCGTCGTCGACGACTACGACCTGGTGGCCACTCAGAGCGGAAACCCGCTCGCGCCGCTGTCGGAATTCTTGCCGCAGGCCAAGGACGTGGGCCTGCACATGATCCTGGCGCGGCGTTCGGGCGGGGCCAGCCGGGCCATGTTCGATCCGATCATTGGCAAGCTCAGGGAGATCGCCGCACCAGGGATGGTGATGAGCTGCAACAAGGATGAAGGTGTGCTGCTGGGGACCTACAAGCCGCAGATCCTGCCCCCAGGCCGGGGCGTGATCATTACTCGGAGGCTGGGCCAGCAGCTGATGCAGACGGCGTGGCTGCAGCCGGAGTGAGCCTCGTCACGGTAGCGGTCGACTTCGGTACGTCAAGCACGTGTGCCGCGGTCGCGGTCGGTGGCGAGGAGCCGCGGCTGGTCGTCCTGGACGGCGGCGCGCCGGTGATGCCTTCGGCGGTGTTCGCCGACCAGGCTGGCGCGCTGTTCGTCGGTCACGAAGCCGAGCGGCAGGCCGCCATCGATCCTTCCCGCTACGAACCCCACCCGAAGCGGCGCGTCGACGAAGGTCAGCTGCTGCTCGGTGACACGGTGCTCGCCGTGGGCGATGTGATCCGTGCGGTGCTCGGCAGGGCGGTCGACGAGGCGAAGCGGCTCGTCGGCGGCGCACCTGTCGACCTGCTCGTGCTCACCCATCCCGCTGACTGGGGCGTGGTCCGAACACGGATCCTCCGCCAGGCGGGTAACGGGCTGGCGGCCGAGCTGCGTCTCGTGCCGGAACCGGTCGCCGCGGCCGTGTTCTACGCGTTCTCCACGCCGGTCCGGCAGGGAACCGCACTGGCCGTGCTGGACGTGGGTGACGGCACCGTCGATGCCAGCGTGGTTCGCCGCAACGGCGACACGTTCGACGTCCTCGCCACCAGGGGAGACCCCGCCTTCGGCGGCGCCGACGTCGACCATGCCCTGCTCGAGTACATCGGCACCCTGGTGTCGGCGGGGGATCCCGGCCTGTGGCGGTCGCTGCTCGAAGGGCGGGAGCTGGCCGACCGGCGCCGACGTCGGGTGCTGCACCAGGACGTGCGCGGGGCAAAGGAGACACTGTCTAGACACGCCTACACCGACGTGCCCATGCCGCTGCCGTTTTCCGACGCCCATGTCACAAGGGCCGACCTGGAACGACTGATCCGACCGAGACTGGTGGGGGCGGTCACCATCCTCGCCGAGGCGATCGCCGCCGCGGGACTGTGTCCCGGCGACCTGTCGGCTGTCTTCCTCGTCGGCGGATCCAGTCGGATCCCGCTGCTCGGCCAGCTGGTCCAGCACCATGTCGGTCTCATGCCGTCCTCGCTGGACCAGCCGGAGACCGTGGTCGTCCGCGGTGCGATCCGTGCCGTCACCACCGCCTTCGGCCGGAACCAGGGAAGACGCCCGGCCGTGCCGGCACCCGGCGCGGCATCGACCGGTGTCGCGACGCAACGGTCGCAGGAGCCGGTTGTCGGGTCGGCCGCCGCGGTCCGGTCGACGAGCCGATCGGCGCGCCGGAGTCTGCCGTGGATCGTGGTCGGCACGGTGGTGCTCGTCGCGATCGCGGTGGTTACCGTGGTGCGGATCACCGGCACCACCCCCTCCGGCAGGTCGATCGCCCAGTACGACTATCGGTTCACGATTCCTCCCGGATGGAGCCAGAGTGGCGGAGATCCGGGCAGTCGCGAGGTCCGTATCGCCCCGGACGGCAGCGGATCGAACACCGATCCGGCGGCCGGTGGCTTGATCGCCGTCCAGGAGCGGGCGCTGACCTATGACAGCACCGCCGAGCGGTCCGTTGCCGTCGGCCAGATCCGGGACGCGGTGCGCAGCGGCGGACCGGCCTTCTCCGGATTCGCCGACAGCTACCGCTTCGCGGGCCGGGACGTCATCTACTACCGACAGTCGCGCGGCGACGCTCTCGTCGACTGGTACGTGGTGCTTGAGGGCAGGGCCCAGGTCAGCGTTGGCTGCCAGTACACCGGCGCCGAACGCGACACAGTGCTCGACGGTTGTGCCCGAGTCGTGAGCACGCTTGATGTCCAGGCGTGACCGGCGTCCGCTGGCGTGGGCATGTAGATCACCCTGTGTGACAAGTTGTTCCCTGGTTCAGGCGTGCTGAACTCGCACAGGTGATACGTTCCTGCGCTTATTTCCACCGAACGAATCCCGTTACGAGGTCAGTTCCACCCAGGCGCGTTTACTGGAGCAACTACTTCCCCTGAAGCCGGGACACGGCGGAACGGACATGGCACTGTCGACGTCGCAGTAGCCGTACCACTGAGCAAGCAGACGTCGCATAAGTAAGGGGGCAGTACCCATATGTCTGGTTACGGGACCGACTTCCAGCACATGGCAAGCGTGGCCAAGGACATCCAGAACGTCGAGCAGGAGATCCAGGGATCGGTCTCCAAGCTGATGTCGGACATCGCCCCGCTGCAGAGCAGCTGGAAAGGGCAGGCGGCCACCGCATTCCACTCCCTGATGGAGCGCTTCAACGAGGACGCCAGGAAGTTGAACCAGGCCCTGAATGACATCGCGACCCAGATGAAGACCGCCTCCGGCACCTATGCGCAGCAGGAACAAGAGCAGAGCCACAGCATCAGCTCCGTGGCGAACCGGCTCTCCGGCGGCGCGTGACACCAGCGGTTTCCGCTTTACCGCTCCATCGTGATGACGAGTTGTATTCCTAGACCTTTCTCGACTTCAGTACAGGGGAGATATTCATGGGCGACGGGCGCGTTCAGGTGACCTTCGCCGAGGTCGCGCAGGCGGCTTCGGACATCAACAACATTCACCAGAACATCGAGAGCCATCTCGACCAGCTCAAGAGCAAGCTGCAGCCGATCGTCTCGGAGTGGACGGGTGCCGCTGCCGAGTCCTACCAGGAGGCTCAGCACCGCTGGGACTCGTCCGCGGCGGACCTCTTCGCGACTCTTGCCGCCATCGGTGGTGCGGTTCGCCAGGCCGGCGAGGGGTACGAGGCCGCGGAGGGTTCGGCCAAGAAGCTCTGGGGCTGAGTGGTCGTGCACACCGCGAGTGCCTGACGACCTGGGGGTCCGTGTCCGCACGGACCCCCAGGTCGTCAGCGCACCTCGAACCATCGGCCCGATACCCCGTTTTGACCCTGACGGGGCCACCCGGTATCTTCCTTATGTTGTTGTGCGGCATGTGGCGCGACGCTGAGTCATGCTCCCAGGAGTGCGACTGCGCTCGCTCGGCCGCCCGACATCCATAGCGACCGAAGAACTGCTTGCACAGTCACAGTGCGGGCCAGCCGCACCAGGGACGTGCGCTGGCCTGTGTCGGGGCATGTGTTGGCAGTCTGCACCTGAAGACACGGGCGGGGTGACCCGCACCAAGGCCCCTGCGGGACATCCGCACCGGGGCAAGGCATCAGTTCAGTGACGAGGTAGATCCGTGCGCACGTACAGCCCGAAGGCCGGCGAGGTGAGCCGCGCCTGGCATGTCATCGACGCCGAGAACGTGGTGCTCGGCCGGCTCGCCACCCAGGTCGCGACGTTGCTGCGCGGCAAGCACAAGCCCATCTACGCTCCGCACGTCGACACCGGCGACTTCGTCATCGTCATCAACGCCGACAAGGTGGCGCTGACGGGAAACAAGCGTGACCAGTCCTTCGTCTACCGCCACAGCGGTTACCCCGGCGGCCTTCGCAAGCGTTCCTTCGGTGAGATGCTCGACAAGCAGCCCGACCGACTCGTCGAGAGGGCCATCAAGGGCATGCTGCCGCACACCCGTCTCGGTCGGGCCATGGCGAGCAAGCTGAAGGTCTACGCCGGGCCTACGCACCCGCACGCGGCGCAGCAGCCGCAGCCGTTCGAGATCACCAAGGTCGCGCAGTGACCGAGCGCCTAGTAACTGAAGGGCTCCCAGTGGCAACTCCCGCCGCAGAAGACATCCCGCAGGCCGTTGACGCTGATGTCGCGGCCGAGTTCGATGCTGCCGCCCTCGGCCAGGTCGAACCCGTTCCCGTCGCGGTGCCGAACCGCCTGATTCAGACCGTTGGCCGCCGGAAGGAGGCCATCGTTCGGGTTCGCCTCGTCGCCGGCTCCGGCAAGTTCACGCTGAACGGCAAGAGCCTGGAAGAGTACTTTCCGAACAAGGTTCACCAGCAGCTCATCCGTGAGCCACTGGTTACCGTGGAGCGGGCCGAGTCCTTCGACGTCATCGGCAATCTCGCCGGTGGCGGTACCTCCGGGCAGGCTGGTGCGCTGCGGCTCGCCATCGCGCGTGCGTTGATCGAGTACGAGGCCAACGACCGCCCCGCGCTGAAGAAGGCTGGCTTCCTCACCCGTGACGCCCGGGCGAAGGAGCGCAAGAAGTACGGCCTGAAGAAGGCCCGCAAGGCGCCTCAGTACAGCAAGCGCTGAGCAACGTACGACTGGGCGACGTATGTCTGTGGAGAGCACAGGCATACGTCGTCCGTTGCTTTTCCAGAGCCTTCACCCCAGGTCCCCGAGGCGCGGGCAGGCTCCCGGCCGCTGTGCTCTGCTGACCCCTACGCTCTGCTGGATAGTCCTGTCACCTTGGAGGTAGCAGCGTCCATGGCTCGCCTGTTCGGCACCGATGGGGTGCGTGGCCTTGCCAACGCGGACCTGAGCCCGGAACTCGCGCTCGCGCTCGCGTCCGCCGCCGCCCGAGTGCTCGCCGAGCACGATCGCTCGCACCGGCCGGTCGCCGTGATCGGCCGCGATCCGAGAGCCAGCGGCGAGATGCTGGAGGCGGCGGTCGGCGCGGGACTCGCTGCGGCAGGTGCCGACGTGCTCAGAGTCGGGGTGCTGCCGACACCCGCGGTCGCCCACCTGGTCTCCGATCTGTCCGCCGATCTCGGCGTCATGATCTCCGCTTCGCACAATCCGATGCCGGACAACGGGATCAAGTTCTTCTCTTCGGGCGGGCACAAACTGTCCGACCAGGTCGAGGACGAGATCGAGACCACGATGTCCGACTCGACGGGGCGACCGACAGGGGACGGCATTGGCCGGATCCGCGATGTCCAGGACGCTGCTGAGCGCTACCTCGACCACCTGCTGCTGTCGACCCCGCACGATCTGCGCGGCCTTCGAGTCGTGGTGGACTGCGCGAACGGCGCGGCCTCGGTGATCGCGCCGCTGGCCTACCGCAAGGCCGGCGCCGAGGTGATCGCGATCCATGCCGCACCGGACGGACTCAACATCAACCGCGACTGCGGGTCGACACATCTTGAGGTCCTGCAGACGGCGGTGCTCACCCACGGCGCTGACCTTGGCATCGCCCACGACGGTGACGCGGACCGGTGCCTCGCCGTCGACGCTTCGGGAGCCCAGATCGACGGTGACCAGATCATGGCGGTCCTCGCGCTCGCTATGAAGGACGCCGGGGAGCTGACCGACGACACCCTGGTCGCGACCGTGATGAGCAACCTCGGGCTGCATCTGGCCATGCGTGAGCACGGAGTGAAACTGCGGACCACCGCGGTCGGTGACCGCTACGTGCTCGAGGAGCTGCGTGCCGGTGGGTTCGCACTCGGTGGCGAGCAGTCCGGCCACCTGGTTCTGCCCTCCTACGCCACCACTGGTGACGGCCTGCTAACCGCGCTGCGGCTGATGGCGAGGGTTGCCGCCAGCGGCCAACCACTGGCTGAACTGGCCGCGGTGATGCGCAGGCTGCCCCAGGTGCTGATCAACGTTCGGGTGGTGGACAAGGCGATGGTGGCGGCCGCGGAAACGGTCAGTGAGGCGGTCGCCGAGGTCACCGCGGAGCTCGGTGAGACGGGCCGGGTGCTGCTTCGGCCGTCAGGCACCGAGCAGCTCGTCCGGGTGATGGTCGAGGCGCCGAGTCAGGCCGAGGCCGAGACCGCCGCCAAGCGGCTCGCCGACGTCGTGTCCTCGGTTGGCTAGGCTCCAGCCATGGGTGCCACGCTGATCCACCTTCTGATCCTGTTCGTCGGTCTCATGCTGGTCGGCGGCGTAGTGCTTGCCATCGTGCTCGCCGCACGCTCACGCCGCCGCGGCCAGCAGCAGGTGCCCCAGCAGTGGCCGTACGGCTATCCGCCTCAACAACCGCCGCAGTACGGCCAGCAGCAGTTTCCGCCGCGGCAACCACCGCAGCCGCCCCAGCAGTGGTGAGCGTGCACCATCGGACCAGCCGTGGCCGTTCGGCTGACGTGGAGTTCGGGATCCTGTCATAGTGATTTCCGAGGTTGACGCCGGTGCGGGCATGTGTCGGGAACCCAGGCGGTTTCGGCGACGTCCGATATGTGGAGCCTGTCTCGGCGGGGGTGCCGGCGGTTGATCGAAGAGGAGTTGGTTCCAGGTGTCCGGATTCGGGACGAACACGGGGGAGATGGCCGCCGTCGCCAGCGCCATCAACGGGCTCGCCGAGCCGGTGGCCGAGCTCGAGGGCAAGCTCACGGCCTCCTCGGTGACCAGCGGCGACTTCGGAAGGGCCAACTCGTCCTCGGCAAGTGGATACCAGACCGGCCTGCAGAACCTCGCCCACTGGGTGGACGCACATGTGCAAGCCATGCGCGGGTTCGCCGGCAAGGTGGAGCAGTCGGCCGGCGGGTACAAGTGGTCGGACGACTCGGCCGCGGACGGCGTGAACAAGGCGGGGGGCTGACCAGTGGCCGATAGTCCCAAGTGGGATGACGTCAAGAAACTGCTTGACGACCCCAATGTGCCCGACGACCAGAAGAAGGCGCTCGTCCTGGCCTACGCGAGCACGAGCGACGGTCAGAATTCCTGGGGGCTCGCGCCTCGGGAGGAGTTGGACCCCTACCGCGACAAGTACGGCGTGAGCTGGGGCGATGTCACCGGTCACAGCTTCTCCAGTGGCGATGTCGACCAGGACGCCACCGACGCGTACAACAAGGCCAAGGAGTCGGCCGACAAGGGGCGAAAGCAGCACGACGAAGACGTCAACAACGGCAAGCACGGACTTGATGACGCTGCCAACAGGGCGCAGGACGGCGGCACCGGCGTTGGCAAGTCTGACGACCTGCTCGACATGGGCAAGGCCGGCCTGCGCTTTTTCGACAACTTTCTGCCGCTCTACGGCAAGCTGCCCGACGTGGTCGTGAAGAGCCCACCGCAGGGCGTCACGATGACCAGTGACTTCATGCACCAGCGGTACGACGAACACCGGGGCATCGACTTCACGCACTTCGACGACGATGTGAAGGAACTGCACGCCGCCGCGAAGACCGAGCGCGACCAGCACGAACAGATGGCCAACAAGCTCGGTGGACTGTGGAGCCACTGGAGTGGCGGCGCGTCGCGGAGGTCACAGGAGTCCTTCGCGAAGTTCGCCAAGGGCGTTGACAGGATCACTCAAACGCTCGACGACACGGCCGGTGTCAGCAGGGCGGCGATGCACAACATCTCCGAGGCCATTCGCACCAAGGCCAGGTGGCTGCTGGACAACGACGCGGACAGCGACTCCTACGACGGCAAGACGCCGGACCAGATCGAGGTCATCATCAGCTGCGCCGGTGGCAACGCCAGTATTGGGGAGCTGAAGCAGGCCGCAAGCTACGTCAACGTCCAGCTCGATGACGGAGCCTGCGACGACGACACCTACCGCCAGAAGGTGCCTGTCGAATCCATCCGGTGGCTGAACACGTTCGCCAAGGCCACCGAAGGCAGATGCGACGCCTTCATCAAGGCCTGCGACAGCACCAAGACCACGGTGGACCAGGGGTTCAAGGCACTGACCGACCAGCTGGCCAAGGTGACCGGTGACCCGTTCACCGACCCGGCGCAGCCGGCCGCTCCCCAACAGCCGCATTCCGCTGGCGGCGGCGCTGGTGGTGGTGGCGGTGCTCCCGCCGGTCGTGGCGCGCCATCCGGCGGTGGTGGTATTCCCGGTGGCGGCGGTGCGCCGAGCATCCCCGAGATGCCCAAACCCGTCATGCCGGCGGCGGCGCAGCTTCCCGACCCGGCGCATGGAGATCCGCGGTCGGCTGGGCACCCCGAATCGGTGACGATCACAGAAGGGGACCGCGCCATCCAGGTCGAAAGCCCGGACGGTCAGGGACACCTCAAGATCCAGGTTGACGACGGCTCGGGTGGACCGGGCAAGTCCTACGACGTCGACTTCGACGCGCCGGGGACCGTTGGCGATCAGCCGGTGACCGCGCCGGGCCAGCCCACCGCGGTGCACGCCGGCGCCGACGGTAGGTCGGTGATCCAGGACGGCGCGTTGACGATCACCGCGGAGCGATCCGGTGCCACGTCTGGCGAGGTCGAGGTCACCGTCGACGATGGAAGCGGCAAGCACTCCTACACGATCGACAGTGCCGACCCGTCCAGCACCACCCCCGGTCATGCCCCGTCCATGGCCGTGTCCGCACATCAACCGGACGCCGGGACCGGGCGATCAGCGGGGATGTGGACTCTTCCGGAAAGTCATGTTCCGGCCCAATCCGCCAGCCCCCAGCCCGAGATGGCCTGGCCGGACGACACCCGGTCCAACGGCGGCCAGTGGATGTCACCGGAGGAGATGTCCGCCGCGTTCAACAGCCCTCAGGACACCACGTCTCCCGACTTCACCGACTCCCCGTCGTTCGAGAGTGCTTCGGCCGGTCATCCCGCCACCACCTCACTCGCGGCGACCGGGTTGAACACGGGTGTCGTGTCCGACAGTGGCACGGCGTCCTGGGATGCGATGACCAGCGGGCCCGGCCATGCCATGTCGGGTGCCGGGGCCGCGCCCCAGGACGGCCGGCACGCCACGGCCTGGGACATGGCCCACGAGGCCGTAGCGGCGGACCATGCCGACGGCTCCTATGCACGCACCGCCGCGGCGGGTGACGCCGGCCTCGCCGCGCTGAGCGACTCGGACACGCATGCCGCACAGGCGACCGGCGGCGCGGGGCTCGGCATGACGGGCGGCATGCCCATGATGGCCGGTCAGGGCGGAGGTCAGGGGGGTGACTACGAACGGTCCGGCTCAAGTGCGTGGCGCACCCTCGGTGGCACCCTGTTCGACACCGACGAATCGGGGCTGTTCAGCAGGATCTCCGGTGTACTGAGCGGAAAGGACGACGAAGTCAGCCAGTGAGCGGGATACGGGCTGGTCGACGAACGTGAGGACGAACATGGACAGCGACGCCGTCGCCGCGGTGCGGCGCCAACTCGAAGTCGGACAGCGGGAGCACGCCGACCGGCTGCAGTTGGCGACCCAGCAGGTCGGCAGGGTCCTCGCCCAGGCGGCCAAGGCCAACGCGGACCAGGCCAAGAACATTACCCGGCTCGTCGAACGACTCCGTGAGTCCGCGGCCAGCAAGGCCGCTTGGCGGGACAAGACGATGAATCTGGGCATCGCCGATGAGGAGACGTATCCATCAGCGTCGGCCGTCGAGGAATTCGACGCTCCGCCCGCACCCAAGCCGACGCCGCGTCGAACCGCGATCCGTCCCACCACCGACGACCTCGACGAGGACGACTTCTCCGAACAGAACTGGCTGCGCTGAGCGCCAGAGATCACCAGGCCGGCGGTCCGGGTGGAAAGCCGTACGGCGGCGGTGGCGGGACCATGGGTCGTCGAGTCTTCATCGCGTCGCGCACCGGCGGCAGGAACGCCAACACCGCGACGATCAAGCTGGAGATCGACCCCAGTACCAGCATCGGGGCGATCGGTCCGGCCAGCAAGGCCAGCGGCGCTCCCGCGATGCCGCCAATTCCGGCCATGATCATGCCGGCCATGTTCCGCGCCAGAAGGAGAAAGGCTCCGACGAGCAACACCAGAGCGAGCAGAATCCCGATGACGACAGCGACGATGCCCGACGGGGCGGTGGCCTTCGGGTCGGTGGCGTACGCGACCAGTGTGGCGGTGCCCAGGAATCCCCAACCGCCGGCGAGGATGATCGCCAATACGGCCGTCACGATGGTCAGCGCCATGCTGGCTGGCCGCTGCGCCGGTCCCGCCGGGCCGGGTGGAGACAACGGCGGCATTGGCGGCGGCTGGCCGAACGGCGGCGGTCCCGGTTGAGACTGCCAGCCGCCAGGGGGGCCATATGTCCCGTGGGTGCCGGACGACATGGTCAGACGGTAGCCGAGTCAGGCCCGCACCGGCCGTGAACCGCGCTGATAACTAATGGCCGCTCGGCGCAGGTCGCCGTCCAGCAGCGACACGTACCGCCGCTCCTTGGTCAGCACACGGAGCAGGAAGGCCGTGATGACGGCCTTGGTGATCACCTGTGTCCTGCTCTCCGCCTTGCCGTGCACCAGCAGCTGGCTCCAGTGCCAGCCCTCGGTGAACCCGAGATGGCTCGCGGCCGTCACGGTGCGCAGCTGCACCGGCCCAGCCCATGCCCGCGCGATCGCTTCACAGTGCCCGACCGGCGGTGCGACCAGGTCCTCGCCCGCCGCGAGGTGCAGCGCCGGCATGGTGCACGCGCTGGCCGCCGACAGTGCGGACGGACTGGTCTCCGCCGCGGCCAGCGTGAACACCGCGCGCACACGGGTGTCCTCCGCGGCGGCGAGCACAGCGCAGCCACCGCCGGTGGCATGCCCGCCCAACGCCATCGCGGCCGGGTCGACGGTCAGGCCGCCGTCGCCGAGCCGTGCACCGGAGCACACGTCCAACGCGGTGCGCAGGTCAGTGGCGAACGAGGTCGAGGAGGCGAACGGGCCGCGCTGAGTGGCCGGCGCGGCCACGACGAATCCCCATGAGGCCAGGTGCCGGAAGAGGCCGACGTAGCGGGCCGGTGGCTGCAACCAGCCGTGGCCGAACACGACCACGGGGCACCCCCGACCCGAGCGTGGGGTGAACAGCATCCCCGGCAACCCGGTGGCCGCCAGGTCGCCGCGCTGAACCCCGGCGGGGCCCGGTCTGCTGAGCTCGGTGAGCGCCTGCTTGACGGTCAGCGCGGTGCGTCTGGGCATATTCGTGGACGGTAGCCGATCCCCACCGGTCCGGGCAGGGCGGACCAGCTGACTACGCTGTGGTGCCATGTGCGGAATCGTGGGGTACGTCGGTCACCGCCAGGCGCTGGAGGTCGTTCTGGCCGGCCTGCACCGGCTGGAGTACCGCGGCTACGACTCGGCGGGTGTCGCGGTGCTCGACGGGCCGGGCGGCCTCGCCGTCGAACGCAAGGCGGGACGGTTGGCGAACCTGGAGACCCGCCTCGACGAGGTGGGGCGCGACCGGCTGGCCGGCACGGCGGGCATGGGCCACACCCGGTGGGCGACCCATGGGCCGCCCGTGGACCGCAACGCGCATCCGCACCGGGACGCCGTTGGCGGGCTCGCGGTCGTGCACAACGGCATCATCGAGAACTTCGCCCGGCTGCGCGCCGAACTCGAGGCCGACGGCGTCGAGATGGCCAGCGACACCGACACCGAGACCGTGGCACACCTGACGGCACGGGCGTACCAGGAGGGGGAGACGGCCGGTGACCTGCCGGCGTGCGTGCGCGCGGTGTGCCGTCGCCTCGAGGGTGCCTTCACCCTCGTGTTCTGCCATGCCGACGAGCCGGACCAGGTTGTGGCCGCACGACGTTCGTCCCCCCTCGTGGTCGGCGTCGGCGACGGTGAGACGTTCCTGGCCTCCGACGTGGCCGCGTTCATCGAACACACCCGTGACGCGGTCGAGCTCGGGCAGGACCAGGTCGTCGTGATCACTAGGGAGGGCTACCAGGTCACGGACTTCCATGGCCAACCCGTCGAGACCGCACCGTTCCGAGTGAACTGGGACCTGTCGGCCGCCGAGAAGGGCGGGCACGACTACTTCATGCTCAAGGAGATACAGGAGCAACCGGCAGCCGTCGAAAGCACGCTGCGCGGCCATTTCGCCGGCGGTCGGATCGTGCTCGACGAACAGCGGCTCGCCGACCAGGACCTGCGTGACGTCGACAAGGTCTTCGTGGTGGCCTGTGGAACCGCCTACCACTCCGGCCTTGTCGCCAAGTACGCCATCGAGCACTGGACCCGGCTGCCGGTCGAGTGCGAACTGGCCAGCGAGTTCCGCTACCGGGATCCGGTGCTCGACCGGGACACCCTCGTGGTCGCCATCTCGCAGTCCGGGGAAACCGCGGACACCCTCGAGGCGGTACGGCACGCGCGTGAGCAGAAGGCCCGCGTGCTGGCGATCTGCAACACCAACGGCGCGCAGATTCCCCGCGAGTCCGACGCCGTGCTCTACACCCACGCCGGACCGGAGATCGGTGTCGCGGCGACCAAGACCTTCCTCGCCCAGATCGTGGCGAACTATCTTGTCGGGCTGGCTCTGGCGCAGGCACGCGGCACGAAGTATCCCGACGAGGTGGCAAGGGAGTTCCACGAACTGGAGGCCATGCCGGCCGCGGTGCAGCACACCCTGGGCACGGTGCCCCAGGTCCGCGCGCTCGGCCGTGAACTGGCGGACTCCAAGGCCGTGCTGTTCCTCGGCAGGCATGTCGGATTCCCGGTCGCCCTGGAAGGTGCGCTCAAGCTCAAAGAGCTGGCGTACATGCACGCGGAGGGCTTCGCGGCCGGCGAACTCAAGCACGGACCGATCGCGCTGATCGAGGACGGCCTTCCCGTCGTGATCGTGATGCCGTCTCCCAAGGGCCGTGCCGTGCTGCACTCCAAGCTGCTGTCCAACATCAACGAGATCCAGGCGCGCGGCGCGCGGACCATCGTGATCGCGGAGGAGGGCGACGGCACGGTCAAGCCGTTCGCTGACCACCTCATCGAGGTGCCCGCGGTGCCGACCCTGATGCAGCCACTGGTCTCCAGCGTGCCGCTGCAGGTGCTCGCCGCCGAGATCGCCCGCTGCCGTGGCTACGACGTCGACAAGCCGCGCAACCTCGCGAAGTCCGTGACCGTCGAGTGAATTGGGGCTCGCCTGATGCGTGGCGTGTGGACGGTTGACCGGATCCGCGCCGCCGAACAGGCGGCGTTCACGCGGATCCCGGAGAGCACGGCGATGCGCCGGGCGGCGTTCGCCGTCGCCGGCGAGGTTGCCGCACTGCTCACCGAGCGGACCGGTGGAATCGCCGGACGACGGGTGGCACTCCTTGTCGGTGCGGGCAACAACGGCGGCGACGCCTTGTGGGCCGGCGCCTTCCTGCGCCGCAGGGGAGCGGCGGTCACCGCGGTCCTGCTCGCCCCGGACCGGGCCCATGCCGCCGGATTGGCGGCGTTGCGACGAGCGGGCGGCCGGATCGCGGACCCTTCCGCCGAGACGGATCTGGCCCGGGCGGATGCGGTCGTTGACGGCATTGTCGGCCTTTCGGCGCGCGGACCGCTGCGGCCCGTTGCGGCCCGGCTCGTCGACCTGGCGGCGGCCCCGGTGGTTGCCGTCGACCTGCCGAGCGGAGCGGATCCGGACACCGGTGCGATCGACGGCCCGGCCGTCCATGCCGCGGTCACCGTGACCTTCGGCGGCCTCAAGCCGGTGCACGTGATTGGTCCGGGAGCGATCGCCTGTGGCCGGGTCCGGGTCGTCGACGTCGGCATCGACGCCGAACTGGGCTCTCCGGACGCGGTCCTGCTCGACGCGGCCGATGTCGGCGCGGCCTGGCCCGTGCCGGGACCCGACGACGACAAGTACAGCCAGGGAGTCACCGGGGTCGCCGCTGGTTCGGCGACCTATCCGGGCGCCGCCGTGCTGGCCACCGGTGCCGCCGTGCTGGCGACCTCCGGCATGGTGCGCTACGCCGGTACCGCCGTCGACGCGGTGCGTGCGCGGTGGCCTGAGACGGTGGCCACCGGGTCGGTCGCGGACACGGGACGGGTGCAGTCGTGGGTCGTCGGCCCGGGACTCGGAACCGGCACCGCGAGCCGTGAGGTGCTCGCCAGGGTGCTTGCCGACGGGGTGCCGGTGTGCGCCGATGCCGACGCGATCACCCTGCTCGCCGAGGACCCCGGCCTGTGGGAGAAACGGGATCCCGGCACGCCGGTCGTGCTGACACCCCATGACCGCGAGTTCGCCCGGATCGCCGGCGAGGTCGGTGCCGACCGGATCGCCGCCGCCCGCGGGGCCGCCGAATCGATGGGCGCGGTCGTCCTGCTCAAGGGACACAGCACGGTGGTGGCGGCCCCTGACGGCCGCGTCCTCATCGACAAGTCCCAGTCGGCGTGGCCCGCGACCGCGGGGTCGGGTGACGTGCTCTCCGGCCTGATCGGTGCGCTGCTCGCCGCTGGTCTCGATCCGTGGCTCGCGGCCGGCTGTGCCACCCACGTGCATGGGTTGGCCGCTGACATCGCCGCCACCGGTGCGCCCGCCCCGGCGTCATACCTGCTCGCGGCCGTCCCCGCGGCGATCCGTCGAGTACGGGCCGCGTCGTAGCCGAGCCCGCCTGAGCCGACTTCGAACGGTGCGCCGTACACGCTCGCGGCGGCCGGCTGAGCCTGACCAGCGAGCCCGTCGGCGGCACTGGGGGACTGTGCCACCATGGACGCTGTCATGACCAATCAGTGCCCTTCCCCACCGCGCGCGGAGATCCAGGTCGATGTCGACGCCATTCGGCGCAACGTCGCCCTGCTCGCCGGCCTTGCGGCAGGATCCGGTGCGCAGACCATGGCCGTTGTCAAGGCGGACGGCTACGGCCACGGTGCCACCGAGGTCGCCGCGGCGGCGCTGTCGGCCGGTGCCTCCTGGATTGGTGTCGCCTCCGTGGACGAAGCACTGGCGCTGCGCGCGGCGGGCATCAAGTCCAAGATGTTCTGCTGGTTGCACACGGTGGCCGATGACTTCGCGTCCGCTGTCGCGGCCGGTGTCGACCTCTCGGTGTCCTCGCCGCGTCAGCTGTCGTCGGCCGTCTCGGCCGTGCGTGCCGCCGGCCGCGAGGCCATGATCCACCTCAAGATCGACACTGGGCTGACGAGGAACGGGTGCCTCCCGGCTGACTGGCCCGCGTTGGTCGAGGCCGCGGCGCGTGCGCAGGCCGACGGAGCCATCGAGGTCGCTGCCGTCTGGTCTCATCTCGCCTGCGCGGACCAGCCCGGTCACCCGTCGATCGACCGCCAGGCCACCCGGTTCGACGAGGCCGCCAAGATGGCTGTCGACGCCGGCCTCCAGCCGCTTCGGCATCTCGCCAACTCGGCGGCCACCCTGACTCGACCGGACCTGCACTTCGATCTCGTGCGCCCAGGCATAGCCGTCTACGGGCTCAACCCGGTGGCCGGCCTGTCGGTACCGCTGCGGCCGGCGATGACCTTTCGGTCGTCGGTGTCGCTGGTGCGCAGGGCGCCGGCGGGTGAGTCCGTCTCCTACGGCCACACCTGGACCACTCCCGCGGAGACCACCCTCGCTTTGGTCCCGGTCGGATACGCCGACGGTGTGCCGCGAGCGCTGTCGGGGCGGATGCGGGTCTGGCTCGCCGGCCGGAACCGGCCGGTAGTCGGCCGGGTCTGCATGGACCAGATCGTGGTGGACTGCGGCGACGACCAGGTCCACGAAGGCGACGAGGTGATCCTTTTCGGCCCTGGCGACCGCGGCGAGCCGACCGCGCGCGAATGGGCCGACGCCGTCGGCACGATCGACTACGAGATCGTCACCGGCATGTACCGGCCCCGGATGCGGCGTCGATACCTCGGGGATCCCTGCCCCGGGGACACCCATGCCGAGAGCGACTCGTGAAGCCACTCTGGCGGACGGTCGGCATTGCCGGCGGCGTCCTGGGCGCGGCGGTCACCGGTGTCGCGCTGGGGGCTGGCGCGCACGGCATCCGAGTGGCGCGCCAGCGGCGCGGCACCGACGACCCTTACGCCGACGAGCCACTCGGTGTGCTCGAGCCAAGCAGGGAGTCGACCGTGGTGGCCGACGACGGACAGCCGATCTCCTGCGAGGAGGTGGATCCCGAGGACGGCGGCACGCCCGACCTGACCGTCGTCCTCGTACCGGGCTACACGCTCGACCGGCGGTGCTGGCACTTCCAGCGGCGGGACCTTGCGAGGCTCGGCGGCCCGAGAGTCAGACAGGTCCTGTATGACCAGCGCGGCCACGGTCGCTCCGGCCTCGGCTGCGCCGAATCCAGCACGATCGAGCAACTCGGCAGCGACCTCGACGCGGTACTGCGTGCACTCGTGCCAGACGGCCCGATCGTGCTGGCCGGGCACTCCATGGGCGGTATGACGATCATGGCGCTGGCCGAACAACGGCCGGAGCTCTTCGCGCAACGGATCCGCGGTGTCGCCTTCGTCGCCACCTCGGCCGGTGACGTCGGTCGATCCGGGCTGCCCCGACCCATGCTCGCCAAACACAATCCGGCCACACTGGCACTCGGGTTCGCCGCCCAGTGGCAGCCCGACCTCGTCGAACGGGTGCGCCGGGCGGGCGGGCCGATCACCTGGAGTGTGATCAGGGCGATCGCTTTCGGGGACAGACAGGTCAGCCCGTCTCTCGTCGACCTGATGGCGTCGATGATCGACGGGACGTCGCTCAAGGTGATCACCGACTTCACCAAGACGATCGGTGCGCACTCCCGCTACAGGGTGCTGGCGACTCTTCGGCGATGCAGGGTCCTCGTCATCGGCGGGGACAGTGATCGCATCACTCCGTTCTGGCACGCCGAGGCGATCGCGACGGAACTTCCCGACGCTCATCTGGTGCGTGTCGAGGGCGCTGGGCACATGGTGATGCTGGAACGGGAGCGCCTGGTGACCGGCCACCTGGTCGAGCTCGTCCGTCAGTGTGTGAAGGGAACAGGTGGCCAAGATCGATGGAGGCGGTCGTGAGCGAGCTTGCGAGCTCACCGAATGAGCACCGTAGTGAGCTTGCGAGCTCACCAGGCAGACACGGCAGGACGGTTGAGCTACCGGCGGTCGAGGACACCATCCACTTCGGACGTGCGCTCGGCGGCCTGTTGACCGCGGGCGACCTTGTGCTGCTCGCGGGGCCGCTCGGAGCTGGCAAGACGGTGCTCACCCGGGGGATCGCGGAGGGGCTCGGAGTGCTCGGCAGGGTCAGCTCGCCGACCTTCGTGCTCGCGAGGGTGCACCGGGCGGTGACGGGCGGCCGCGGTGTCCCGCTGGTGCATGTGGACGCCTACCGGCTCGGCGGCCACCTCGACGAGTTGGACGATCTGGATCTCGACACCGATCTGGTCGACGCGGCCATCGTCGTGGAGTGGGGGGAGGGGCCGGCGGAGAGGCTCTCCGACGACCACCTTCTGATCCGGTTGGAGCGGCGCGCGGACGATGTCCGGGTGGCCCACCTTCTCCCGCGCGGCTCCTGGGCCGACCGGGATCTGCCTTGCTAGATGCCGCGGCGTGACCGGGTGAACGCCTGGGCGAGTTAACGCAGGTCGCGTTTACGGACCTTGCCCAACTCGTTGCGCGGCAAGGCCTCCACGAAGTGGACTGTTCTCGGCCGCTTGTGCGGGGTGAGCAGTCGGGCCACGTGGTCGGTCAGCTCCTCGGCGGTGGGCCGTGCCGCTGACGGTACGACCCAGGCCACGATCCGCTCGCCAAGATCGTCGTCGGGCCGGCCGGCGACGGCGACCTCGGCGACGTCGGGATGCTCCAGTAGGGCGTTCTCGACCTCGCCGGCACCGATCTTGAACCCGCCGCTCTTGATGATGTCGGTCGCCCGGCGTCCGACGATCCGGACGTATCCGTCCGGTGTCCGTGTCGCCATGTCCCCGGTGCGGAACCAGCCGTCGTGGAAGGCCTCCGCGGTGGCGTCGGGCCGGTTGAGGTACTCCAGGAACAGGTTCGGGCCGCGCACCTCGATCTCGCCGATCGTCTCGTCGGTGCCGTTCTCGGCGGGACCGCTGTCGGTGATGGGCGCTCCGACGTCGTCGACCAGCCGCAGCTCGACGCCGTCAAGAGCTGGCCCGACCGTTCCCGGACGGCGTTCGCCGGACGCACGCACGCTGCAGTTCATCAACGTCTCGGTCATCCCGTAGCGCTCGACGATCCGCTGTCCGGTGGCACGGGCGATCCGCTCGTGGCAGATCGCCGGCAGCGCGGCCGAGCCGGAGACCAGCAGCCGGGCCGCGGACACCGACTTGGCCAGCTCCGGATCGGCCTCGATGTCCGCCGCGAGCCGGTGGTACATCGTTGGCACGCCGAACATCATGGTCGCCGGTCCGGCGAGTTCGGCGGCGGCCGCCCGTGTGGAGAACGTACCGAGATGGCGAACGGCGCCACCGCGGCGCAGCGGACCGAGTACGCCGATGATCAATCCGTGCACATGGAAAAGGGGCAGCCCGTGTGTGACGACGTCGTCCGAGGTCCACTCCCACGCCTCGGCGAGGGCGTCAAGATTGCTCGAGATGGCGCGGCGGGGCAGGACAACGCCCTTGGGTGGCCCGGTGGTGCCCGAGGTGTAGACGACGAAGGCCGGTGCTTCGCCTGACGGTTCACTCGCTGTCCGGCCACCGCCGTTCGCGGTCAGGTCGACGTCGATCCTCGGCAGGGTCGCGAGTCCGTCCGGGAGCGTGTCACCGGGGGCGGCGATCACGAGTTCCGGCATGCTGTCAGCGAGGATGTGTTCCAGTTCCCGTTCGCCCACCTTGGGATTGATCGGCACCACGGGTGCCGCGGCGCCGAGCGCGGCCACGACCGCGACGCAGGTCTCGATGGTCGGCCTCGCCCACACCGCGACCCGGCCGGAACCCAGGGACCGGCCGAGCCCGGAGGCCACCGTGGCCAGCTGGCGATGGCTCAGTACCCGTTCCCCGAAGCGGATGGCCTCGGTGTCAGACGGGTCCGCGAGCGTGGGCAGCAGCATCCGATCCCCCCTCAGGTCGTGGACCGCATCGATGATGGACGTAACCTTGCGACCGTGCTAGTCCTCGCCATCGACACCGCAACGCCCGCCGTGACGGCTGGCGTTGTCCAGCTCGAGTCCGACGGTATCCCGCGGACTCTGGCACAGCGGGTCACCGTGAATGCGAAGGCGCACGGCGAGTTGCTCGTTCCGCACGTGATGGATGCGCTCCATGAGGTCGGACGTACGCTCGCCAATCTGAACGCAATCGTTTGCGGTAGCGGTCCTGGCCCGTTCACCGGGCTGCGTGTCGGCATGGTCACCGCGGCCGCGTTCGGTCACGCCCTCGGTCTCCCGGTGTACCCCGTTGTCTCCCTGGACGCCATCGCCGCCGATGCCCGCGCCGAAGCCGGCCTGCTCGTCGCGACGGACGCGCGGCGCCGTGAGGTCTACTGGGCCACCTATGACGCCGCAGGGCACCGCACCGGGGGACCGGGAGTGCGGCGCCCGGCCGAGCTGGTCAGCACGGTGTCGGACATGGACGTGACCACGGCCGCGGGTGAAGGAGCCGAGTCGTACGCCGACGTGGTGGGACTGCCGGTGTCGTCGGTGCGGTATCCCTCGCCGTCCGGTCTGGTGGCTGTCGCCGCCGGCGCGCTGCTCGCCGGCGCTGAGCCAGGGCCGTTGACCCCGCTTTACCTGCGCAGGCCGGACGCGGTCGAGCCGGTCGGGCGCAAGCGGGTGAGCCAGCCGTGAGCGCGAACTTCACCCTGGCTCCGTTGCGCAGGCAGGACGCACGTCGTTGCGCACGGTTGGAACGCGAGCTCTTCGCCGGTGACGACCCGTGGCGGGAACAGGTGTTCCTGTCCGAACTGGAGCAGGGGCACTACTACCTCGGCGCCTATGACAGGCACGGCGGTCTTGTCGGCTACGCGGGTCTTGCCGTTGCTGGCAGGGTGCCGGATGTCGAGGCCAGCGTGCAGACCATCGCCGTCGACAGGGGTTGGCAGGGAAGGGGCGTGGGCAAGGCGCTGTTGCGGGCACTGCTGACGCGTGCCGACGACCACCACGCTCCCGCCTTCCTCGAAGTCCGCACGGACAACGAGGTCGCCATCGCGCTGTACCAGGCGCATGGCTTCGAACGATTGGGGCTGCGCCGCGGCTACTACCGGCCCTCCGGCGCCGACGCATACACCATGGGGCGTCCCGCGCGAGACTCCAGAGCGACAGAAGAAGGCGGAGAAGGCGGAGAAGGCACGTGATCCAGGACCGGATCGTCACCCAGGACCGGATCATTCTCGGTGTGGAGAGTTCGTGCGACGAGACCGGCGTCGGCGTCGTCCGGCTCGGTGCCGACGGCTCGCTGGAGCTGCTCGCCGACGAGGTGGCTTCCAGTGTCGAAGAGCACGCCCGATTCGGCGGTGTCGTGCCTGAGGTGGCGAGCAGGGCGCATCTGGAGGCGATGGTGCCGACGATGCGTCGTGCGCTGACCGCCGCCGGCGTCGCACTGTCCGACGTGCACGCGGTCGCCGTGACGGCCGGCCCCGGCCTCGCGGGTGCGCTGCTGGTCGGAGTGTCGGCCGCCAAGGCGTATGCCGCCGCACACGGACTGCCGCTGTACGGGGTGAACCACCTCGCCGGGCACGTCGCCGCCGACACCCTGCAGCACGGGCCGCTTCCCTCGCCCTGCCTCGCGCTGCTTGTTTCCGGCGGGCACTCGTCGCTGCTGCTCGTCGAGGACCTCGCCAGCAAGATCACCGAGATCGGGTCGACGATCGACGACGCGGCCGGTGAGGCATACGACAAGGTGGCCAGGGTGCTCGACCTGCCTTATCCCGGCGGCCCTCCGATCGACCGGCTCGCCAAGCAGGGCAATGGCTGCGCGATCGCGTTTCCACGCGGATTGACCGGTCCGCGCGACGCCAAGTACGACTTCTCCTTCTCGGGACTGAAGACCGCGGTGGCACGCTGGGTGGAGAACCGGGAGCGGGACGGTCTCGCTGTTCCCGTCGCCGATGTCGCCGCATCGTTCCAGGAAGCCGTCGCGGACGTGCTCACCGCCAAGGCTGTCCGGGCGGTCAGGGAGTTCGGCCTGGACACCCTGGTGATCTCCGGGGGAGTGGCGGCCAACTCGAGGCTGTCCGCCCTCGCCGCGCAGCGCTGCGAGGCGGCCGGCATCCGGCTTCGGGTGCCGCGTCCGAAGCTGTGCACCGACAACGGCGCGATGATCGCCGCGGTGGGCGCGCACCTGGTGGCCGCTGGTGCCGAGCCGTCCGGCCTGGGACTGGTCACCGATCCCGGACTGCCGGTGAGCACCGTGTCGATGGGGTGAAGCGCACCCCGCAGGGTGGCGTTGGCCACCCTGTTTGAATGATTGGCACTCACATGGGTAGAGTGCTAGTCGAACGGCACCAACTACCGCCCCGGCCCCCGCGACGGCGGGGTGGCAGGCGCCGTCGGTACCTGCCAACGCTTTCGACGACCCGTGGAGGTCACCCCGGTGAGCGTGAACATCAAGCCGCTCGAGGACAAGATCCTCGTCCAGGCCAACGAGGCCGAGACGACGACGGCGTCGGGCCTCGTCATCCCGGACACCGCCAAGGAGAAGCCCCAGGAGGGCAAGGTCCTGGCGGTCGGTCCTGGACGGATCGACGACAAGGGCAATCGTGTCCCGCTGGACGTCGCGGTCGGCGACGTCGTCGTGTACTCCAAGTACGGCGGCACCGAGCTCAAGCACAACGGCGAGGAGTACCTCATCCTCTCCGCTCGTGACGTGCTGGCCGTCATCAACTGACGACCGCACGACAAGTCACGTCTCAGGCGCCCCGGCCGGCCCGTACCAGGGCGGCCGGGGCGCCTGGTGTTTGCCACAAGCCCTGAGAAAGGCTCGCAATGTCCAAGCAGATCAGCTTCGACGAGGACGCTCGTCGGGCACTTGAACGCGGCGTCAACAAGCTGGCCGACGCGGTGAAGGTCACTCTTGGTCCGCGCGGTCGGCACGTTGTGCTCGACAAGAAGTTCGGCGGCCCGACGATCACCCTCGACGGTGTGACCGTCGCTCGGGAGATCGAGCTCGAAGACTCGTTCGAGAACCTCGGTGCCCAACTGGCCAAGAACGTCGCGACCAAGACCAATGACGTCGCCGGCGACGGCACCACCACCGCCACGGTGCTGGCGCAGGCCCTCGTCCGGACCGGCATGCGCAATGTGGCGGCTGGTGCGAACCCGACCGCGCTCGGCCGGGGCATTCAGACCGCGGTCGACCACGTGGTCGAGTTCCTCAAGGACAAGGCCACTCCGATCAAGGGCAGGGACAACATCGCCCAGGTCGGCACGGTCAGTTCCCGCGACGCCTCGATCGGCGCCCTGCTGGGCGAGGCCATCGAGCGGGTCGGCGAGGACGGCGTGATCACGGTCGAGGAGTCCTCGACGCTGGCGACAGAACTGGAGATCACCGAGGGTGTCCAGTTCGACAAGGGCTACGTCTCGCCGTACTTCGCCACCGATCCGGAGACTCAGGAGACGGTCTACGAGAATGCTCGCATCCTGCTGCACCGGGAGAAGATCTCGGCGCTGGCCGACCTGATCCCGGTGCTGGAGAAAGTCGCGCAGGACGGCAAGCCACTGTTGATCATCGCCGAGGACGTCGAGGGAGAGGCGCTCTCCACCCTCGTCGTCAACGCCATCCGCAAGACCATCAAGGTCGTGGCGGTGAAGGCGCCCTACTTCGGTGATCGGCGCAAGGCGTTCCTCGACGACCTGGCCATCGTCACCGGCGGCCAGGTCGTGTCCGCCGAGGTCGGACTCAAGCTGTCCGAGGTGGGGCTCGAGGTGCTCGGCAGTGCCCGACGCGTCACGGTCACCAAGGATGTCACCACGATCGTCGATGGTGCCGGCACGAGTGAGGATGTCGCCGCGCGCATCGAACAGCTCCGCAAGGAGATCGAGGCGACCGATTCCGACTGGGACAGGGAGAAGCTGCAGGAACGGCTGGCCAAGCTGTCCGGCGGCGTTGCGGTGATCAAGGTCGGTGCCGCGACAGAGACCGAGCTCAAGGAGCGCAAGCACCGGATCGAGGACGCGGTCGCCGCCACCAAGGCCGCGGTCGAGGAGGGCATCGTGCCCGGCGGAGGCGCCGCACTGATGCATGCCGCCAACCAGCTGCGTGACGGCCTTGGCCTGACCGGTGACGAGGCAACCGGCGTCGGGATCGTCCGGAGCGCGCTGTCCGCGCCGCTGTTCTGGATCGCCGCGAATGCCGGCGCCGAGGGTGCCGTCGTGGTGTCCAAGGTGGCGGAACTGGGATGGGGCCATGGCTTCAACGCGGCCGAGTTGGGCTACGGCGATCTGGTCAGCCAGGGTGTGATCGACCCCGTGAAGGTGACCCGGTCCGCGGTCTCCCACGCCGCCTCGATCGCGCGCATGGTGCTGACCACCGAGAGCACTGTGGTGGAAAAGAAGGAGGACGAGCCGCCGGCCGCCGGTCATGGGCACGGCCACGGCCACTGAGTTCTTTTCGGACGTTCGCGGGTTCTTTCCGCACGTTGGTCGCGGAACCGGATTCGCTGGCAGCCGGTGTCTTCCCTTGGCTGGATGACCGTGCCCTTCCGCTGGTCACCGCCGCGACCAAGGGAGGCACCGGCGCACGGCGAACACGGTGCCGAACGACTACGAGGTGAGTGCGAGACGCCGACGACGTGACTTGAGAATGCTGTCCCGCTCGGACTCCGACATGCCGCCCCAGATGCCATACGGCTCCTGGACGGTCAGGGCATGCCGGCGGCAGGGTTCCAGCACAGGGCAGTCGTGGCAGACCGCTTTGGCCCTTGCCTCCCGCCGGGACCGTGCCGGTCCGCGTTCGCCGTCCGGATGGAAGAAGAACGCGCTGTCCATACCACGACAACTGCCTTCCAACTGCCAATCCCACACATCCGCGTTCGGACCGGGAAGCCTTCTGGTGTCTGCCATCTCAGACCGCCTCCTCGTCGGGGTCGGCGCTTCTCGCCGTTGCTCCGTCTGGCGTAACGTCGATCACGGTAGAACCGCGCCAAATCTTGTTCAAGGGTGTTCGGGGGGTAAGTTGGTCATTCCTGCCGACGAGTGAGGCCTTGTGATCACTACCGGTGTTCTGCGTCACAGTCAGTCACTTGACCGAAGTTGCCCCCGTCTGCCGGCCAACGGACCATGTCTCCCGTGACGACGCAGCAGCCGGAGCGCGCCCCGGGCGAGGTCGGCGTCGAGCCGATGCTGTCGGTCGCCGCCGTCGCGAGAAGACTGGGTATCGCGCCCGCCACGCTGCGGACCTGGGACCGCCGCTACGGTCTCGGCCCTACCGATCACACGACCGGTCGTCATCGCCGCTACGGCGCGCAGGACATCGGCCGGCTCGAGGTGATGCAGCGCGCCTTGCTCCGGGGCGCCTCTCCCGCGGAGGCGGCCCGGTTCGCGCTGGGCTCTCGCGGGTCCGCCCAACGGCTGACGGCGTTGTCACCGCTGGAGGCGACCGACGATCCGGTACGGATCACCGGCGGTGACTTCGATGTCGAGGACGTTCGCCACGCAGACCCGTCGGACCTGGTCAACACGGGCGGAAAGGTGCTTCGTCTGCCGGGGGCGAGCCGGCTGGCGAGAGGGCTCGGCCGGGCGGTGCTCGCGATGGACGTCACCGCCGTCCGCCAGCTCCTCGACCGCGCGATCGCGGAGCAGGGCGTCGTCACCACCTGGGACACCATGATCAGACCGGTGCTGGTCGCGATCGCACAGCGCTGGCGGCAGTCAGGTGAGGGGGTCGAGATCGAACACCTGTTCAGCCAGTGTGTGACGGCCGCTCTCGACACCTGTGTCAGCGGTGCGTGCGTGCCGGCGAATCCACGACCCGTGCTGCTCGCCTGCGTGCCCGACGAGAGGCACACGCTGCCGTTGCACGCCCTCAACGCGGAGCTTGCCCTGCGCGGCGTCGGCTCTCTGATGTTCGGTGCCGCGCTGCCTTCTGCCGCGTTGTCCGCCGCCGTACGCCGGATCGCCCCGTCCGCGGTGTTCTTGTGGGCACAACTGCGCCGACACGCGGACTGTGAGCTGCTGGCCGCCCTGCCGAGGACCCGGCAGCGGGTCAGGCTCTTCGTCGGCGGCCCTGGCTGGCCGCTCGCCGCTCTGCCCTCGTACGCCGAGCCGACCGAGTCGCTGGCGGTGGCCGTCGACCGGATCTGCCATGTCCTGCTCGGCTGAGATCGTGCCGAGCGTGCGTGCGCCGGCTGAGTGGCTGGGGATCACCGTCGTCCACTCTGACGGAAACACAAAATGAACAATAATCACGTTCGATGCCTGCGTCGGCTTCGGTGACCCGTCCCCCTGTGTCGCGAGCCTTTCCGGGTTGTGACTTGCATCACAACTCACCCCTTCTTGGGTAGCTGCCGATGTGGCCGGTCGCCCCTGTCTCCTACCGGTGGCAACCCGAAGGGGGACAGCATTGGCACTAACGAGGTAAAGGGGGTTGAGCTGGGTTTTGCTCGGCGCAGACCCGGTTGGGCGAAGCCACACGTGTGCATTCCCCAGGGCCGCCCGGACGTAGTTGCTCCGTTCCGGGGAACGGGCGGTGGGCCACATCCCGGGGAGGCGCTTGACGGATTAAGCACCGGATCGTGTCAAGGTTCGCCCTTCGGCGTCCGATAGGGGAAGTGGAACGTCACTCGGCTGCAGGAAAGGAGTCCCCGTGACGACGGTCTTGATTTGCGACGACCGGCGCAGTGTGCGGGAGGGGCTGACTCGTGTCATGTCGGCCGTCCCAGGGGTTAGTCGCATCGACTGTGTGGCACACGGTGACGAGTTGTTGGCTCGATTCTCTCGACAGCCGGTTGACGTGGTACTGGTGGGAACCCAGCGCGCCGTGCCGACCGGGGTCGAGGCGACCCGTCGACTGGTCTCCGCGAACCCACAGGCGAACGTGATCGTGTTCGGCGCCCCTGACGACGCGGGCAGCATCGCCGCGGCCATCGCCGGGGGTGCGCGTGGCTACCTTCGATGGGACGCCTCACGCCCCGAGTTGGTCGCCGCGCTCGCGCACACGCTGGCCAGCACTTCGGTGCCCGCACCACGCCAGCCGTCCGATCCTGGTGTCCAGCTCACCGAGCGTGAGCTGCAAGTGCTCAGGGGCATGAGCCAGGGCAAGAGCAACGGGCAGATCGGCCGCGAGCTCTACCTCTCGGAAGACACCGTCAAGACCCACGCGCGCCGGCTCTTCCGCAAGCTCGGTGTGCGGGACCGGGCGCAGGCGGTCGCGCACGGTTTCCGCCGCGGCCTGGTCTCCTGACGACCGCATCCGGACGGGGCGCCGCGCTGTGTGCGCTGCGCCCCGCTCGCATGTCGGCCCCGCTCACATGCCGACGAGACATACTCGCCGCTGCCTCGCCGCCGGCAGGTACGCGGGCGTTCCCGCCAGGCGTAACCGCCCGCGTACCCGAGGCATCGGCCGGCGGCCGCGGTGATCCAGCTCAGTGAACCGATCTGTCGGGCTAGCTCGTACGTGTGGACGGATGCGACACTAGGTAACGAAGGGTCGTCGTCCTGTTCCAGAAAATCATCGGTGCCGCCCCCTACGGCGAGTCCGACTGGGGCGTGCGACCGAGGCTCCGCACACCGGCGCTGCCGGTGTGCCCCGAGGTAACACCAGGGCTGTTGTCTGCGATGAGCAATGCGGAGGACGGGCTGGACGTCGCTGTCGGTGCCGCTGTTGACGGTGATCGCCGAGCCATGGAGTGCGTGCTGGCTTCCGTCCGTCCTCTTGTGATGCGGTACTGCCGTGCTCGCGTCGGCAGGCAGGAGAGGTCGTTCGCCTCAGCGGACGACGTCGCCCAGGAGGTGTGTCTCGCGGTGCTCACGGCATTGCCCGGCTACCGCGATCAGGGCCGGCCGTTTCTCGCATTCGTGTATGGCATCGCCGCGCACAAGGTGGCCGACGCGCACCGGGCGGTCGCCCGCAACAGGTCGGAACCGGTTTCCGAGGTCCCTGACGGCCCCGCGGCTGGTGCGGGCCCCGAGCAGCACGCGATGCAGGGCGAACTGTCCGACCGAATGGCCCAACTGCTGCGTGCGCTGCCAGCCAAGCAGCGGGAGATCGTGTTGCTCAGGGTCGTCGTCGGCCTTTCGGCCGAGGAGACGGCGGACGCGGTTGGTTCGACGCCGGGAGCGGTGCGGGTGGCCCAGCACCGTGCGCTTGCCCGGTTACGCAAGACGTTGGCAGCTGAGGAGGTGGTCTGAGTGACCGAGCACGGGCCCGGTGACGCGGATACCCCCATGGGTGAACCTGGTCAGCGACGGGATTACGTCCCGAAGCGGGAGTGGCGCACCAAACGGGTACTCGTCGGCGACGGCTGGCTGGATGACCCGGAGCAACGGGACGCGGACACGCCGGTGGACCTCGGCGCGGTGCGGTGCGACGACGCACTGCTGGACGTGCTGGGCAGTGTCGCCGGCCAGCGGGCCGCGCACAACGGCACCGCGACTGGTTACCTTGCGGACCCGGTATGGCCGGGAGACGAGCTCGAAACCCTGCTGCTGTCCTGGCGTCAGGATGTCGACAGCGAGCCCTACCGTGAGGTGGTCGACACCGAGACCGCCGTGTCGACGGTGCTCCTCGCGCGGTACAGGGCCCGTCGCCGTGCGCGACGGCTGGTTCCACTCACCGCGGCGGCCGCGGTGCTCGCGATCGCTTTCGCCGGTGTCGGCCTCGCCGCGAGGCAGGCAAGGCCCGGCGACCCCTTGTGGGGACTCACCCAGCTGTTCTACGCCGACCACGCGCATTCGCTCGAGGCCGCGCTCGCGGTGCAGACCGATCTCAACGCCGCCCGCTTCGCCATCAGCCAGGGGCGCATCGATGACGCCTGCTCGGCTCTTGCCGAGGCCAAGAACTCACTGTCGATGGTGGCCGCCGAGGACGGCAAGTCCGATCTGTCGAGGACCCACGACAACCTGGTCCAGCAACTCGGCACGACGGCGACCAGGGTGACCGCCTCCAGTCCGAGTTCGGCGCCCGAGCCCAGCACCGAAGCCGTCTCGACCACCACGACGACGCGGCCGACGACGACACCGACGCCGACCACGACGACAGGACCGGTCGACAGCACGACACAGCAGACCTCGGTGTCGTCGTCGACACCGCCGGTCAACGCCGGAATCGGCGATCCGAGCAGTTCCAAGTCAATGCCAACGTCGACCACACCCTGACGGGCGCCGCGAGGCAGCCGGCTGTCCGACGCCAGGTCGCTACCGCGCGCTTTCCCGCTCGGTCACCCCGTCGGCATAACCGCGGCAGTAGTCCCAACTGACGTAGTCAGCGGGATTCGGATCGAACGCGGGCTCATGCGGCCGGATACGGCCGTCGTTGAGTAGTTGTTCGAGGCTGGACCGCAGCAGGGTCCAGTCATGGTAGTGCGGGTCTTCGCACTCGCCGCAGTCGACAACCACTCCCCGGACGCCTCTCGGCTCCAACAGTGCCTGGTACACGGCCAGGTCACTGAGGTCGTCGATCAACTCGGCGCGTTCCTCGTCCCCGATCGGGGGCACGGCGTGGTCGTCGAGGTCGCCCAGTGCCCTTGCCGGGTCATCCGGGTCGCCCGCGAACGGGTCTGGGGGCAACACATCGTGCGGCACGATCCGCACGGTACCGGGCCGGCGGCTGGTTGGCGCCAGATACCATGGCTACAGTGCGGCAGCCTGCGAAAAATCCGCAGGAGACCAGTGCAGACGTTAGGACAAGCGCAGGAAGGCCCGAGGTCAGCCCATGACTGGACCAATGCTCGCCGCCGAAGCGACTCCGTCGAAGTTCGCGATGCTCGGCCTGACCTTTGACGACGTCCTGCTGCTTCCCGCGGAGTCCGATGTCGTCCCGAACGTCGTCGACACGTCGACGAGACTCTCGCGCAATGTGACGCTTCGGGTGCCGTTGGTCTCCGCGGCGATGGACACCGTGACCGAGGCGCGGATGGCGATCGCCATGGCCCGCCTCGGGGGCATCGGCATCCTGCACCGCAACCTGTCCATCGAGCAGCAGACCGCGCAGGTGGAGGTGGTCAAGAGATCCGAGGCGGGCATGGTCACCGACCCGGTCACCTGCTCCCCGGAGGCGACCCTCGCCGAAGTCGACGCACTGTGTGCCAAGTTCCGGATCTCGGGCGTGCCGGTGACCGACTCGCAGGGCAGGCTGATGGGCATCATCACCAACCGGGACATGCGGTTCGAGGTCGACCACAGCAAACCGGTCAGTGAGGTTATGACCAAGGGGCCGCTGATCACCGCCCAGATCGGGGTGTCGGCCGAGGCAGCCCTCGGCCTGCTGCGCCGGCACAAGATCGAGAAGCTGCCGATCGTCGACGGCGACGGCCGGCTGTGCGGTCTGATCACGGTCAAAGATTTCGTCAAGACCGAGCAGTACCCCAATGCCACCAAGGACCCCGACGGACGGCTGGTCTGCGGCGCCGCGGTCGGGGTCGGTGAGGACTCCTACTCCCGGGCGATGAGCCTGGCGCAAGCCGGCGTCGACGTGCTTGTCGTCGACACCGCGCACGGGCACTCGCGCGCCGTGCTCGACATGGTCGCCAAACTCAAACACGAACTGGGTGACGAGGTCGACGTCATCGGCGGCAACGTGGCCACCAAGACCGGAGCGCAGGCGCTCGTGGACGCCGGTGCGGACGGCGTGAAAGTGGGCGTCGGTCCGGGATCGATCTGCACCACCCGGGTTGTCGCCGGCGTCGGCGTTCCACAGATCAGCGCCATCTATGAGGCGGACAAGGCCGCCCGCCCGGCGGGTGTCCCGGTCATCGGAGACGGCGGCATCCAGTACTCCGGCGATATCGCCAAGGCCATCGCCGCCGGCGCGAGCTCGGTGATGCTCGGTGGTCTTCTTGGGGGCACCGCGGAGGCGCCAGGCGAGCTGATCCTGGTCAACGGCAAGCAGTTCAAGACCTACCGAGGGATGGGCTCGCTCGGCGCGCTGCGCTCCCGGGGCGAGACCAAGTCCTACTCGAAGGATCGCTACTTCCAGGACGACGTGCTCAGCGAGGACAAGCTGGTGCCGGAGGGCATCGAGGGGCGGGTGCCCTTCCGTGGCCCGCTCGCTCAGGTGGCTCACCAGTTGGTCGGCGGCCTGCGGTCGGCGATGGGCTACACCGGCTCGAGTTCGGTGGCCGAGCTCCAGCAGGCCCAACTGTTGCGGATCACCGCGGCGGGCCTGAAGGAGAGCCACCCGCACGACATCACCATGACCGTCGAGGCGCCCAATTACACAACCCGTTGAGCACCGCTGCCTGTTCAGCACTACTGCGCTGGGGCTCGAAGGAGGACGGCACATGCGGGACCTAGTCGAGATCGGGATGGGACGCACCGCGCGCCGGGCGTACGAACTGGACGACGTGGAGATCATCCCGTCAAGGCGGACGCGGTCGTCCAAGGATGTCTCGACCACATGGCAGATCGACGCCTACCGGTTCGACATCCCGCTCGTCACACATCCCTCGGACGCGGTGGTCTCGCCTGGCACGGCGGTGGCCGTCGGTGAGCTCGGTGGCTTGGGTGTGCTCAACGCCGAGGGGCTGTGGGCCCGGCACGGCGACGTCGAGGAGGCGCTGTTCCGGCTGACGACGGCCGCCGAGGACGGTGATCCGCTGCGTGCCACCAAGGTGCTGCAGGAACTGCACTCGGCACCGATCCGGATCGACCTGCTTGCCGGCGCGATCAAGCAGATTCGCGAGTCCGGTGTGACGGTCGCGGTGCGGGTCAGCCCGCAGCGCGCCGCCGAGCTGACCCCCGACCTGCTCGCCGCCGGCGTGGAGATTCTCGTGGTGCAGGGCACGATCGTCTCCGCGGAGCATGTCGCACGGGACGGCGAGCCGATCAATCTCAAGCGGTTCATCGCCGATCTCGACGTCCCCGTCATCGCGGGCGGAGTCGGCGACTACCGCACCGCGATGCATCTGATGCGGACAGGAGCGGCCGGCGTGATCGTCGGCTACGGGCACAGCGCCGGCGTCACCACGACCGACAGTGTGCTCGGCATCGGGGTGCCGATGGCAACCGCGATCGCCGACGCCGCCGCTGCTCGACGGGACTACCTCGATGAGACCGGTGGACGGTACGTGCACGTGATCGCCGACGGCGGCGTGCACCGCAGCGGCGACATCGCCAAGTCGATCGCGTGCGGAGCCGACGCCGTGATGCTCGGTGAGCCGCTCGCGGCCGCGGCGGAGTCGCCGGGGCAGGGCCTGTACTGGACGGCAGCGGCCGCGCACCCCTCGGTGCCGCGCAGCCGGGTGGCGGTCGGCCCCGACGCCGAGGTCGACCTGCGTACGCTGCTGTTCGGCCCGTCGGCCGATCCGGACGGGGTCGTCAACCTTTTCGGCGCGCTGCGCAGGGCGATGGCCAAGACCGGGTATTCCGACCTCAAGGAGTTCCAGAAGGTCGGGCTGACGGTACGCGGATGAGTGCCGATCGGCCCGTTGCGGTCGAGCGCGACGGGATCGCTCTTGTGGTGCCCTTCCCGGGCGAGATCGAGGATCTCAAGGCCGCCGACGACGACGTTTTCGAGCCGGGTCCTGATCCGCGATCCCCTCTCGCCACGCCAACTGTGCGCCGCTTTGCCGTCGCCGACCTGGCCACGGGTGAGCTGCTCGGCAGGGTCAACTGGTTCGCGGTGTCTCACGGGCCGACGTTTTCCTGCCATGCCTGGGAGATTGGCATCGGCCTGCTGCCGACCGCACGCGGGCGGGGAGTGGGCACGCTGGCGCAGCGGCTGCTCGTCGAGTACCTGTTCGCCACCACGGAGCTCGACCGGGTCGAGGCGAGCACCGATGTGGACAACGTCGTCGAACAGCGGGCACTGGAACGGATCGGTATGCGGCGCGAGGGCGTGCTCCGGGGTGCCCAGATGCGTGGCGGCAGGCGCAGGGACATGGTGGTGTACGGAATTCTGCGCGCCGACCTCTGACCGCGCGCCGGGTCTTCCGCACAGGTGGTAGGCCACACCCGCGGCGCTATCCTCGCCGGATGGGTTTGTCAGCGGACAGCGGCGATACTGTCGTCGACTACGACGTCGTCGTGGTCGGTTCCGGATTCGGCGGCAGTGTCGCGGCACTGAGACTGACCGAGAAGGGCTACCGGGTCGCGGTTGTCGAAGCCGGCCGGCGCTTCACCGACGACGAGTTCGCCAGGACGTCGTGGAACATGCGCCGTTTCCTCTGGCTGCCGCACCTGGGCTGCTACGGCATCCAACGCATCCACCTGCTGCGCAACGTGATGGTGCTGGCGGGGGCTGGAGTCGGTGGCGGTTCGCTGGTGTATGCCAACACGCTGTACCGGCCGCTCAAGGAGTTCTTCGCCGACGGGCAGTGGGCGCACATCACGGACTGGGCGGACGAACTTGCCCCGTACTACGACCAGGCGAGCCGAATGCTCGGCGTTGTCGCCAATCCCACGGTCACGCCGTCGGACGTGGTGATCCAGAAGATCGCCGCCGACATGGGTGTCGCCGACAGCTACCGGCAGGCTCCCGTCGGGGTGTTCTTCGGCCGCCCGGGAGTATCGGTCGACGACCCGTACTTCGGCGGCGCGGGACCACGTCGGACCGGCTGTACCGAGTGTGGCTCCTGCATGACCGGCTGCCGGGTCGGCGCCAAGAACACGCTCGTGAAGAACTATCTCTACCTCGCCGAACGTGCCGGCGCCCGGATCGTGCCCATGACAACGGTTTCCGGGCTCACCCAGCGAGTGGATGGCACCTGGGAGGTCGAAACCCGGCGCACCGGAGCGAGGTTCGGCGGCCGGTCGACGATTACGGCCCGCCAGGTGGTGCTCGCCGCGGGCACCTGGGGAACCCAGCAACTACTGCACAGGATGCGCGACCGCGGCGTTCTCCCCGGCCTTTCGCCGAGGCTCGGCGAGCTGACCCGAACCAACTCGGAGTCGATCATCGGTGCCTCCCGGATCGGCAACGGCCAGGGCCCGGACTTCAGCAGAGGCGTTGCGATCACATCGTCCATACATCCCAACGACACCACGCACATCGAACCAGTCCGTTACGGCAAAGGCAGCAACGCCATGGGTGTGCTGCAGACGGTATCCACCGATGGCTCACTGCGGACGCCGCGCTGGATGCAGTTCCTCTCCTTCGCCGGCAGGCATCCGCTGACCACGTTGCGGGTACTCTCCGTGCGCGGCTGGAGCGAGCGCACCGTGATCCTCCTGGTGATGCAGAGCCTGGACAACTCGATCACCACCTACACCAGACGAGGTCCGTTCGGCCGCGGGCTCACCACCAGGCAGGGGCACGGCGAGCCGAACCCGACCTTCATACCCGCAGCCGACCGGGCCAACCAGTTGGCGGCCAAGCACATCGGTGGCGTGGCGGGCGGAAGCTGGGCCGAGCTGTTCAACATTCCCATAACCGCACACTTCATCGGCGGCTGTGTGATCGGCACCGACGCCGAGCACGGCGTGATCGACCCGTACCACCGAATCTTCAACTATCCGAGCCTATCCATTGTGGACGGATCAGCCGTCTCGGCGAACCTCGGCGTCAACCCGTCTCTGACGATCACCGCACAGGCCGAGCGGGCGCTGTCCTTCTGGCCCAACAAGGCAGAGCCGGACCCCCGACCGGCGCAGCGCGACGGCTACCACAGAGTCGCTCCGGTCGCCCCACGACACCCCGCGGTACCCGACGACGCACCAGCCGCCTACCGGGTGGATGGCTGAAGCAACCCAGGCGGGCACGCCAACGTCCTCGTAAAGTGGGCAAGATGGAGCTAGGGCGACGAGCGTTTCTGATGACCGCCGCGGTGGGTGCTGCCGCCACGGCGGCCGTGGCCTGCTCGCCCGTGGAACGACGTCCGGTCGCCTCGTCGACCGCTGTCGCACCGAGAGTCCCTCCGGCCGAACCGACGCCGCCTGACTGGGCGAAACTGCGCACGCAACTGGCTGGCCGGCTAGTGCTCGCCTCCGATGCGGGGTATGGGGCGACCAAACAGGCCTACAACCCGTTGTTCGACAGCCGAAGGCCGGCGGCGGTCGCCCAGTGCACCAGGCCGGAAGACGTGCAGGCGTGTGTCACCGTGGCCGCCGCGTCCCGCATTCCGATCGCGGCGCGATCGGGCGGCCACAGCTACGCCGGCTATTCCACTCCGGAGAACGGCCTTGTTGTCGACCTTGCCGACATGAAAGGGGTCGAGGTCCACGACGACGGCACCGCGGTCATCGACGCCGGCGCCCGCCTCATCGACGTGTATGCCGCGTTGGCGGCTGCCGGCCGCTGCCTGCCGGCCGGATCGTGCCCGACCGTCGGCATCTCCGGGCTGACTCTCGGCGGCGGTGTCGGCGTTCTGACCCGTAAGTACGGGCTCACCTGTGACCGAGTCAGGTCGATGCGCGTCGTCACCCCGGACGGCCGGTTGCGCACCGCCTCCCATGACTCGGAGGCCGACCTGTTCTGGGCGCTGCGCGGCGGTGGCGGTGGCAATCTCGGCATCGTCACCTCGTTCACCTTCGACACGGTGCCGGCGCCCGCACTGACCGTGTTCCAACTGCGTTTCCCCGGTGGCTCGGTGGCCGATGTGCTCGGGGCCTGGCAGGGATTCACTGGTTCCGCACCCGACGAGTTCTGGTCGACGCTCGTGGTATCCGGTGGCACCCCGCCGACCTGCCGGCTGACCGGCTGCTACGTCGGCTCGCCGGACGGCCTCAGCCCGTTGCTCGCTCAGCTGACCGCGAGGGCCGGTGTCGCCGCGACGTCCCGGTACGTGCAGGCCATGGGCTACCTCGACGCGATGCGCTGGTTCGGCGGTTGCTCCTCGAAATCCGTCGACCAGTGTCATCCCGGATGGAACGGCGCCGGCCAGCTCGACCGCGAGTCGTTCGTCGCGTCCTCCCGCGTGATGACCGGCGCGGTCGACGACCCGGCTCGAATCGCCACCCTGATGTCCGGCAGGGCCGGGATGGACGTCCTCATCGACAGTCTGGGTGGTGCCGTCGCCCGAATCGCGCCCGCGGACACCGCGTTCCCCTACCGGTCGGCCATCGCGACCGTGCAGATCTACCAGAGCACTGGCGTGGCATCGGCCAACGCCGTGACCCAGTCAGTGGCCGACGTGCGCGGCCAACTCGGCGATGAGCTGGGCTCCAAGGGATACGTCAACTACATCGACCCGGAGCTGCCGGACTGGGCCAACGCCTACTACGGAGCCAACCTGCCGAGACTGCGCGCCGTCGCCAAGTCGTACGACCCGGACGGCGTGTTCGCGTTCGCGCAGGGACTGACCAAGGCCTGACGCGGGGCGGTCGCCTAGAAGCGGATGCCGGTGAGCACCATGGTGCGTTCCTCGGTGAAGTCGGCCATCGCCGAGCGCAGGCCCTCCCGGCCGACTCCAGAGGCCTTCAGCCCGCCGTAGGGCATCTGGTCCGCTCGGTAGGAGGGCACGTCTCCGACGATGAGGCCACCGACCTCGAGCTCCGTGGCCGCGCGGAAAGCGAGCTGGAGGTCGTGGGTGAACAATCCGGCCTGCAGACCGTAGGACGAGGAGTTCACCGACGCGAACGCCGCGTCCATATCGTCCACTATGGACACGGCGAGCACTGGGCCGAACACTTCCTCGGTCCACACCTTTGCCGTTGCCGGTACTCCGGTCAGCATCGTCGGCTCGACCGTCGTGCCGCTCCCCCCGCCGCCGACGACGAGTTCGGCACCGTCGGCGACGGCCTGGTCGATCCAGGCCCGAACCCGTTCGGCCGCACCGCTGTCCACCATCGGGCCGACCTCGACCTTCGGGTCGTGCGGATCGCCCGTGTGCAGCGCCCGCACGGCGTTGGCAAGGCGGGGCAACAGCTCGTCGGCAACCGAGGCGGCCACGATGACGCGCTGCACCGCGATGCAGGACTGGCCGGCCTGGTAGTTGCTGAACAGCGCGATCCGCTCGGCCGCGAAATCAAGATCGGCCGGCGCGCACCAGTCCGAAGCGACGACGGCGGCCGCGTTGCCGCCGAGCTCGAGCACGACGTGCTTGCGCGGCGCCGCATCCATGATCGACCAACCGACCGGACCTGAGCCGGTGAACGACACGACGGGAAGCCGCTCGTCGCGCACCAGTGCCATGGTCTCGTCGTTGCCCACCGGCAGCACTGAGAAGGCGCCTTCAGGCAGGTCGGTTTCGGCAAGCAGTTCGCCGAGGATGAGCGCGGACAACGGTGTGCGCGGTGCGGGTTTGATGACGATCGGCGCTCCGACGGCGATCGCGGGCGCCACCTTGTGCGCCACCAGGTTGAGCGGGAAGTTGAACGGTGCGATGCCGAGCACCGGGCCGCGTGCCACCCTGCGGACCAGCGCCAGCCGGCCCTCCGCGGCTGGCTCGGTGTCCAATCGCTGGAGCTCACCGGTGAACCGGCGGGCCTCCTCGGCGGCGAACCGGAAGGTGGAGATCGCCCGATTGACCTCGGCGACAGCCCATTTCAGCGGCTTTCCGTTCTCCGCGGTGATCGTTTCGGCGATCTCCTCGTGCCGAGCGGCCAGCTGCTCGGAAACGTGGGCCAGCGCGGCGGCACGCAGATGGGCGGGCGACCCGCGGAACCGCGTCGCCACGGCAGCGGCCGCGGCAACGGCACGCTGCACCTGGTCAGGTCCCGGCACCGAAACCGTTGCCACCTCCGTACCGTCGTAGGGATGGCACACGACCAGCTCGGTCTGCCCTTCTTCGGGTTTGCCCGCTATCCAGCACGGGCGCGGCTTGGCCTCGATCGCGTCGTCCATGGCTCCACCGTATTCCCCATCGGCGTGATCCCGCCGTGCGCCGTTCGGTGTCAATGCCCCCGGGACGGGCGGTCACGGCCTGCCTGCGACGATGGGGTCCTCCCATGAGGATCGTGACCAGGAGAGTGCATCCGTGAGCCGACCGGTGCTCGTCGTCGACTTCGGCGCGCAGTACGCCCAGCTGATCGCCAGAAGGGTGCGCGAGGCGCAGGTGTACTCCGAGGTCGTTCCGCATACCGCGAGTGCCACCGAGCTGCTTGCCAGGCAGCCCGCCGCCATCGTGCTCTCCGGCGGTCCGTCCAGTGTGTACACCGACGGCGCCCCGCGTGTGGATCCGGCGATTTTCGACATGGGCGTTCCGGTGTTCGGTATCTGCTACGGCTTCCAGCTCATGGCGCAGGCGCTCGGCGGTGCTGTCTCGCGCACCGGCGGACGCGAGTACGGCCGCACCGAGCTCAGGCTGCTCACCGACACGGGCGCGCTGCACCAGGAGCTTCCCGGCCACCATCCGGTGTGGATGAGCCACGGCGACAGCGTGACGGGCGCACCCGAAGGGTTCGCGGTGACCGCGACCAGTCAGGGTTCCCCGATCGCCGCGTTTGAGCACCGCGAGCGGCGTTTCGCGGGAGTGCAGTACCACCCGGAGGTCGGTCACTCACCACACGGCCAGGAGGTGCTCCGGCGGTTCCTGCACGACATCGCCGGAATTCGTCCGCAGTGGACCACGGCGTCCATCGTCGGCGAACAGATCGAGAGGATCCGCGAGCAGGTCGGTTCCGCGAAGGCGATCTGTGCGCTGTCCGGCGGGGTCGACTCCGCCGTCGCCGCCGCGTTGGTCCAGCGCGCCATCGGTGACCGGCTCACCTGCGTCTTCGTCGACCACGGACTACTCAGGGCGGGCGAGCGGGCCCAGGTCGAGCGGGACTTCGTCGCCGCGACCGGGGTCAAGCTGGTCACCATCGACGCGCGGGACCGGTTCCTCGCCGCGCTGGCCGGTGTGACCGACCCGGAGGACAAGCGCAAGATCATCGGCAGGGAGTTCATTCGGGTGTTCGAGCAGGCCGCGGCAGACATCCGGGACGATGTCGGACCTGACGGCGCGCGTTACGACTTTCTCGTGCAGGGCACCCTGTATCCCGATGTCGTCGAGTCTGGCGGTGGTACGGGGACGTCCACCATCAAGAGCCACCACAACGTCGGCGGTCTGCCGGCGGACCTGTCCTTCGCCCTCGTCGAACCGCTGCGTTCGCTTTTCAAGGACGAGGTGCGTCGGGTCGGCCTCGAACTGGGTCTGCCCGAGACGATCGTGCACCGCCAGCCGTTCCCCGGACCAGGGCTCGGCATCAGGATCATCGGCGAGGTGACCGCGCCGCGACTGGCCGTTCTGCAAGCGGCGGACGCCATCGCGCGGGAGGAGCTGACCTCGGCAGGACTCGACCGCGACATCTGGCAGTGTCCTGTGGTGCTGCTCGCCGAGGTGCGCAGCGTCGGAGTGCAGGGTGACGGGCGCAGTTACGGCCATCCCGTCGTGTTGCGCCCGGTGTCGAGCGAGGACGCGATGACCGCGGACTGGACCCGGTTGCCCTATGACGTACTCGAACGGATCTCGACCCGGATTACCAACGAGGTAACGGAGATCAACCGCGTCGTACTCGACGTGACGAGCAAGCCTCCTGGCACCATCGAGTGGGAGTGACGGGCCGGTTGCGAGCCGTCCAATTCATTGCCGCCTGTCGAATTTTCCCCTATTCTCTGCAGCAGAGACGACTGGTGATTTTCGACCAGGTCGTTGATGGCGATCACCGTCGTCCAATCCCTCGGGATGGGAGCGTTCGGTATGTCGAGCGGTGGTGAACCTGTTTCCACGTCAGCCATGGCGCGGGTGACGGGTGCGCTGTTGTGCCTGATTGTCGCGGGCATCCATGTGATCGACCAAGGTGGCTTCCCCGGAGACAAGGGCCCCGACTACGTCGCGATCGGCTACTACGTGCTGGAAGGCGTCGCGATACTCACCGCGATCGCGCTCGCCGCCGACCTCGCCAGGCTGGGCTGGTTCGTCGCCATCGGGGTGGCGCTGGGACCACTGGTCGGCTACGTGCTTTCCCGCGGTCCCGGCCTGCCGGGCTACACCGACGACATCGGGAACTGGACGGAGCCACTCGGGCTGGCCAGCCTCCTCGTCGAGGCGATGCTGCTGGTTCTGGCCAGCATGATGTTCGTGCGCAGCCTGCGCCGGGCACAGCCGGTCACCCACGTGATCAGTGCGCCTCAGCCACCGTCATTCTGAGATTCACCGACTGTATTCGGGCGGGAAGTGAGTCCTATGCCCGCGCCGGTAGGGCCTTCTCTTTGTGGCTATTTTGTCAGAAAGCTGAGGATCGTTTCTCCTGGCAGGAGGAATTCGCGGTCATGCTCGCCACTGAATGGCGGCCATTCCTGACCGGTGCCGCCGCTCGCGCTCGCGGAAACGAAGGCGCGGACAACGGTAACTTCCGCCCGTCTGCCGGCCACTACCCCTCCGTACGACACCGATCGAGGGGAGCCTGATGCCAGACGATGAACACGAACGGTTCGAGCGGCTGTTCCACGACCACTACGACGCCGTTCTCGGCTACGCGATTGCCCGCGCGGATCATGTCGACCAAGCCAAGGACGCTGCCGCCCAGACGTTCCTAGTGGCCTGGCGGCGGCGTCACGAGGTGCCCGCCTCAGCACGGGGCTGGCTGCTCGCGGTCACCCGCAGGACGTTGGCGGACCTCAGGAGATCAGGTGAGCGACAGCGCTCGATCGGAGTTCGGTTGGCAACCCATGCCGAGGCGGACCGGACCTCCAGCCGGGACGCCACGGCAGAGGCTGTCGTCGAGCGGGACGCGGTGCGGATGGCGTTGTCGAGCATGACGGATTCGGACGCCGAGCTGCTCACACTCGTCGCCTGGGACCGCCTCAACTACATCGAAGCAGCGAAGGTACTCGGCTGTTCACGAGTCAGTTTCGCGGTACGACTGCACCGGGCGAGGAGCCGGTTCGAGGCGGCGCTGCGGTCGTACGAGGCATCCGCCGAAGCGGGTGACGCCGGAGAAGAAGACGCCAGGCCGCTGCTGACGGTGCCGGCCTCAGGCATATCGTGGGGAGAGGGAATTCAATGAGAAACTCATCCTGGACTGGCCGGCTCGCGGCCGTGCGGCCCGCCGATGCCGGACGAACCCGAGAACTCGTGGACCTGGCTGAACGCACACGACTGCTCAAGTCCATCACCTCGGCCAGCGTGGCCGTGCCGAAGGTCGGGGGGCGCCGCCGGGTGGCCTCGGTCGGAGTCCTTTCCGGATTGATGGCGGCAGCGGCCTGTGGGGCGCTGGTCGTCACCGGCGCTGTTCCGCTCGGTGGGGTCACCGGCGCCGGGCCGGCGCCGACGGAACCAGTACACGATGTCGCTTATGTCGCGGCCAGGACGGTCGCCGCCATGGATGATGCCGCACACGACGTGATCCATTCAAAGTGGGTTCCGGGCAACGGAGTCACCTTTGAGACATGGGAATTGGCGGACGGCAGCAAGAACCATTCGATCAGTGTCCAATCGGACGGCCGAATCTACGATGACACTGTGATGGTCTCGAGCAAGGAGACTGTGTCGGCGACGGTGGTCAGCTATCCCGACCATGCCTGGTGGACTTGGAGCGACCCGGTCGGCCCCGATCCATGTCGGGGTGTGCCGGGCTGTCACCCCGTCCCGAAAGCACCCGGCACCCTGACACCAGACGAAATCAGGAAACAGCTGGCCAGCGGTGAGCTGAAACTTCTTGGTGATGGAGGATCGGTCGACGGTCAGCCCACGGTCAGACTGACCCGGCCAAGCAGCCGCCGACCTTTGACCCTGTGGGTCAACGCATCGACCTATCTCCCGGTCCGTGTGGAGATCATCAACTCGGACGGAACCAAGTCGCAGTCCGATTACACCTGGCTGCCGCCGACCGCGGACAACCTGTCCCAGCTCGAGGTCAAGATTCCCGCCGGGTTCGCCCACTCGCCGAAGCCGATCGAGCCGTCACCGGCAGCGGGCGGTGGTAAGTGATGACCAGCGACAACGCACCCTTTCTCAACGGAACGGTCAGGAGAGCGATGAGCATCAACGTGAGCCGTGTGACTGGAGTACTTGGCGCCGCTGTGGCGATCGCCGTGCTGGCGGCGCCACTGTCGGCTGCCGCACCAATCACCACCGGTCCCGGTGCCACCCGTGTCGGGATCGACGCCGCCGGCCGCGTCCTGCCCGCCTCCCCTACCGGGCGGGCCGTGTCCGCTCCGGGGGACGGTGTGCCGGACATCCAGTGGCCGCCGCCCGGTGTGGTTCCCCCCAAATACCCGGCCAGCACGTTACGTGGGTTCGCCGCGGCGATGGGCGACCATCTGGCCACCGCTTTTCCGGCAGCAGTTCCCCAGGCACAGGACATGCAGTTGATCCCGTGGGGCGGGGAACGGACCGGAGTCATCGTTGACGGCCAGGACTACCTGACCACGTTCGCGGTCTATCACGACTCGATCGGCCGGACCGCCGCCGCGTACGAGATCGACGCACCGGGCCACTTCACGACGACCCCGCGTCAGATGTGCACGATCGAGGAAGTGCTGTCCTGCACCGCGACCTCCCAGCCGGACGGGTCACTCGTGCTGCACCGGTTGTCGGCGGTCAAGCGCACCCAGGGCGCCGACCTACACGCGGAAGAGGCCGTTCACTACCGCCTCGACGGATCTGTCGTCTGGCTCACGGCCTACGACTATGACCCGATCTTCGACGGCAGCCCGGACGCCGGACCCGTTCGCGACAGGATCGCGCTGACCACGGATCAGCTGACCTCACTGGCCACCGATCCGGCGATCCACCTCTGATCATCCTGGCAACGCCTTGGCCGCCACCGGTTCGAACCGGTGGCGGCCATGATGTCTCCGCGTCTAGTCCTTGCGTCTGCGTGGCAGCACGGTCCAGGCGAGGATCAGCGCGCCAACCAACAACGCGGCCGCGGCGAGCACTCCAGCGGCGCCGAAGGGAAGGTCGTCGATCGCACCGTCGGTGAGCGCGTACGCCGCCGCAACGAGCCCGACGATCCCGATCAGCAGGCTGAATATCCTTGGTGCGCCCCGACGTTCCAGTCGCTCACTCACTGGTCACCTCCAGGTCTCCTACCCCGACGTGGACGGTCAGGTTGATCGTGCCCGCGTTCTTGTCGGCGGGCCCCGCGGCGCTGGCCCGGCTGTGCGCCCCGACGCCGCTCAGGCGTTGGTCGAGGCATTTCGCGGTGCCCAATCCGGCTTCGCAGGTCGCGTTCACGGTAGCGCCGGCCGGCACGATGACCTTGACGTCGCCGACTCCCACGCTGACCGCGGTGGACACGGGATGGTCCCTGTCCAGCTTCATGCCGGTCATATCGAGGACCAGAGTCCCAAGCGTGTTGTGGTACGACGACGCGAGTTGGGCTACTGGCGTCTCGCGGACGTGGCGTATCCCGCCCAAGTCGCGATACGGCCACCCGGTCAGTGCGACGGCCGCCAGCGCCACCAGCGCGGTCGGCACGATCAGTCCACGGCCACCCCTCAGGAAGGCGCCGACGACGAGGCCCGCACCGAGGATCCCGGCCACGATGCCCACGATGTGCCCGACGGTCAGCCATGGTGAGTAGCGCGACACGATCGCCAGCACGGCCGTGACCAGGAAGGCGACGCCCATCGTGATTCCGCCGACGTGCGACTTGCGGGTGCGCCTGGCCGCCATGACCTCGGTGGGCTGGAAAACCGGGTCCACCGGTGTTACCGGCGGCTCCGGCGGTGTCGACGAATACGGCACCACCTCGGTCGCCGGAGTGGCCATCTCCGGTCCCCGGACGACGGGAAGCGCCGTACTCGGCGTGTGTGGAGTACCGGGCACACCCAGCGCGGCCCTGTGTTGGTGCAGCAGGACGAGCCCGCCCAGCAGGGCGACCAGTCCGAGGAAACCGGCGAACGGTCCGAACGGCCCGCTGAACAACAGGGTGAAGGCGGGTATGCACAACAGGCCCAGCAGCAGCCTGAATCCCTGGCTCATCGAACTGTGTCCCCTGCCGAGGACCGACTCACCCGCCGACACCTCGTCGTTCTCCTCGGCGAGCAGCAGCCAACCGGCGAGGTAGAACAACATCCCCGCCCCGCCATAAATGGCCGTTACGACCAGCAGCACCCGTACGATCACGGGATCTATGGCGTACCGGTCGGCGATTCCGGCCGCGACGCCGGCAACCATCCGGCCCTGGCGCGGGCGTCTCGGACGGGTGAGCCAGAAGTCCTTGAGCAACGCCTCGACGTTGATCGATTGACCCTTTGTCGTGTTCACGTCGACGAGCATGCCTCCGCTGATGCCGCGGCACATCCGGGACGCCCCTGACCGCGACCCTGACCGGCACCACCCCGGGATCGGGTGGCTCCCTGATGACCGGCACGCGTCCGCGTGTGACGATTCCTCAGGTGAGCGCTGAGACCGTCGAGGACAGCAACGATGCGCCGGCCGGTGAACGAGACCGTGTCCCCGTTCGGCCGCTGCGTCGTACCAGGCGCCGACGGGTTGTCGCGGGTGTCGCCGGCGCGTTGTCCGAGCATCTCGACGTCGACGTCCTGTGGGTGAGAATCGCCTTCACGGTGCTCGCCGGACTCGGCGGTGCGGGACTGCTGGTGTACGGGTTGCTGTGGATGTTCACCGAACTGGATAGCGGCGACGAGCGGTCGGGGACCGACGAGAATCCCAAACAGCGCCAGCAGTCCCTCGGCCTTGTGGCGCTGGCCTTCGGACTCTTCGCCGCGTTCGTCGCGCTGAGCGGGCAGTCGGCGAGCTGGTTCATGGTGCCATTGGCCGTTGGACTCGGCGGTGTGGCGCTGGTGTGGCGAGAGGCTGACGAGGCACAGCGACGGCGGTGGCGCGACGGGGCCCGCTCCGGGGTGACCGAAGTGGTCGGCGGCGGCCGGGGCGTAACCATGCGGCTGGTTGCCGGCCTGGTGCTGACCTGCGGCGGTGCGGCATTGCTGATCTACCAGAGCCCCACTCTCGACCACGTACCCACGGTGTTGATCGCGGTGCTCGCCACCCTGGTCGGCGTCGTGGTCCTGACCGTGCCGTGGTGGCTGCGTCTGGTCAGGGAACTGGACGAACAGCGCAGGGCCACCGTTCGGACGAGGGAGCGCGAGGAGATCGCCGCACACCTGCACGACTCGGTGCTGCAGACGCTCGCGCTGATCCAGAAGCACGCCGAGGACGGACGTGAGGTCGTCCGGCTGGCCCGCGGGCAGGAGCGGCAGCTGCGAACCTGGCTGTACGGGCCCACCGGCTACCGCAGAGGCGGACGGCCCACCGGCCACGCGGCGAACACCATGCTGTCGGAGGCGATCGCGGTGGCCTGCGGCGACGTCGAGGACGCCTTCGCCGTGGCGGTTCAGCACGTCGTCGTCGGCGACTGTGCGACGGATGAGCGGCTGACCGCGCTGGTGCAGGCCGCGCGGGAGGCGATCGTCAACTCCGCGAAACACTCCGGGGTCGAGCAGGTCAGCGTCTACGCCGAGGTCGAGGAGACCGCCGTCACGGTGTTCGTCCGGGACCGGGGCAGCGGCTTCGACGCGGACGCCGTCCCGGAGGACCGGCACGGACTCGCCGACTCGATCAACGGCAGAATGCGACGCAACGGGGGACGGGTCCGGCTGCGCACGGCGCCTGGCGAGGGCACCGAGGTACAACTGGAGATGCCGCGAGTCGCACATCGTCCCCAGCAGGATGCCGATGCCCCCGCGCAGCGAGGAGAGACGTCGTGACCAGTGCCGACAACGACGACACCGGCGGTACCCCGCGCCGGCCCGTCCGGGTGTTCCTCGTCGACGACCACGCACTGTTCCGCACCGGTGTCCGGGCCGAGCTGGACTCGACCACCGCCGGCTCGACCGCGCAGATCGTGGTGGTCGGCGAGGCCGGCTCGATCGGCGAGGCGGTGGCCGGCATCGCCCGGCACCAGCCCGACGTCGTGCTGCTCGACGTGCACATGCCCGACGGGGGCGGCGCGGAGCTGCTGCGCAGAGTCCGCCGGGCCCATCCCGAAGTCGTGTTCCTCGCGCTGTCGGTCTCCGACGCCGCCGAGGACGTGATCGCCGTCATCAGGGCGGGTGCGCGCGGTTACGTGACCAAGACGATCTCCGGTCAGGAGCTGGCCGGTGCCGTGCTGCGGGTCGCGGACGGCGATCCGGTGTTCTCGCCGAGACTGGCCGGGTTCGTGCTGGACGCCTTCTCCGACAGGAAGGGCGCCACCCCCGTCAGCGATCCCGAGCTCGATCTGCTCACTCCCCGTGAACGGGACGTCCTGCGGTTGCTCGCCAGGGGATACGCCTACAAGGAGATCGCCTCCGAGCTGTTCATCTCGGTGAAGACCGTCGAGACCCACGTGTCCAGCGTGCTGCGCAAGACCCAGCTGTCCAACAGGTACGAGCTGTCGCGCTGGGCCACCGACCGCCGTCTCGTCTGACCGTGTCCCCAGCCGGCAAGGATGGAACAGCTCGATGAGCGATGCGATCGACTTCGGTTCGGCCCGTGTCTTCGCCATCCCGATGACGACGAGATTCCGCGGGATCACCGTGCGGGAAGGAATGCTCATCGAGGGTCCCGCGGGGTGGGGCGAGTTCTGCCCCTTCATTGACTACAGCGACCGGGAGTCCGCCGCATGGCTGGCGACCGCGGTCGAGCAGTGCACGGTGGGATGGCCGGTGCCGGTGCGGGACCGCGTTCCGGTCAACTGCATCGTGGCCGCGGTCGGGCCCGAACGGGCACATGAGGTCGCCGCACGCTCGGGCTGTCGTACCGCCAAGGTCAAGGTGGCCGACCACCCCGAGTCGCTCGCTGAGGACATGGCCAGAGTCGAGGCAGTGCGGGACGCACTCGGCCCCGGCGGGTCGATTCGAATCGACGCCAACGGCGGATGGGACGTGGAGACCGCCGTGCGTAACATCCGCCGGCTCGACAGGGCCGCGGCCGGCCTGGAGTACGTCGAGCAGCCGTGCGGCGACATTGAGGAGCTAGCGGCCGTCCGCCGCCAGGTGGACGTTCGGATCGCGGCCGACGAGTCGATCCGGCGTGCGGAGGACCCGCTGCGGGTCGCGGTCGCCGGGGCTGCGGACATCGCGGTGATCAAGTGCACTCCGCTCGGGGGGGTGCGCCGAGCGTTGCTTGTCGCCGAGGCGGCCGGTCTGCCCTGTGTGGTGTCCTCCGCGGTCGAGACGAGCATCGGCCTGGCCGCCCAGCTCGCCCTCGCCGGTGCTCTTCCGGAGCTGGGCTTCGCCTGCGGGCTCGGCACGGTCGACCTGTTGACCGGCGACGTCGTCGCCGACGCCGACTCGCTGCGTCCCGTCGACGGCTACCTGCCCGTTCTCCGGTCACCGGCCGCACCCGATCCGGTCAAGGGCGGGTCATATGAGCAGACCGATCCGGAACGGGTGCGATGGTGGCGTGCTCGGCTCGCTCGGGTTCGGGCCGAACCGCCGCGGTGACAGCCTCGCGCCGCCACCGGGTCATCCCGACGCCGACCAGCACGACGGCCATTCCGATGATGACCCGGACGTTCAGTGTTTCCCCGAGGAAGACCGCGCCGAGCAGCACGGAGACCACAGGCAGTAGGTAGCCGACCATCGTCGCCGCCGTCGCCCCCTCACGGGCGATCTGCGCGTGCTGCAGGACGAACGCGATCCCGGTGCCGAACACACCGAGCACGGCCACCGCGAGCAGGCCGACCGGGACGAACCGGACCGGTTCCGTGCCGGCGAAGGGCAGCAGCAGCGCACTCACCGCGGTCGCGGTCACCATCTGCGCGGTCGCGAGCGACAACGGGGGCACGCCGCGATTGGACAGGAACCGACCCGCGTAGACGATGGCGACACCGTAACTGGCCGCGGCGACAAGGCAGGCCAGCGCACCGCCGAGGTCGATGTCCGTGATCCGCCACGGCGCGAAGATCACTAATACGCCGAGGAACCCGAGCGCGACCCCGCCGAAGTTGACCAGGCTGAGCCGTCGTTCCCTGCCGAAGAGCAGGGAGACCGGCACCGCCCACAGCGGTGTCGTCGAGTTGATCACTCCGCTGAGCCCGGAGTCCACGGTCTGCTCCCCGACCGCGAACAGGGTGAACGGCAGTACGTTGGCGATGAGCACGTAGAGCGCCAGGTGGGCCCATACCCGACGATCGCGGGGCAGTGGGCCGCGGCGGAGGAGGCTGAGGGTCAGCAGCACGACCGAGGCAAGGGCGAGCCTCGCGAACACCATCTGGGACGGCGCCATCGCGTCGAGACCGAGTTTGATCCACAGGAAGCTGGAACCCCAGATGAGGGCGAGGGCGACCAGCCGGAGCAAGGAAGCCATGGGCCCACGATGCGCCCCGTTATTCGTCAGCTCAAGTGAAAATTGCTTCAGGGCAATTTAGAAATTCTATAAGATGGTGCCATGCTCGACGTGCGGAGGATGCAGGTGCTGCGGGCAGTGGTGACCGGCGGGTCCATCACCGCGGCGGCGACCAATCTCGGCTACACGCCCTCAGCGATCAGTCAGCAGATCTCCACGCTGGAACGGGAAGCCGGCCTTCGGCTGCTGGAGAAGGCCGGTAGGGGTGTGCGGCCCACGCTCGCCGGCAGGTTGCTCACCGAGTATGCCGGTGCGATCGCGGAAAAACTCGGCGAGGCCGAGGCGGCACTGACCGACCTGAGGACCGGTCGTACCGGTCGGCTGCGGGTGCGCTACTTCGCCACGGCTGGGGCCTCACTCGTGCCGCCGGCCGTCGCCCGGTTCAGCCGGGAGCACCCCACGGTCAAACTCGACCTGGCCATGGTCGAACCGAACCCCTCGGTCGCCGACGTGCGAGAGGGCAGGGTGGACGTCGCCATCGTGGTCGTCGTCGGCGAGAAGCCGGCGAGCCTGCCCGGCGTCCAACTCGTGCACCTGCTCGAGGACCCGTATCTCGCGGTGTTGCCACAGGGCCACCGGCTGACCGACAAATCAGTACTGGACCTCGCCGACCTCGCCGGGGAGCCCTGGATCGACAACGAGATGGTGCCAGGCGGGGCCTGCCGCCAGGTGCTTCTCGACGCCTGCGCGGCCGCCGGATTCTGCCCGAACGCGGCGGTGGAGTGTGACGATTACCAGACCGCCCAGGGTTTCGTCGTCGCTGGCCTGGGGATCAGCATCATTCCCCGGCTCGGGCTCGGCACCATCGCGCCGGGCGCCGAGGTGCGGCCGGTTCGCCGCCCACGACCCGTGCGGCAGATCTATGCCGCCGTTCCGGACTGCGGCACCGACCAGCCGACCATCGCCAGTCTGCTGCGCGCCCTTCGGTTGGCGGCCGCGGACCGGGATTCCGAGTGGGCCGGCTAGGCCTACTCCTGTCCCTGCCCACCGAGCTGTTGCTGCTGCCAGGAATCGATCAACAGCAGGTTTCCGGACTGCACCAGGGTGAAGGTGTCGGACTCCCGTGCGGTCGTCCCATCCTTGCGCACGTAGCTGACGACGGCGGTCACCTGGTTCCTGCCGGTCGCACGCACCTGGCTGGTCGAGACCTGGGCGATGCCCGCCCAGAACTGCCGGTAGGTGGCCGCTCCTCCAGCCCTCGTCTGCCCGGCGGGCGACAGCCGCTGAAACGCCTCGTCGGTGTTGTCGGGCAGCAGCCCGTAGTAGCCCGTTATCGCGTTCACCAGGTCGGCCTGGGACGCCGTTGTGCTCGTGGTGCTCGCGCTGGTGGACGTCGTCGTGCTGCTCGTTGTGCTGCTGGCCGTCCTGGTCGCGGTCGTCGTGGACGGCGCCGAGGAGGCCACCGGAGGGTTGGCCGGCTGGGTTGGCCCGGTCGTCTGCGCCCCGTTCTGCGCATTGGGCGGTGAGGTCAGCGCGTTGGCCAGCAGGATGCCCACCGCCGCGGCGGCCACGATCGCGAGCCCGGCGACCACCATGGACTTCTTGCTCGACTTCTGCGGCCTTGCCGACTCCGCGGGCGAGAGTCCCGACAGGCGTGCCACCGACGGCCGCATCGCCACATCGGACCGCAGCCGCGTGTCGCCCTCATGGTCGAACGGCCTCACATCCAACCTGGTCTGCGGCGAGGCGGCCGGTGTCGCCGCAGACGGCGAGACCGCACGGCCGACCGGGGCCGGCGGCCCAACGCGCCTGGTCGGCGGCACAGGTGTCGGTGCGGCGCCGAGTAGTGCCGGCGGGATTGGCTGACCGCTGGCGATCGCGGCGAGCGCCTGGCGGCACTGGCTCATCGTCGGACGTCCGCTCGGTTCGGGCGCGAGCATCCTCATCAGCAGCGGCTGTAGCGGCCCCGCGTGCCGCGCGGGATTCACCTGGCCGGCGGCCACCGCGTGCAGCAGCGCCAACGTGTTCTCGTTCAGCCCGAACGGCGGTTCGCCCTCGACACTGGCGTAAATCGTCGAACCGAGGGAGAACACGTCCGACGGCGGTCCGGGGTCGTGCCCTTTGGCAACCTCGGGGGCGAGGTAGGCCGGGGTGCCGGCGAGCATGCCCGTCGCGGTCACCGTGACGTCTCCGGTCGCCCGCGAGATGCCGAAGTCTGTGATCTTCACCACGCCATCGTCGCCGAGCAGGATGTTTCCCGGCTTGATGTCTCGGTGCACGATGCCGGCAGCATGGGCGGCGTCAAGCGCCGACGCGGCCTGGGAGGCGATCCTGGCCACCTCACGAGGCGGCAGCGTGCCCCGCTCGCCGAGTACGGCCGAGAGGCTTCTCGACGGCAGGTACTCCATGATCAGCCAGGGGTTGCCGTCCTCTTCGGCTACGTCGTACACGGCGATCGCGTGCGGATGCTGCAGCCGCGCCGCGATCCGTCCCTCCCGCATCGCGCGCTGCTTGGCTTCGTGCGACTCCGCCGCGCTCACCGTGTTGGACAGCAACAGCTGCTTCACAGCGACCGTGCGGTGCAGACGCTCGTCCCGCGCGGTCCACACCACGCCCATGGCGCCGCTGCCGATGCGTGTGAGCAACCGATAGCGACCGGCAATGAGGCGACCGTCATCAGCCACAGGTGCACCCTCTCCTCGCCGCACTGGTCGACGGTGTGGCACGTCCGAACCGTCTTGCTGGCGGGAGTGCCCAGCCGAGGCGGCGACCTGTCCATCCGAGGTCACACATGACCAACACCTGGACGCGTTGGTCATGCCGAGACGGCCATACTTGGCGCCAGTATTCCACGCCTTGTCGAGTGTCACCCCAAAGGGGATCGGTTAACGCGCGCCGGGCGTCGTGTTGGTGTCGGCTCAGCCGAGCAGACCGCCGAGCAGGCCACCGAGAATTCCGCCGCCCGAGGTCGGCGGGCGCGGATCGCTCGACGGCGGGGTCGGTGCCGGTGTGCTGGTTGTCGGGGGCTTGGAGGTGGTGGTCGTCGTGCTACCGGACGAGGTGGTGGGACCGGCGGTGGACCGCTGGGTTCCGGTCGTCGCGATCGGCGGCACGTACGGCGCGACCCTTGGACCGCTTGTCACGATCTCGTCGGGCTCGTCCGCCTGGTTCGAGGAGCCGGCGTCGGAGGGCGAAAGCAGCATGGCGCCGCCCTGGCTCGTCGGCACCGGTGCGTCGAGCGCACGGCCGTTGGGGCCACCGTCGTCGATCACGGTGAGCGGCACGCCCGCACCGTCCGCGTCAAGATGTGTGCCGTTCTCGGCGGACTGCACATGCAGCACGGTCGCCGTGACAGCGCCACACAGCGCGGCGACACCGGCGGCAGCGGCAGCGATCTTCGGGACCTGACCGCGTCGCTCGCCCTTCGGGAGTTTCCCCTCCCTGACAAGCAGCTCGCGGATGTAGATCTCGTCACTGGACTGTCCGTCATCACTGGCCCGGTGGGTGCTTTCCCCGTCGGACACGAGAGCCGTGTACTGGTCGGTGTGCGCCCCGTCCGTGGCGAGAAGGTCGCCGTGGCAGCTCCGGTAACCCTCATGAGCGGTGACGTGGCCCGCGCCCGTGATCGTCGGGAGCTCGTCGGTGGCCCCGGCAACGCGGGAACCGGCCAGGCAGGTGTCGCCCTCGAGCGTCGAGGTGGCTGGTGACGTTCGCCGCGGCATGCGTGCGGTGTTGCCGCCACCATGCCTTGCGAGCAGTTCGGACACGGGGATCTTTCGTGTCGCCAAGAGTTGGCTCCCCGGCGTCGGGTCTGCGCGCACCGTCTTTCACTCCTCATGTCCGACTGTTGGCCGTGTCATGGGTACCGGATTGAGGAGAAGCCGTCATCAAATTGAGCTAAGAATGTGCAACTTTTACTCCTTTCGGAGTATAAAGCTGCGACATTTGCCACGTCCGATGGGCGGTGGTTGCCTTATCGATATTGACTCGTGACGCTGTCGCGCCGAGAGGTCCGCCTGATGCGCATGGCGAAGACCGGACGGGGAATTACTGTCACTGCTTGTAATCGTCAGTGATCAGCGGCACGTCATCGACGGAGAACTTCAGCGCGTGCTGTTCGGTGACCGTGCTGCCATCCTTCCTGGTGACGAGCACGGTGCTGATGGTCACCGCCCTGCTTGGATCCACCACGATGCCCTGCACCTGCACGCTCGCCAGATCCGCGTAGCGCTGCTGCAACGCGGCCTCTCCGCTCGCTCTGAGCGCACCTGACGTCAGGTCGTATGCCTCGCTGACGTTGGTGTTGAGTGCGGTGAAGAAGTGCTGTGTCTGCTTGGCGATCTTGGTCGGATCCACTATCGGCAGGGCAGGGCCGGGTGCCGTCGTGATGGGCGGCAGTGGTGTCGCGCCGGGAGGTGATGACCGTGCGGTCGTACTCGGCACCGGACGGTGCTGATCATTGACCGCGAGGGCGTCATCGTCCATCGCCTGGGTCCGTGCGGCGACGGCGGTCGGATAGCCGACAGTGCCCGGCTGGGGTGCGCTCGTGGTGACGGAGGGCAGCGGTACCTCGAAAGGGTGGCCCGGCAGGGACTCGAACTGGGCACGCAGCCGAGAGGGATCGACCAGTGCGGTGGCAACCGCGAGCAGACCGATCAGCGCGGCCGCCGACGAGCCGATGGAAAACCAGGCGGCTCGCTTCCACGTGCCAGGCGGGGTCACCGAGGCCGGCACCGTGCCGATGTCGAACGTGCACAGACCAACCGGGTCGGCCTCGGCGACCGTCTCAGGGACGGGTGTGTGGTCGACCGGCCCACGATGCGGTGCCGGCGTGTCGCGGACCACCGTCATCGGGCGGTCAGGCCTTGTCTGGCCGGGAATCACCGGCCTCGCGTGGGCAGGACGCCTGGTAGCCGACCGCAGGGGATCCGGTATGGCGACGGCACTGCCCGAGACTTTTCGATGCCGACCGTGCTCGGCCGCCCGAGCCTGGAATCCCGCCCCGTTGTCCATGCCGTTAAGACCCCTCCCGGCTCCCTTTCTGACGCGACTTCGCGAATGTCTTCGGGGATTCTCTGGCTGTACCGCTCGCATGGACCGGAACTGGCCGCCGTCAACGGCTCTCAGACTAGGGCGTGATCCATGTGACAGCACCCCAGGTCACCCTCGCGCACGTGAGTGACACTCGGAAGAGTGATGTGGTTGTCGCTGGCCGTGCTTACTTCTGGCTGCCACCGCGTAGCTCCCGCTGGGCGGCCCGCAGCCCCCGGACGGCCGCCGCGCCGGAGCCGACGGCGATCAGGATCGCCAGTACCGAGAGGAGATCGTCGGAGGACGCCATCACGAGGGACAGCAGTGCCGCGACGGTGGTACCGCCGGCCATTGGCCAGCGAGACCGGACGTAGCTGGCGACGGGTTCGCCGCCGGCGCGTCGGGAGGCCGCCGAGCCGAGCAGGTACAGGTATCCGTCGTAACCGATGGCGGCGACGAGGCTCGCCAGTGCGAGAACGACCGCGATGAACTCCAGCATGCCTCCAGTGTGCGCGCCGCGCGCCTGTCCTGGGCACACCGATACCGCCGAGCGTTCCTTCCGGTGACGCCCCGGCTCACCGAATGTTGTCGGCGGGCCCGAGTAGCGTGGTGCCCGATGAGCGCGCTGCCCGATTTTCCCGCTGGCGATGTCACCAATGCCGATTCCCCCGATGGTCGAAGCCAGGCCGGTGTCACGCCGACGGCCGACGAGGTCGGTGGCCTGTTGTCGGGCCTGAATCCCCGACAGCGGGAGGCTGTGACGCACGTGGGTGCGCCACTGCTGGTGGTCGCCGGTGCCGGCTCGGGCAAGACCAAGGTGCTGACCAGCCGGATCGCCTACCTGCTCGCCGAACGTGGTGTGCATCCCGGCGAGATCATGGCGATCACCTTCACCAACAAGGCCGCCGCGGAGATGAAGGACCGGGTCGCCGCGCTCGTCGGCCGACGGGCCAACGCGATGTGGGTGTCGACCTTCCACTCCATGTGCGTTCGGCTTCTCCGTCGCGAGGCCAAGGCACTTGGCATGTCCTCCGCCTTCTCCATCTACGACAGTGACGACTCGCGTCGGCTGATCACTCTGGTGGCGCGGGATCTCGACCTCGACCCGAAGCGTTACCCGGCACGCTCCCTCGCGGTGCACATCTCCAACCTGAAGAACGAGTTGATCGACGCCGACACCTCGAGGGAACGTGCCACCACGGACCTTGAACGCAGGGTCGCCGAGGTCTACCAGGCCTACCAACAGCGGCTCGGTCTCGCCAACGCGATGGACTTCGACGATCTGATCATGCGGTCGGTCGAACTGCTCCAGGTCTTCCCCGATGTCGCCGAGCACTACCGGCGGCGGTTCCGGCATGTGCTCGTCGATGAGTACCAGGACACCAACCATGCCCAGTACGTGTTGGTGCGTGAGCTGGTCGGCACCGGGCAGGGGGAGGTCGCGCCAGCGGAACTGTGCGTGGTCGGCGACGCCGATCAGTCGATCTATGCCTTCCGCGGCGCCACGATTCGCAACATCGTCGAGTTCGAACGGGACTATCCGCGGGCCGACACCATTCTGCTTGAACAGAATTACCGGTCGACGCAGAACATCCTGACCGCGGCGAACGCGGTGATCGCGCGCAATCCCGACCGCAGGGACAAGCGGCTGTGGACCGACGCCGGCGCCGGCGAGATGATCGTTGGTTACGTTGCCGACAACGAGCACGACGAGGCCGCATTCGTCGCCGGCGAGATCGACCGGTTGCTCGACGATGCCGGCGGCCGGCTCGGGTACGGCGACATAGCGGTGTTCTACCGGACGAACAACCAGTCCCGCGTATTCGAGGAGATCTTCATCCGGCTCGGGTTGCCCTACCGGGTCGTCGGCGGAGTGCGGTTCTACGAGCGGCGTGAAGTCCGCGACGCGCTCGCCTACCTCAGAGTGCTCGCCAATCCCGACGACACCGTGAGCCTGCGACGGATTTTGAACGTGCCGAAACGGGGCATCGGGGAACGGGCCGAAGCCTGTATCGCGGCCCATGCGGAGCGGCAGCGCATCGGGTTCGCGACCGCACTGCGGGAGGCGGCCGCCGACAAGGTCGCGCTGCTGAACCCGCGTTCCCGCAAGGCGATCGCCGGATTCGTCGAACTGCTCGACGAACTGCGCCAGCCCGTGCAGCGGGGGGAGAGCGTGGCCGACATCCTGGAGAACGTGCTCGACAGCACTGGATACCGCGCCGAACTCGAGGCGAGCGACGACCCCCAGGACGCCTCGCGACTGGAGAACCTGACCGAACTGGTCACGGTGGCGCGGGAGTTCGTCCAGTTCATCCCTGGAGAACCCGAAGAACCCGCAAAACCCGGGGAAGCGGCAGCGGATGGAGTAGACGAGGGGGACCCGGCCGCCCCGGGCACCTTGGACGCGTTCCTCGAGCGGGTCTCGCTGGTGGCTGACTCGGATTCGGTTCCCGAGTCCGACGAGGGGATGGTCACCCTGATGACCCTGCACACCGCCAAGGGCCTCGAGTTCCCGGTGGTGTTCTCCACCGGTTGGGAGGACGGTGTCTTTCCACACTCCCGGGCACTCGCCGATCCGGCCGAGCTCGCCGAGGAGCGCAGGCTCGCCTATGTCGGCATCACCAGGGCGAGGCAGCGGCTGTACCTGTCTCGAGCGCTCATCCGCTCGGCGTGGGGCCAGCCGATGGCCAATCCCGAATCCCGTTTCCTCGGTGACATCCCCGCGGACCTGCTCGACTGGCGTCGGACCGAGCCGGAGCGCTCCGCGCCAGCGGTCACAACGACGTGGGGGGCGCCGAGGCAGGGACGCGGCACCCAGGAGCGCGGCGCCGGACCGTCCGCCCGCTGGAGGCAGACACCGGCCGTGGAGCTGGCGGTCGGTGACCGGGTCAACCACGACAAGTACGGGCTTGGCACTGTGGTCGCCACCGACGGTGTCGGCCCGCGGGCCACGGCGACAATCGATTTCGGGTCGGCGGGCACCATCCGACTCATGCTCATCGGCGGTGTTCCTCTGGTGAAGCTGTGAGTTGCACCACCGATGGCGCCTCGCGTGGCTCTCGAGGACGATTCTGAGAACCCGACAGGACGGGACGGACCGGAAGTAAGCCGCCGGGAAGCTGTCCAACAGGGTGCCAGATTCGCTTGGATGAGGCACTGTGCACGGTGTAATGAGCAATCAGGGCCCCGCTGGGGGAGACGAGGTCATCGAGTTCGACTGTCGCCAGATCGGCTCGGCGCTCGTGGTGTGCGCTCCGACGGGCGTGAGCAAGGCCGCCACCGCGCTGGCGACCGCGTTGCCCGCGGATCCGGCGCGGACCGTTGTCGTGGCCGACTTCCCGCCCGAAACCGGCCCCCAGGTGTGGACGGCTCTGGTTGCCGCCCTGCACAAGCGCGGGCCGCTGCGGCTCGCGGTGTCACGAGCGGGCAGCGGCAACCTGTCGTCGCCGGCGCAGTGGCTCGCCGACCAGCTGCAAGCCGAAGTCGTTGCCCCGGACGGCACCCTGCTTCCGGTGCCTGGCGGTTCGACATTCGTGACCAACTCGCACGGGGCCGGGTGCTGGTTCCGGTTCCGGCCGTCTCATCCGCCCGAGCCCCTCGGCAGCCGGTTCCCAGCTCCTGAGTGGGAGCCGATGATCCCGGGCAGACCGTGGCCGTCGGGCAAGGTCGGTATCGCCGAACCAATTCCCGCCGGGCTGTGGCTGCACGCCACGCCGTCGGCGGACGGATCCGGTCGTGAGCATGCTAGTGCGGTGTTCGCCCTGCCGTGCCGTCCCGATGTGTTGACCGTCGTCCTCGGAGGCCCCGAAGAGCCGCCGCTGCCGCCCGCGGAGGTTCGTGCCCTGCTCTCGCTGCTTCCCGCACCCGCGCGGATCCGGGTTCGGATCGCGCCCTACGGTGTCGCGCCGCTTGGCGAGGACTACGCGAACCAGCCGCTCGGCCAGGTCCTCGCCGATGTGTCCGGCGGCCATGTCGCGGCGTACTCGGGGCTGCCGACGGCCGGTCCTCGCGGTATCGACGTCGTCGCCTACGACGCCGAGGGGCACCCCTCCTGGCGGCCGTTCACCACCGAACTGGGGTACTGGCCACGGACCCAGTCTCCCGCCGGGGCGCCGCGAGTCATGGGCTTCCGACCGCCGGCCACGGGCCTGCCGATGATCGGGCCAGGTGTGTATCGGCTCACCGACAAGGCAGTGATTGAGCTGGTCGACAGCGGGCTATGGATCCGCGAGCCCGCCGAACCGGCCGCGGCTGCCGTGGTGCGGGCGCTGCCGATGGATCCTATGTGGGCACGGATCACCGTCGGTGTCCCCGGCAGCCCCGTTTCGCCGGAGCTGTTCACCCTCGCGACCGACCTGTGCGCCCAGCTCGATCTGGATACTCGTCGCGCCGTGCGGCTCGTCCTCGGTGACACGGAGCCGTCGACGCCGAAGCGGCCGCCAGAGGCGCCCGTTGAACCCGCGGTGACGGTCGAACCAGTGGTGGTGGCCGAACCGATCGCGCCCGCTGTGTCCACGGCAGCCACCGAACCGGAACCGGATGCCGCGCTGCCGGCCGCCACTGAGCAGGCTGCCGGTGACACCGCTGCCCCTGTCGACGTGCCGGCTGGCGCCGCGGCCGACTCCGTTGAAACGGTCGCCGGGGACCACAGCAGCACGCAGGCCGAGCGGGACTGGATGCGCCGCACTCTTGGCGCTGACTACGACAGTCACGCCGGCGCCGTGCTGAAGATGATCGCGCGGCATCCCGAGCTGCGAGCCCCGGAGTCGGAATCGCTCGAAGCTGCTGTCACCGACCTTGTCGCGGCCCAGGTGTATCTGATGGGAAGCGAGCAGCGGATGGACGCGCAACTGCGCACGGGAGACCTCGACCGGCTGGTGGCATTCGTGGGCTGCGCCGTCTCCGGCGTTCGCCGGCTGCCGTGCTACGAGGGAGCCGTGCTGTGCTGGGCTGACGTCCCAGCCACCGCGGGAGCCGTCATCAGGAAGACATCGTTCCTCAACGCCATCTCCGCGCTCGACGTTGATCTGTCCGGCGGATTCGAATACCTGGTCTGGTCTGTCAGCGGCCGGCGCGTTGACGAACTGGGGCAGACCAATGACCGGGTGGTCTTTCTGCCGGACACGGCATTCCACGTGGTGGCGGTCGGCGAGACGAGGGTGCTGCTTGCCGAGGACGGCGCGGGCGACGAGGCGCTCGCCAAACTGGAGCGAGCCGCGGCTGACCGGGACATGGTGCCGGTCAGGTATCGGCGGCACGTCTCATTGGCCGGCCTCGCGGAGTGGCCCCCAGCAACTCTCTGAGAGCCCAGCAGCGCTCTGAGCTGCGTCCCTGCTTTGGGGTCGGAGCGCTCAGAAGGTGATACCGCGAGCGTTCAGCCAGGGCAGCGGATTGATCTTCTTGCCGCTGGGATCCCACACCTCGAAGTGCAGGTGCACCCCGGTCGACTCGCCTCGATTGCCCATCCGGGCTATCTGGTCGCCGGCGCGCACGTGTTGGCCGACGTGCACCGAGAAGGTGTCCATATGACCGTAGACGTTGATCGTCCCGTCGGACAGCCGGATGCGGACCCAGAGCCCGAAACCGCTTGCCGGGCCGGCGTCGATGACCACTCCGTCCGCGGCGGCCACGATCGGGGTGTCCATGACGTTGGCGATGTCGATGCCGTAGTGGAACTGGCCCCAGCGGCCGCCGAAGCCGGAGGTGAAAGTGCCCTCCGCCGGCTTGACGAACATCGGCCGGTGCGCCTCCGCATCCTTGGCGGCGCGTTCGGCCACCTGGGCAGCGGTGATCTTCTCGCTGTCCGCCAGCCGCTTGGCTTCCGCGGCGGCATCCGAGGAGCGGACGATCGGCAGCACCTCGGGACTGCCGTCCCCGCCGCCGACTCCGAACGCGGCATTGGCGTCCCTTGTGTCGGCAAGCGGAGTGATTCCACCCGTCGAGCGTTCGGACTGAAGTGTGTTGCCGGCGGCGGCCGCGGTGAGTGCGCCGAACGCGACCGCGGCGACGGCCACCCGGCCGCGCAGAGCCGCGGGTGGGGCCGGAAGCCGGTGGGTGCCACCACGCGCACGTCGGTCGGCGTCGGGGCGCGCCTCGCGGTAACGCGTCGTCGGTCGATTCTGGCCGCCGGGGGAGCGGTGCTGAACCAAAGCTTGACCTTCCGCTTCGGGGAGTCCGATCACCGGCACCGGGCGGGGGTCCCGGCTGAGGCCGGCTCGGGGGCGCCGGCTTCCTGCCGCGGCTGTGATCAGACCGTGACAACGGACGGGCGAACGGTAACGAAACACGCGCCTCAGAGGCAACCCCCGGGCACGGTGGTCCCCCGAATGGAGGTTAGAGGGAAAGTTCCGACGTGGTGTTATAACGCCAAGTGACCGTGTGGTCACACAACTCGTCAACCGCGTGCTCCGCTGTCTGCGTGGGCTGCCTCGGGCAGTCAAGGCGGATGAACGCGTCCAACACCAACCGGGACACCGTTGGGTTCACCGGAAGTGCGAGGTGACCGACATCGCGAAGGCGGTATTCCTCGATGGTCAGATCAGGATGGTCCAGACGAGCGTTGCTCTGTGGGATGACGATCTGGTCCATCTCACTCCACACCGACACGAACCGGGTCCGGCACCCGGTGGCCGGCTGGTCCAGCTCCGCCAGCAGCGCCGACCCCGGGCGCAGCTGACCAGCCAGTCTTGTCGGCAACAGATACGCGGCCACGGTGCCGCGGTGCGGGGTGCCCAGTGTCACCAGGGTGTCCACCCGACCATCACCGCCGCAACACTGCACGTAGTAGCGCGCGATCAGGCCCCCAAGCGAATGGCCGACCACGTGCACCCGTTCCGCGCCGGTCTGCTCACAGACGTGTTCGACCTGGCGGCCGAACGACAGCGCAGCCTGACCGATGTCCCCACGCACCGCCGTCAGCACGCTGTAGTTCACCGCGTGCACCACCCCGAATCCCCGTCGGCGCAACGCGGCGGACAACACCGTGAACACGGATCTGTTGTCGCCGATCCCGTGTATCAGCAGGATCGGTGTATCCAGTTGACTACCCGACAACTGCGTCGCCGAAACCATCAGACCGCGCTGCGTCGGTGCGAGCGAGTCGGTGCGGTAGTGGATGTAGGGGCCTTCTGGGCGGAGTCGTTGCGCCACCACGCCCCAGGGGTACAGTGCGGTGTGCGCGGCAAGCCAGGCCGACTCGATCGCTACCCCCCGCAGACCGCCTGGGCTGATCGCGGCAGACAACGCCCTGATCGTCTCGCTGCCGAGGCGCGCCTTACCGTTCCCCATATGGGTGACGGTAAGTGAGGCGTACAACTTTTACGACACATCTCCGACATCAGTTAGTCATTTTCCGATGATCTCGAACCGGGCTTTCGCCTCGGTGAGCTGTTGTCCCGCCAGAGCCGCAAGTTGTTGCTAGCGTCAGCCCGGTGAGTCGGCAACGCATGTGGCTTGCGGTCGGTTCGGCGGCCGTCGGAGGACTCCTGCTCGTGGGCGGCCCGATGGTCGGCGTGGCCACCGGAGCGCCGCCGGGGTTCCTGTCGTGGCCGCTGCTCGCCGTGCTCGCACTTGGGCCGGTCGCCGTCGCCGCCGGGTACGCGGCACGGGACAGGCCTGCCGTGGTCTCGGCGTTGCTCGCCATGCTTGCCGTGATCGCGCTCGGCCGAGTCATCGGAGACCTGGAACTGGTGTTCAACGCCGGCCTTCTCAGCCGTCCGGAACTGCTGCTGGCCACGACGGCGCTGCGGCCGACGGCGGCGACGGGAACCTGGCTGCTGCTCGCCGGGCACCTGTGCATGGTGCTCGCCGGCGTGCTCGGGACCGGCCTTTCGGTGCAACGGGAGGATAGCGAGGACGTCAGTCGCGGACTGTTGGCATGGTCGGTGTTGATCGCGCTTGTCGCCGCGGTCGGGCTGAGCGGGGTGCCGTTCCTGTCCGACGACGTGTTCCTGCCGGCCACCGGCGTTCTCGATGGTCCGATGCTGGTGCTCGTGGGTGGGCTCGTCGTCGTGCTCGCTGTGCCCTTGGGCGTCGCGGTCGCCGTGAGCTCCGGCAGTTCCGAGCTTGTCAGGGGAGGCCTGCTCGGCAGCGGGCTCGCCGTGCTTGCCATGGCCGTCCCGCCGGCGGTGGCCAGCCTCGCCATCGCCGGCCTGCATCCGGCCCCAGGTCCGTTCTGCGCGGTCGCCGCCGCGTGCGTGCTGATCGTGCTCGCTCACGTCACCGTGCCCGTTCGGTCGGGCCTTCCCGAGACGGCCACTCCGCGCACGGTGGTCAAGGCGGCCAGGGAGCGGAAGATGGTCGGCTGGCACGGGTTGGCCGGCGTGCTCGGGATTGTCGCCGGTGGGACCGCGGTTCTCGGTGCGCAGCTGCCGAGCCTGTCCGTTCCAGGCGGGGTGGCGCCGGTGGACTATGCCAGCAGGCTGCTCGGGCCCAGCGGTGTGCTCGTCGGTCTGCTCGGGTTCGCCCTGCTCTTCCGGCGGCTCGCCACGGCGATTCGCCCGGCGTTCACGGTGCTGTGTGTGTCCATTCCGTTCGTCGCCATGGGCTTGTTCGACGCCGGGCTGTCGGCCACCTCGATCGGTTCTGTCGAGTCCGGTGTCGGCACCCGGTTCGTGTGGCTGTCGGTCATCGTTGTCGTCGCCGCGGCCGTCGCCGCCGCGGTCGCCGGGGTCTTCGAACGGGAGGACGTCGATGTCAGCCAGTTTCGGCCCAGGACCGTGTTGGTTGCACCTGTGACGCTGGCAACGGTGCTCGCGGTCGGAGCGTTCGGCCTGCCCACGGTGACCGCCGCCGACTATCAGGCACCCGGGTTGTGGTCCAACGTCCGTGAAGTCGCGTCGACCGGACTGTTGGTGGCGCTCGTCGTCGTGGCCCTTGCCGGCATGCTGGCGTTGCGGTCCCGGCCGGCGAGGGGAGCCTCACTGCTGTTCGGTGCCGCCGGGGTTGTCGCCGTCCGCACGCTGGAGTTTCCGTTGACGGGTGGGCGGGTCAGCGGGGCATCCGTCGGCGTTGGGACGTGGTTGGCGGTAGCCTGCCTCGCCTCGCTGCTGGTCGGCGCCGTCATGGCGCTCGCCGCCGAAGCGCGCTTTCCTGCTGAGACGGCAGACAATGTGCGTGTCTCAGCCGAGCGGCGATCGTGACCGAGTTCACGTACGCGGTGACCGACCTCACCGCTCCCCGGTACGGCCGGCGAGCCGACTGCCGCTAGGGTCTGATGCGGCCGTTTTCCGTGGCTTTCCGGCCGGAGCCAGCACGGCGCGCGGATGCCCCGACACAGTGTGGCCAGCGCCCGACACCGACGTCGCAGGAGACCCCAGTGGACCTGTACGAGTACCAGGCGAAGGACCTCTTCGCCGCCCACGGAGTGCCGGTACTGCCCGGCTCCGTGGCCCACACCCCAGGCGAGGCACGTGCCATCGCGGCACGGCTGGACCAGACAGTCGTCGTCAAGGCGCAGGTCAAGACGGGTGGCCGAGGCAAGGCCGGCGGCGTGAAGCTCGCCAAGACCGCCGAGGACGCCGAAGCCAAGGCCGGCGCCATCCTCGGGTTGGACATCAAGGGACACGTCACGCGCAAGGTGCTGGTGACCCCGGCGTCCGACATCGACGAGGAGTACTACGTCTCCTTCCTGCTCGACCGCGCGAACCGCACGTTCCTGGCCATGGCGTCGGCCGAGGGCGGCATGGAGATCGAGCAGCTGGCCGTCGAGCGTCCCGAGGCCCTCGCCAAGATCCCGGTGGACGCCATCGCGGGTGTCGACGCCGCCAAGGCGCGCGAGATCGTGGCCGCCGGCACGTTTCCCGCGCAGGTTGCCGACCAGGTCGTCGACGTCCTTGTCAAGCTGTGGCGGACCTTCGTGGAGGAGGACGCGACGCTGGTTGAGGTCAACCCGCTGGTGCGTGATCCGCAGGGCAGGGTCATCGCCCTGGACGGGAAGGTGACCCTCGACGACAACGCCTCGTTCCGCCACCCCGGGCACGCCGAGCTCGTGGACTCGGAGGCCGAGGACCCGTTGGAAGCCAAGGCCAAGGCCAAGGACCTCAACTACGTGAAGTTGGACGGCCAAGTCGGCATCATCGGCAACGGCGCTGGTCTGGTCATGTCGACCCTGGACGTTGTCGCCTATGCCGGTGAGCGGTGGGGTGGTGTCAAGCCGGCGAATTTCCTCGACATCGGTGGCGGAGCCTCGGCGGAGGTGATGGCGAACGGTCTGGAGATCATCCTCAGCGATCCCGACGTGCGCAGCGTGTTCGTCAACGTGTTCGGCGGGATCACCGCGTGCGACGAGGTGGCCAAGGGAATCGTGCGGGCGTTGGAGATTCTCGGCGACGAGGCGAGAAAGCCACTTGTCGTCCGGCTCGACGGCAACAACGTGGATGAGGGAAGGCGGATTCTCGCCGAGGCCAACCACCAACTGGTGAACGTCGTCGACACGATGGACAACGCGGCCGACAAGGCCGCCGAGCTGGCTACCACGGACTTGCTCGCGGGGTCGAGCAACAGCACGACGTCGGGGGCGTGAGACATGGCTATCTTCCTCACCGAACAGAGCAGGGTCATCGTCCAGGGCATGACCGGCTCGGAAGGCATGAAGCACACCAAGCGGATGCTCGCGTCGGGCACCGCCATCGTCGGCGGTGTCAACCCGCGCAAGGCCGGCGAGAAAGTCGAAATAGACGGAGTATCGGTGCCGGTGTTCGGGACCGTCGCCGAGGCGATGACGGCCACCGGCGCCGATGTGAGCGTGGTTTTCGTGCCGCCAGCGTTCGCCAAGGCCGCGGTCATCGAGGCGATCGACGCCGGCATCGGACTCCTCGTAGTGATCACCGAAGGCATTCCGGTGCACGACACCGCCGCCTTCTGGGCACACGCCGTCGCTACCGGTAACAAGACGAGGATCATCGGCCCGAACTGTCCCGGCGTGATCAGTCCGGGGAAGTCCAACGCGGGCATCATCCCGGCCGACATTTGCGGCCCTGGCAGGATCGGCCTTGTGTCCAAGTCGGGCACGCTGACCTACCAGATGATGTACGAACTGCGCGAGTTCGGCTTCTCCAGCGCGGTGGGCATCGGTGGTGACCCTGTCATCGGCACGACGCACATCGACGCGTTGCGGGCATTCCAGGATGATCCGGAAACCGCGGCCATCGTCATGATCGGCGAGATCGGCGGCGACGCCGAGGAACGGGCCGCCGCCTACATCCGTGACCATGTCACCAAGCCGGTTGTCGGCTACGTGGCCGGGTTCACGGCTCCGGAAGGCAAAACCATGGGGCATGCCGGTGCCATCGTGTCCGGCTCGGCGGGCACCGCCGCCGCCAAGCAGGAGGCGCTCGAGGCCGCCGGCGTGAAGGTTGGCAGAACGCCGAGTGAGGCGGCCGGCCTCATGCGGGAGATCATGGCTTCGGTCGGGTGAAGTCGTGATGCCGGGACGCCGTCGCGTCCCGGCACGGCCGATGTGTGCCGCACCAGGTGGATCAGCTAGCGTTTCCGTCCACACTGCGCTCGTCTAGCCAAGGAGAGCACGCGATGACCTTCCCAACCGGTGACCCTGCTCCGCCGAAGTCGGGGACGGACATGGGGCTGGACAAGATTCTCTACCTGGCCACGGCCGGTCTCGGGGTGCTGATCCTCCTGTTGGGGTTCACGCCGATGTCCGCCCAGTACAACACCGGCCTCTCCTTCTATCAGGGCGCCTTCGGTTGGATACCGGCGACATACCTGATCGCAGGCCTGATCGCCGCGCTGGTCTTGATGCCCGGCACGGCCAAGCCCGGCCCGCTGCCGGCCATCGTTTCGGTCGGTGCGACGCTGCCGTACCTGTTCATGATCTTCTCGGTTTCCGGTCTCGGGTTCGGCGGCATCATCGTGCTGATACTGGGCATCCTGCAGACTGGGGTCGCCGTGACCGCCTTCCTCCTCGACGCTGGCATCGTCACGCCGCCGGCGCCGAAGCCCTATCAGGCCCAGCACCAGCAGGGTGGCTGGAACCAGCAGCCGGTGACCGGCTTCCCGCAGGGCCAGTACAGCCAGCCGGTGCAGCCGCAGTCCACCCAGCAGCCCGGTCAGTTCAGGCAGCCGCAGCCCCAGCCGACCCAGTTCATGTCGCACCCCGGCCAGTTCGGGCAGTCCGGTGGCCAACACGCCCAGCCCTCTCAGGGGCAGCATCAGCAGGGGGAGGGAACTCCGCCGAGCGGTTTCCCGGCACCGCCCCAGGGCTGAAGGTCTCGCGGGCAGCGGTTCCACGGTGAGCGAAGGCGGCGTCGGACACGGTCCGGCGCCGCCAGTCGCATGTTCGGATGACTCCGGCGTGGCGTTCACTCGGACGGCACACCAGGGGTGCGAGAGTGAGGATCGTGCCGGTCGTCCACCACTCCCAGCCCAGGGCGGGTGTCCAACACCGGGTAGTTGGTCGGGACCGGCACGGAGCGCTCTCCCGCCCGGCGCGATTCAGGCTGCTCGCACTCGCTGCCGTCACTCCCGCGTTTGTCGGCTATCTCGCCGTCGCCGCGGTGCTGGCGTTGGTCACGGCCATTGCGGAGAACGCCAAGTTCTCCGTGGTCGGTGTGCTCGCAATGGCCGTTCCCGGCTGGCTTGCCGCATATCACGTGCCGCTCGGACTCGGTACCCACTCCCTTGCCGTGCTGCCGCTGGTACCGACGGCTCTGCTGATGGTGGGGGTGGCAAGGACGGCACGCACTGCGGCGGCACGTCTCGGTCTCAGTGAGCCGGCACAGGCAAGGCTGGTGGTGCTCCCGGTCGCCGGCGTGCATGCGCTCTTCGGCGTGACGGTGGCGCTTTCGCTCGGCAGTGGACCGGTCACCGCGACGCCGGCCGTGGCCTTCTTCGGCTGCGGTGCGCTGTCGGGGTTCGCCGCGACCGTCGGGGTTGCCCGCAGGTGCAACCTTGTCGAGGTCGCGTTCGCTCGGCTCGACCCGATCGTGACGCGCGGACTGCGCGCCGGGGCACTGGGAATCGCGGCCATGTTCACGGCCGGCACCGCCGTGCTCACCTTCGGTCTCGTCGCGCACTGGACGACGCTGGCAGCGGTTTTCCAACGTGCCGCATCGGGCGTCGGGGGCGCCTGCGGCTTGCTGCTGCTGTCAGTCGCCTACCTGCCCAACGCGATAGTCATGGCACTGTCGTTCGCGATGGGGCCGGGATTCACGATGGGTGCGGCGTCGATCAGTCCGGTGCGTCTCGCCATCGACAAGGCGCCCGGGGTTCCGCTGTTCGCCGCCCTGCCGACAGTACCGAGCCGATGGCTGCTTGCGGTGATGGTGGTGCCACTGCTGGTCGGCGTCTTTCTCGGTTGGTCGTGCCGCCAGATCGCACCGGCGCCACGGGACAGGCTGCGGGCCGTGGTCGTGGCGGCTGGCGTGGTCGGAATGGGTCTGTTCGTGCTCGCCGCGCTGTCCGGGGGACGGCTCGGAGGTGGCGTGTTCAGCCCCGTCACCGCTCCTGCCGGACTCGTTGGCGTCGTTGCCTTCGCCTGGGTTCTGATACCGGCGTCGGTGACGGTGTGGCTCGCGGGGGCCAGGTCCAGGCCTGTGCCCGAAGGGCAGCAGGATGCGCCCGTCGATGGTGAGCAGGTGCAAGAGTCCGTCGACTCTCCTGAGGACAACGCGGATTCCGACGACAAAACTGATCCTGGACAGGACGATGCGCCAGCGGCCATCGAGAAGTCCGAGTCCGGCGAATCCGAGTCCGATGAGCCCGACACCGAAGCCGTCGATACACGCGTGGCCGGAATCAGCGTCCCGGCCGTGGACGACGTCGACACCGCCGAGCCCGATGTCAGCGAGCCCGAGCAGCCAGAACCCGAGGAACCAGAACCCGAGGAACTTGAACCCGAAGAGCCAGAACCCGAGGAACCGGGTCTGGTGGCAGCGGACGACGACGAGACGCGATCCGAGTAGCCGGACCTGCCTGGCAGGGCTTCTTTGCCACCGCCTACGCTGGCCACGGCCATGACCGGCGTAGGCAAGGAGACCGCTCTGAGCATTCTGGACCCGGCCCGTGTCGTCGTCCTCGTGTCTGGTTCCGGCACCCTGTTGCAGGCATTGTTGGACGCCGCCGCGGCGCGGGACTACCCCGCCGCCGTCGTCGCCGTCGGCGCGGATCGGGACGGGGCCCAGGGTCTCGCCCGTGCCGAACGTGCCGGTCTTGCTACCTTTTCCGTACGTCTGCGGGACCACGCGGATCGTGCTTCCTGGGACGCCGCCCTGACCGCCGCGGTGGCTGCCCACGAACCCGATCTCGTCGTGTCGGCGGGATTCATGAAGATTCTCGGCCCGGTCTTCCTCGATACGTTTGGCGGGCGAGTGATCAATACTCATCCCGCCCTGCTGCCGGCCTTTCCCGGCATGCACGCCGTCTCCGACGCTCTTGGCTACGGGGTGAAAGTCACCGGTTGCACCATTCACCTCGTGGACGCCGGTGTGGACAGCGGGCCGATTGTGGCGCAGGAGGCCGTCACGGTTTTCGCCGAGGACACCGAAGACAGCCTGCACGAGCGAATCAAGGTCGTTGAGCGACGGCTGCTCGTCGACGTGGTTGCCGAGCTGACCCGACAGGGCTACCCAATCGACGGACGAAAGGTGGGGCATCGCCAGTGACCGAGACAGGAGTGGACGCGCGCCGTCCCGTGCGCCGTGCGCTGATCGGCGTTTCGGACAAGGCGGAGCTGCCGGAGTTGGCGGCCGGTCTGCACGCCGCCGGCGTGGAGATCGTCTCGACCGGTGGCACCGCACGGGCCATCGCCGCCGCGGGTGTGCCAGTGACCAGTGTCGAGCAGGTGACCGGATTTCCGGAGTCCTTCGACGGCAGGGTCAAGACGCTGCATCCCGCGGTGCATGCCGGCCTGCTGGCCGATACGGAGAACCCCGAGCACATCGAGCAGTTGCGCCGACTCGACATCGCCGGGTTCGACCTCCTCGTGGTGAACCTGTATCCGTTCGTCCGCACGGTGGCCTCGGATGCGACCACGCGGGAGTGCGTCGAGCAGATCGACATCGGTGGTCCCGCCATGGTTCGGGCCGCGGCCAAGAACCACGCCAGTGTCGCTGTCGTGGTCGATCCCGGCCGCTACGACTGGGTGCTCGAGAGTGTGCGCGCGGGAGGCTTCACGCTCGCGGACCGCCAGCTGCTCGCCGTGGAAGCCTTCCGGCACACCGCGACCTACGACGTGGCCGTGGCCTCCTGGATGGGCTCCGTGCTGGCCCCAGACGATGAGGGAACCGGATTTCCTGGCTGGGTGGCGGCGACCTGGGAGCGCTCCTCGGTGCTGCGCTACGGCGAGAACCCGCACCAGCGTGCGGCGTCGTACACGGGAGGTGACGTGCCCCGCGGGCTGGCGGGCGCGGAGCAGTTGCACGGCAAGGAGATGTCCTACAACAACTACGTGGACGCCGATGCCGCGGTGCGTGCCGCCTATGATCACGACGCCCCCTGCGTGGCGATCATCAAGCATGCCAACCCCTGTGGTATCGCGGTGTCGGGTGACATCGCCGCCGCGCACCGCAAGGCGCACGCGTGTGATCCTGTCAGTGCCTACGGTGGAGTGATCGCGGCCAACCGTCCGGTCACGGTGGAGATGGCCGAACAGATCGCCGAGATCTTCACCGAGGTGGTCGTCGCGCCGTCCTACGCCGATGGCGCGTTGGACGTGTTGGCTCGCAAGAAGAATGTGCGAATCCTGGTGGTGAGCGCACCGGTCCGTGGTGGAGTCGAGACGCGAGCGATCTCGGGTGGTCTGCTGATGCAGACGGCGGACACCGTCGAGGCCGACGGTGACGACCCTGCCAAGTGGACGCTGGCCGCCGGCTCTCCCGTTGACGAGGCGACCCTGCTCGACCTGACGTTCGCCTGGCGGGCGTGCCGGGCCGTCAAGTCCAACGCGA
>JAFAZC010000147.1 GCA_019239965.1 Kutzneria sp. | reverse complement strand
TCGCCATCGGCGCGGTGCTGTCCATGCACTTCGCCCGGATCGCCGCCAAGTACTACGAGTCCGCGGAGATCGTCGAGCTGCACCATGCGGGCAAGGCCGACGCGCCCTCGGGTACCGCGACCCGCACCGCGCAACTCCTCGCGCAGGCCCGCGCCGCTGCCGCGATGCCGCCCAGTCCGGACGCGACGACCCAGGCGCGCGACGGCGCCCGCGGCGCCGTCGTGGACGGCGTGCGGGTGCACTCGGTGCGGCTGGCCGGGCTGGTGGCCCACCAGGAGGTGCTGCTCGGTACCGGCGGTGAGACGTTGACCATCCGGCACGATTCGGTGGACCGCGCATCGTTCATGCCTGGCGTGCTGCTCGCGGTGCGGGCAGTGTCCGGCAGGCCAGGGCTGACCGTCGGACTCGAGGATCTGCTCGATCTGTGAGGCGGGCCGTGGGACGTGCCCGCCCGCGGTGTCTAGACCAGTCGCAGCACCAGCGCGGGCGCGGCCGCGATGGCGCTGAACCGGAGGAACCGGCCGAGCAGGGTGGTGCACAGGAACGCGCCAACCGGCATCCTCGCCACCCCGGCGAGCATCGTCATGGCCATGAAAGGCGGAATGCCGGTGACCGCGCTGATCCCGGTGGTGCCGAGTAGCCAGCCGGGATGGCGTTCGCACTTGGCGCGCAGCACACCGAACCACCGGCTCGCCCAGTGGACGGCCACACGCCACCGGGTCCTCCGCTGCGCGGCGGAGGTGTTCGGACGCATGAAGGCCGGCAGGGCCACCGCGCCCCGACTGGCATAGAAGTAGACGAGCTTCCCGGCGACCTGCCCGAGCGCGACTACCGCACCGAGCAGCCAGCAGGACATCGGCGGATGGTGGTGGTGGTCGGAGACCAGACCGACCAGGAAGAGCTCGACACTGATCAAGGGGAACACGGCGGAGCCGAAGGCGACTCCTCCGGTGATGCCAAGCCACGCCAGCACGCCTACACGTCCCCCAGTCCGGTTGCGGCGCCGACGCTACCCGAATTCTCCGACTTGGTCGTCATCCTTCGGACATCATCCTGTGGAGTCACGCCCGGGCCCATCACGACGACAGGCGTAGGTCGAGTCCGCCGGTCACCCGTGCCTCGCGCAGCGGCCGTCCAGCCGCGTCGAGAGTGCGGACCGCCCCATCCGTCCGCCACCCGGCCCGCCGGTAGAAGGCGGCCGACGCCCTGTCCGCCTCGGGGATCCAGCTGATCCCCCTGGTCATGCCGGCCTCACGCAGACACGCGGCGGCCGCGACGAGCAGCCGCCCACCGTGTCCTCGGCGTCCCCACCTCGGCTCGACCAGGAGCGCGGCCACGAGGCCGGTGCTCGCCGCGTCAGCCGGCAGCGTGCCGTCCGCCTCGGCGGCCTCACTGTCCGGCGCGGCGCCGGCCGCGCAGAAGCCGACGGCCCAGGCTCCCTCGGTGGCGACGAACACGCTGGCCGGCCCGTTCGCCACGACCTCCCGCCAGGCTTGTTCGCTCTCGCCGGTGTCCAGGCCGGCAAGGACGTGCTCCGGCACCAGATCCGCGTACGCCGTGCGCCAGGTGTCGCGCTGGATGCGGACGATGTCGGTGACATCCTCGGAACGTGCCGGACGAACGGTGGCATCGGCCATACCCCCAAACCTACTTGTCCGTGGTGGCCGGCCAGCGGGTCGGGCGGGATCGGGGAGATGTCGGGGGTGGGTGGCAGTATGCCGGCCGTGCAGACCATGTCGTCGTCGGTGGCCCGCCGCACCGCGCTCGCCGCGCAGGGCTTCGCCGATCCCCGCCCCGCCGGCGTCGCGACACGAAGTCATCTCCGGCGGACGTTCGGCCGCACCCAGCTGCTCCAACTCGATTCGGTCAACGTGGCGGTGCGGGCGCACTACGCCCCCCTGTTCAGCCGTCTCGGTGCCTATCCGGCGGAGTTGGTCGACGACGCCGCGTGGTCGCACAGTGCCCGCCGGCCGCGGCTGCTCGTGGAGTACTGGGCGCACGAGGCGAGCCTGCTGCCCATCGAGGACTGGCCGCTGATGCGTTGGCGGATGAACCGGTATCGGGATGCTCCGGGCCGGTACTGGCAGGCCGCGGCCTGCTCGCCGGACCAGGTCGCCGACGTGCTCGCCGTGGTGAAGGAGCGCGGGCCGATCGGCGCCGGCGCCATCGAGCGCGAGCTCGGTATGCGCACCGAGCGCAGACGGGGCGGGTGGTGGGGCCGGTCGGACGTGAAGAAGGTCTGTGAGTGGCTGTTCGCCATCGGCGAGCTGACCACCGGTGCCCGCCGCGGATTCGAGCGCCTCTACGAGTTGACCGAACGCGTGGTGCCGCACCACATCCACGGTGCGCCCGAGCTCGACCGGCGTGACGCGGTGCGCCGCCTCGTCGCCAAGTCGGCGATCGCGCTCGGCGTTGCCACCGAGCCCGACCTGCGCGACTACTACCGGCTCGACCCTGAGGACAGCCGGTGCGCCGTCGCCGAACTGGTCGAGGACGGCGAGCTGCAGCCGGTGTCGGTGGCCGGCTGGCGGCAGCCGGGGTACCGGCACGTGCGGGCCCGCGCTCCCCGCCGGATCACCGGTCGGGCCCTGCTGTGTCCGTTCGACCCACTGATCTGGGCGCGTGACCGCGCCGAGCGGCTCTTCGGCTTCCGCTACCGCATCGAGATCTACGTGCCAGAGCCCAGGCGGGTGCACGGCTACTACGTGTTCCCGTTCCTGCTCGACGAGGACCTGGTCGCCAGGGTCGACCTCAAGGCGGATCGGGCGGCTGGCGTGCTGCGCGTGCCGGGCGCCTTCGCCGAGCCCAGTGCCGAGCGCGGCCGGGTGGTGGCCGAGCTGACCGCCGAACTGCGCGCCATGGCCGACTGGCTTGGGCTGGATCGGGTGTCGGTGGGGGAGCGGGGCGACCTGGCCGCGTCGTTGCGTGCGACCGTTGGCTGACGGCCGCACGCAACGGTCAGCCGCCGCCGCCGGTCAGGGGTTCCGCGGCTCCGAACTGTTCGGGCTCAGTGCTTGGCCGGCCCCGCCACGTCGCGCTTGTTCGCGACGAGCTCATGGGGTTCGCGGTCGAGGTCGCCGATTCCGAAGCTGATGATGCGCCGGGGATGGATCCGGATGATCGCTCCCTCGATCTGGGCGGCGGAATCCGTTGGCGTGTCGATCGCTTCGGCGTACCCCCGGATTTCCAGGCATCGCACCCGCCAGGGCTGGATCGAAGCGATGTCGTCGACCACGAACGCCACTCGGCCGTTCTCGGCCACGTTGCGGAACTTTCGGCTGGCCGCCATGTTGTAGCCACCGATGTCGATCGTCTTGGTGCTGCTGTTGTAACCGAACCCCACCGGACTGACCTGGAGGACTCCGTTCGGCTGGACGGTCGCCAGCCGACCGAGACGCTGGGTGCCCAGGTAGTCGAGCTCGATATCGGTGAATGACATGGACTCCCTACCTTTCACGGGTTTGATCTCGTCATTCGTAGGCTCGCACACAGCATGCGACCTCGATCTGGCTTGAGGTCAAGCGACCGGTGGGGCTTGGCGCCGTTCGGCGGAGGGGGCCCCGGCTCTGCGTGGCCGAGTACGGTCAGCCGGCGGCCCTGGTGATCGTGGCGTTGCCGGATCCGGTCCTGCCCCGGATCCGCAGCGCCGGCTCGTCGCTCGGGGGCGTTTCGGTCACCTCCAGTTCACTGGTGGCCTGTCCAGAGTGTGATTTCAGGTCGACCATCGCCGTGGCGCCCTTGCGGACGGCCACCTGCAGTTCGCCGGAACCGGTCGCGAGCTCCACCGTGCCACGGGCGGCGTCGGCGACGGTGATGTCGCCGCTTGCGGTGCGCACCATTAGGTCGGCCTGCACCGCGCCGAGCCAGACGTCCCCGGTGCCGCTGAACAGCATGCTCGGCGCGCCGATCGAGGAGATGTCGATGTCACCGGCGCCGGTCTTGATCCGCGCTCCGCCCGGCATCGGACCCAGCCGCACGGTGGCCGAGGCGCACGCCACCGTGGCCATGCCGTCGGCGCGGTCCACGGTGATGTCCCCGGTGCCGCTGGTGATGTGCAGTCGCCCTGCCCGCCCACTCGTGACCAGCCGGGCCGATCCGCTCTTCACGCCGAGGTGCGATCCGCTCGGTGCCCGGACCAGCACATCGAGAGGTACTCCGCGAAGCGCCGGCGCCTTGGGATTGCGGATGACCAGCCGGCTGCCGACCAGGTCGACCCGGCTCTGGTGGACCGCATCCTCGGGCGAGCCCTCCTGCGGGCCGCCGAACTGCCCGCTCACCCAGCTGAGCAGGCTGGAAAGGCCCGGCACCCACTGGTCGCCGGCCGTCTGGTCGTGTCGGATCTCGACCCGGGCGCCCGGCTGGTCGACGAACTGGACCTTGATATGCCCGGCGCCGACGGCGATGTCGATCTCGAGCGGTCCGTCGATCTCGAAGTCCAGTTGGCGCGCCGGGATGTCACCGCGGCCGTCTTCGTGGCGGTCGTCCCCGCCGGTCGCGTCGGGATCGATGGTGTCCGTGTCGTGCTCGCTCATTGTCCTGTCCTCGCAAGGTGTCGGTTCAGCCTTCGACCCAGCCGCTGATCCGGGATCCGGCCCGGCCGCGGCCCCGGTCCCGGGGTGCGTCGTGTCGTCGTTCCTGTCCGCTCCAGTCGTGCCCGTTCCAGTCGTGTCCGGTCCACCACTGCTCCCGCCAGTTGTCAGCTGACCGGCGCGGTCCGTGCTCGCGGCGCCGCTGCTCGTGCAGCCTTCGCTGGACGGCCTGTGTGATGAAGGCATTCAGCGACTGGCCGTGCTCCGCGGCCGCCTGTTCGGCGCTTGTCTTGAGCTCCTCGAGCAGCCGCACGGTGACGCGGCTGACGTCACCCGCCGGATCGCCGGACGAGGACTCGCCCGGCCGCGGCCCGGCGTTCGGGGGGATGCCGAAAGGTGGATCGGTCTCGTCGATCTCGGGTTCATCCGCTGGGGAGGTGTCGGTGACCACCACCCGCACCTCCCGTCCGTCCAGCCTGATGTCGACCACCTGGGTGGACAGCGAGACGGTCACCTCGGCGGCGAGGTCGGCCAGCGCGTTCATGATCGCCAGCCGGGCGGCGGGCTCCAGCGTGGAGGACAGCACCGCGGCCGTCTTGCGGGTCTGCTCGTCTCCCGCCGCGGCGGCGGTGGCGAGGCTCTCGCGCAGTGTCGCGACATAGGGTGTGAGGTCCATGACGTCACTATGACGTCATGGAAGACGTCAGTCAAGGCGAACTTTTCCGTTCATGGCGTCGCGATGACGGCACTGTGGCGGTCGTCTAGTCTCGGACGCACCGGTGACCAGCAGAAGGAGAGCGCTCCCGTGACCGAGATGGTGACGCCGAAGGTGCAGCTCATCGCCAGGACGGAATTCCTTCCGCCAGCCGACGTGCCCTGGACGACCGACGCCGACGGCGGCGCGGCGCTGGCGGAGTTCGCGGGCCGCGCCTGCTACCAGTCCTGGAAGAAGCCCAACCCGGCGACCGCGACCAACGCGGGCTACATCCGCCACATCATCGAGATCGGCCACCTGTCAGTACTCGAGCACGGCACGGTGAGCTTCTACCTCAGCGGTATCTCCCGGTCGCTGACCCACGAGCTGATCCGGCACCGGCACTTCTCCTACTCCCAGCTGTCCCAGCGCTATGTTCCCGAGCGTGACGCGGCCATGGTCGAGCCGGACATCATCGCGTCCGACCCCGACCTGCACGCCGTGTTCGTCAAGGCGGCCGAGGCCAGCGTCCAGGCGTACACCGAGCTGCTCGCCGGCCTGGAGAGCAAGCTCGCCGACGTGCCGAGCGGGACGCTGCGCCGCAAGCAGGCCCGACAGGCGGCCCGCTCGGTTCTGCCCAACGCCACCGAGACCCGCATCGTGGTCACCGGAAACTACCGGGCATGGCGGCACTTCATCGCGATGCGCGCCACCGAGGCCGCCGACGTGGAGATCCGCGAGTTGGCCATCGAATGCCTGCGCCAGCTCAAGCAGAGCGTCCCGGCGGTGTTCGACGACTTCGTGATCTCCACGCTCTCCGACGGCTCGGAGGTCGCGTCGAGTCCTTATGTCACCGAGGGCTGAGTCCCGGGTCGCGAAGAGCCAGGCCGTATGGTGTCGGGACCACCGGGTAGCGTCAGTGGTATGACCCGACGATCCACCGCACCGTATCGGCCGTTCGGCCGGGTGCTGACCGCGATGCTGACCCCGTTCGACGCCGACGGCCGGCTGGATCTGGCCAAAGCCCAGGAACTCGCGGTCCGCCTCGTCGAGGAGGGCAACGACGGGCTCGTGCTCAACGGGACGACCGGGGAGAGTCCCACCACCACCGAAGACGAGAAGCTGGACCTGGTCCGGGCCGTCGTGGAGGCGGTGGGCGCCCGGACCACCGTGCTCTCCGGCGCTGGCAGCTACGACACGGCGCACTCCGTCCGCCAGGCGCGCAGGGTGGAGCAGGCCGGCGCCCACGGTCTGCTGGTGGTGACCCCCTACTACTCCAGGCCACCGCAGTCCGGCATCCAGGCACACTTCACCGCTGTCGCCGACGCGACCGGCCTGCCCGTGATGCTCTACGACATCCCGCCGAGAACGGTTGTCCCCATCGAGGTCGACACCCTGTGCCGGCTGGCGGAACATCCCAGGATCGTCGCGGTGAAGGACGCCAAGGGCGATCTGCTCGCCGGCAGCCGGGTGATGGCCGACACCGACCTCGCCTACTACTGCGGGGACGACCCGCTGAACCTGCCGTGGCTGTCGGTGGGAGCGGTCGGGTTCGTCAGCGTGCTCGGACATGTCGCCGGCCGCCAGCTGCGCGAGCTGATCGACGCCTACGAGGCCGGCGAGGTCGACACCGCGCGCGCGGTGCACAACCGCCTGCTCCCGCTGCACGCGGCCATGAGCGCGATCGGCGGCGGTGTGATCTTCGCCAAGACCGCGCTTCGCCTTGCCGGCCTTGAGGTCGGGGATCCCCGACTGCCGCTGCCGGCGGCCACCGATGAGCAGACCGCGGCGCTCGCCGCGGTGTTGCGCACCGCTGCCGTGGCGGTGGCCGGATGAGCGACGTGATCATTCCCACGCACTCTCTCCTGCGGACACCGCCGCCACTGCCCGAGGGGGGCCTGCGCATCGTGGCGCTCGGCGGTATCGGCGAGGTCGGCAGGAACATGACGGTGTTCGAACACGACGGCCGGCTGCTGGTGGTGGACTGCGGCGTGCTGTTCCCCGAGGACAGCCAGCCGGGTGTCGACCTGATCCTGCCCGACTTCCGTGCCATCGAGGACCGGCTCGACGACATCGAGGCGATCGTGTTGACGCACGGTCACGAGGACCACATCGGCGCGGTTCCCTTCCTGCTGCGCAATCGACCCGACCTGCCGGTGGTCGGCTCCAAGTTCACCCTTGCCCTACTGGCGGCCAAGTGCCGCGAACACCGGTTGACTCCCGTGCTCATCGAGGTCGCCGAGGGCACGAGGAGCGAACACGGACCGTTCACGTGCGAGTACTTCGCGGTCAACCATTCGATCCCCGACGCCATCGCGGTGGCCATCCGCACCTCGGCCGGTCTCGTGCTGCACACCGGGGACATCAAGCTCGACCAGCTGCCGCTGGACGGCCGGCTGACCGACCTCGCCGGCTTTCACCGGCTCGGTGACGAGGGTGTCGACCTGTTTCTCGTGGACTCCACCAACGCCGAGGTGCCCGGCTTCGTCACCCCGGAACGCGAGATCGGCCCGGTCCTCGACCAGGTGATCGGCACGGCGACCCAGCGGGTCATCGTGGCCTGCTTCGCCAGCCATGTGCACCGGGTGCAGCAGATCCTGGACGTCGCGGTCCGGCACGAGCGCAGGGTCGCGCTGGTCGGCAGGTCGATGGTCCGCAACATGGGCATCGCCGCCGACCTCGGCCTGTTGCGGGTGCCAGACGGCCTCTTCGTCGACCTCGACGACGCGATGGTGCTCCCTGAGGACGAGGTGCTGTTCGTCTCGACGGGGTCACAGGGCGAGCCGTTGTCGGCACTGTCGCGGATGGCGCGGGGCGAGCACCGCCAGATCTCCATCCGTTCCGGGGACACCGTGGTGCTGGCCAGCTCACTGATCCCGGGCAACGAGACAGCCGTCTTCAGTGTGGTCAACGGGCTGGTCCGGCTCGGCGCGCACGTTGTGCACCAGGGCAATGCGAAGGTGCACGTCTCCGGTCACGCCGCCGCCGGTGAACTGCTGTTCCTCTACAACGCCGTGCGGCCGAGCAATGTGATGCCGGTACACGGCGAGTGGAAACACCTGCGCGCCAACGCGGAGCTGGCCGTGCGCACCGGTGTCGCCGCCCAGCAGGTGGTGATCGCCGAGGACGGCGTCGTGGTGGACATGGTGGACGGCAAGGCGAGCATCAGCGGCCGGGTCGAGGTTGGTCACGTCTACGTCGACGGCCTGTCTGTCGGGGACGTGGGCGAGTCGACCCTGTCCGACCGGCTGATCCTCGGCGAGGGCGGATTCATCTCGATCACCGTGGCGGTGGAGTCGAGCACGGGACGCGCGGTGGCGCCGCCGACCATCTCCGGCCGCGGCTTCTCCGACGACCCGAAGGCGCTCGACCAGGTCGTGCCGCTGGTGGAGATGGAGCTGTCCCGGACCGAGGCGGAGGGCATCACCGACACCCACGGGATAGCCCAGGCGGTGCGCCGCGTCGTCGGCCGCTGGGTGGCCGAAACGTACCGCCGGCGGCCGATGATCATTCCCACCGTCATCCCGGTCTGACCGGACGATCGTGGCCGGTCGTTCGGCGCGTCCAATATCACACCGCCGATGACGCCGCGGTGACGCCGTGGCTGGCAGCGTGTGTGGTGTCGGTATTCGTCGGACTGGGGAAACAACATGGACATGCCCACTGCCAAGGCGAACTACGTCGGCCGAATCCTGGCCGGCCTCGCGGACGACCCTGATCGCATCGCCTTCCATCTCGTCGACGGGTCACATGTCCGCCACGGCGAGTTCGCCGACCTGATCCACCGGCTGGCACACGTTCTCGCCGAGCATGGCGTCCGGGCGGGTTCGACCGTGACGTTCCTGTCGGGCAACCGGTTCGAGGTCCTCGCCGCGCGCTACGCGGCCAATCTGCTCGGTGCCCGCATCGTCTTCCTGTACGGGGGGCTCGCGGTCGACGCCCAGGCCACGATCGTGTCCGATGTGGACACTGGTGTGCTCGTGGTGGACGACGACCTCGCCGATCGGGCGGCGCGGATACTGGCGCTCACGTCGGTGGACACCGTGTTCAGCCTCGGTTCCGCCTCGGTGGGAGCCGACCTTCTCGAACTGGCCGCGGCCGCTCCCGACTCGCCGGTTCCCGTGTGCCCCGTGTCGCCCACGGACGCCTGGTCGATCCGCCACACCGGCGGGACCACCGGGCACCCCAAGGGAATCCTGATGCCGTTCGGCGGCTACCTGGTCAGGCCGGAACAGCACACCGACGAGGAGGGCGGCGGCCTCGTCGAGGACCCGGTGTTCCTCGCCTGTACCACGGTGGCGCACGCGGCCGGACTGATCGTCGACATGACGCTGATCGGCGGCGGCACGATCGTGCTGCACGAGCGGTTCGACCCTTCCGCGGTGCTGGCCGCCATCCCCCGCCACCGCGTTACGGCCCTGTTTCTGTTACCGCCGCTGCTCTATCAACTTGTGGACCACCCGAGTCTCGACAGCACCGATCTCAGTTCCCTGTCGAGGGTTGTCTACGGAGGTTGCGCCGCCGCGCCGTCACGGCTGGCGCGGGCGATCGACCGGCTGGGGCCGGTCCTGTTCCAGTTCTACGGCCAGAGCGAGGCAGGCGGAATCAGCATGCTCACGGAGCAGGACCACCTGCGGCCGGAGCTGCTGAGCACGGTGGGCCGTGTCATGCCGGGAGTCGAGATCGCCATCCGCGACGAGGAGGGACGTGACCTTCCACGGGGAACCGTCGGGGAGATCTGTGTGCGCTCGGCGATGATCAGCGGGGGGTACTGGCGCAACCCGGAGCTGACCGCCGAGGTCTGGCGGGATGGGTGGGTGCACACCGGAGACGTCGGCCATCTCGACGACGAGGGCTACCTGCACCTGAGTGACCGGATCAAGGACATGATCATCGTGGTCGGCGGGCACGTCTACCCGACGGAGTTGGAGGACGTGCTGCTCGGGCATCCGGCGGTGGCCCAGGCCGCGGTCTACGGTGTGCGGGACGCCGACGCGGTCGAGCGGGTGCACGCCGCCCTGGTGACCAATCCCGGCCACCGGCCGGAGCTGGCCGAGATCCAACGCTATGTCGAGTCCCGGCTCGGTCCGATGTATGCCCCGTCCCATATCGAGATCCTCGACGAGATCCCGCTCACCGACGCGGGCAAGCCCGACAAGAAGGTGCTCCGGCAACGCCATATGGGCGCCACCCACTGAGGCCAGGGTGGCCCGATCGGTGGGGTGTCAGGGCACCAGGGGCTGGGCCGGCGCCGGGCGCTCAGCGCTGGCGATCTGCGCCAGGGCCGCGCCGCCCAGCAGCACCACGGCTCCGACCATCTGCATGGCTGTCAGGGACTGGCCGAGCAGAAGCCAGGCCATCGCCGCGGCGACAACGGGCTCGATCAGGCCGAGCA
>JAFAZC010000194.1 GCA_019239965.1 Kutzneria sp. | reverse complement strand
TCTCGCCGGCGTCACGGGACGCTACTTCTGCGGAACGAAACAGGTTCGCTCGTCAGAGGAGTCCTATGACCGGGACAAAGCCGAGGACCTGTGGCGGGTCAGCGCCGAACTGGTTGGCGTTGACCCGCTGCTGTGACCGGCCGCAGGCCGTCCAGGACGACACGCAGGTTCCGACGCCACTGGTCGGTCTTCGCCGTGAGGCCGATGGTGTGGCCGGCGGGTATCGCGGTGGCGAGGGCGAAGGGAACGTCACGCCAATCGAGGTCGTCGCGGATCACGCGGGCCTCCTGCGCTCGCCGGACGAGCCGACGGACACTCAGCTGGAGACAGCTGATCCTGGGCTGTAGGTCGAGATGACTCCCGGCGCCGGACAGCACGTCGTGTAGACCGCAACTGGAGGCCCGTAGCCGCACGTAGACCTCGGCGAAATCGACGAAGCCCTGCCACGGGTCCGGGTCGTCGAGCGCGCGCCGCGCACGGTCGGTCATCTCGTCGATGGTGTCGACGAGGATCGCCGCCAGGAGTGCCTCCAGTGACGGAACCCGCCGGTAGAGCGTTCCGAGTCCGACCCCGGCGCGCCGCGCGACATCTCGGGTCGTGACGGCCAGCCCGTGCTCGTCCAGCGCCTGCCGCGCCGCGGCGAGCAGGCGGTCGATATTGCGTCGTGCGTCTGCTCGCGGTGGGGTTCCCTTTCGGGAGAGCAGCGCGTCCACGGCGGAGTGCATGCCGAGAGTCTAGACAACCGGATCACAATGTTCCGCTTCTGGTACCGTGAGGAAGCGGAACATTGTGATCCAGATAGGGGGTGGCGGGTGCCGAGGCCGATCGGTGTGGGAATTGTGGGCGCGAACCCCGACCGTGGATGGGCGGCGCGGGCCCACATCCCTGCGCTCGCAAGCTCACCTCAGTTCGCCCTCACCGCGGTGGCCACCAGCCGGCAGGACAGTGCAGAGGCCGCACGGGTGCGGTTCGGCGCACGGCACGCGTTCACCGACGTGCACAGCCTTGCCGCGCATCCCGACGTCGACCTCGTTGTCGTCACCGTCAAAGTGCCGGCGCACCTGGAATTGGTCACCGCCGGGCTGACTGCGGGCAAGCACGTGTACTGCGAATGGCCGTTGGCCCGAACCGCGGACGAGGCGTCGACACTGGCGGCCGCGGCCCGTGCGGGCGGGGTGCGCACCGCGGTCGGACTGCAGGCTCGGTACGCCCCAGCTGTCCGCCGGGCCCGAGAGGTGATCACGGGCGGACGGCTCGGGACTGTGCGGTCCGTGGCCGTGCACAGCTGCCGCGGCCAGGGAAACGCCCTGGAGGTTCCCGCTTGGACGGCCTACACCTACGACGGCCGAAACGGCGCCGGGCTCGTGGAGGTCCTTGGCGGACACGTTCTGGATCTCGTCCAGTACCTGGTCGGACCGATCCGCGACCTGTCCGCCAGGACGGCCATCCGAACGACCGGGCACCGGATCGCCGAGACCGGCGAACCCGTCACCGTCACCGCGGCCGACCACCTCCTCGCCACCGCCGAACTCGACGGCGGCGCCGTCGCGTCCCTCCACCTCTACGACGGCGAGGCCGCCAGACCGCACACCGCCATCACCGTCGCCGGAACCGGGGGAAACCTTCTGCTGGCCTCCGCGCCCGAAGCCAGCCCCTCAGCGGCGCAGCCGCAGATTGGCCGGCTCGACCTCTACCAATCACGACCCGACAGGCCCGAGTGGACACCCGTTCCGGTGGATGCCGATCACGCCAGCGCGCTGCCGGTCGAAGCGGCCAACGTGGCGCGCCTGTACCGGCGGCTGGCAATGGACCTCCAGTGTGGGGACCTTCAGCGCCGCTCACACACCACACCCGACTTTCAGGATGCCCTTGACCTGCACCGCGTCCTGGAGCGGATACCGAGGCCGGTGAGTGGACTCAGAACTGGGCCTGCTCGGTCGAACCCGTGAGCGCTGTGGTGGCACTGTGCGGGTTGAGCGTGGTGGCGACCCGGTCGAACCAGCCGGTGCCGACCTCACGCTGGTGCTTGGTGGCGGTGTAACCGTGTTCTTCCGCGGCGAATTCCCGTTCCTGGAGGGCGACATAGGCGGTCATGCCGTCTGCGGCGTATCCCTTGGCCAGATCGAACATCGAATGGTTCAGCGCATGGAACCCGGCCAACGTGATGAACTGGAACTTGTAGCCCATGTGCCCGAGTTCGCGCTGGAACTTCGCGATGGTCGAGTCGTCCAGATGCTTACGCCAGTTGAATGACGGCGAGCAGTTGTAGGCCAGCAGCTGATTGGGGTGCTCGGTTTTGATGGCCTCGGCGAACCGGCGGGCCACCTCCAGATCCGGCATGGAGGTCTCCATCCACAGTAGATCGGCGTACCGGGCATAGGCCAGGCCGCGTTCGATGCACGGCTGGATGCCGTTGCGGACGGTGTAGAAACCTTCGGATGTGCGCTCACCGGTGGTGAACCGCCTGTCGCGTTCGTCGACGTCGCTGGTGAGCAGCGTCGCGGCCTGCGCGTCGGTGCGAGCGATGATCACCGACGGCACTCCGGCCACATCCGCGGCGAGTCGGGCCGCGTTGAGCGTGCGCTCATGCTGCTTCGTCGGTATGAGCACTTTTCCACCCAGATGGCCGCACTTCTTCTCGGAGGCGAGCTGGTCCTCCCAGTGCACGCCGGCGGCCCCTGCTGTGATCATCGCTCGCATCAGTTCGAAGGCGTTGAGCGGACCACCGAAACCGGCCTCGGCATCGGCGACGATCGGGGCGTACCAGTCGATCGAGGTGTCGCCGTCGGCCCAGCTGATCTGGTCAGCGCGGGCGAGGGCGTTGTTGATCCGGCGAACAACGGCGGGCACCGAGTTGGCCGGGTAGAGGCTCTGGTCCGGGTAGGTCTGGCCGGCGAGGTTGGCGTCCGCGGCCACCTGCCAGCCGGAGAGGTAGATCGCCTTGAGGCCGGCACGGACCTGCTGGACGGCCTGGTTGCCGGTCAGCGCGCCCAGTGCGTTGACGTAGTCCTCGGTGTGCAGCAGGCGCCACAGTTTCTCGGCGCCGAGTTGGGCCAGGGTGCTCTCCTCAACCACACTGCCGCGAAGCGCGATCACGTCGGCCGCGGAGTACGAGCGGGTGACGTCCGCCCATCGGGGGTCGCTCGCCCACTCCCGCTCCAGTTCCTCCGCGGTCTGGCTGGCCTCCATGGTTCGCATTGTCATCGGTACTCCCCGGGTTGCGAACGTTGCGATTGCTCGCTTGATTACCACGACGATGACACGTGAAACAGAAACGCTGCCATTCCTCTAATTTGCCAATTTCGGCGAAGTTTCCGTAGCATCTTGCAAAGTTTGCGAACACTGCCTCTGATGGTGGAACGAACGACTCGAAGCTTGATCGTGTGCTGAATCGTTCAGGCACGGAAATCCTGCGGACGGGGAGGCTGGCGTGGACAAGACCTTTGCCGGGGCGCGGCTGCGGCATCTGCGGGAGAGCCGCTCGATGAGCCAGGCCGACCTCGCCCGTGTGCTGGAGATCTCACCGAGCTACCTCAACCAGATTGAGCACAACACGAGGCCGCTGACCGTGCCGGTGCTGCTGCGCATCACCGAGGCGTTCGGCGTCGACGCGGAGTTCTTCGCCAGCAACGACACCGCGCGTCTTGTCGCCGACGTCCGGGAAGCGCTGCTCGACGAGGTCGTCGGTGTCCAGGTCGGCACCGGTGAGCTCACCGACCTCGCCACCAATCTGCCCATCATCGCGCAGGCACTGGTCAAGCTGCACCGCAGCTACCGCAACGCCGTGGAGACCACGGCCGCGTTGACCACCGAGAACGGAACCGGCATGCATGGCAGTCCCGCCGCGCCGCTTCCCCACGAGGAGGTCAGGGACTTCTTCTACCAGCGTGAGAACTACGTCGCCGAGCTGGACGAGCGGGCCGAACGGATGGCCGTCGAGCTGAACCTGGGCCAAGGGGACCCGAGCGGCGTGCTGCTTGACCGGCTGACCAGGCGTCACGGCGTGCAGATGACCACAGAAGGGATCGACGAGAAGGCCGGCGAGCAGCACCGCTACGAGCCGGACACCAAGGTGTTGCGACTCGCACCGAGCCTGCGGACAGGGCAGCAGGCCTTCCGGCTAGCCTCGCAGATCGCACTGCTGGAATACCGGGAGCTGATCGCCGAACTGGCCCAGGAGTGGACGTTCTCCGGACCGGCGGCCAGGTCGCTGGCCACGGTGGGGCTGGCGAACTACTTCGCCGGCGCGCTGCTGCTGCCGTACCCGATGATCCACTCGACCGCGGAGCGGCTGCGCTACGACATCGAACTGCTCTGCGAGCATTTCGGCGTGGGCTTCGAGACCGTCTGCCACCGGTTGTCGACGCTGCAGCGGCCGAGAATGCGAGGGGTGCCGTTCTCCTTCGTGCGGGTGGACCGTGCGGGGAACATGTCCAAGCGGCAGTCCGCCGCGGGCTTCCACTTCTCCAGGGTCGGCGGTGCGTGTCCACTGTGGATCGTCTACGAGGCGTTCGCCTCGCCCGGCAAGATTCTCACCCAAGTCGCCAGCCTGCCGGACGGCAAGAGCTACTTCTGGGTGGCCAGGACCGTCTCGCGCAACATCGGCGGATACGGCCGTCCTGGCAAGATCTTCACCGTAGGACTTGGCTGCGAGCTGCGGCACGCCCGCCGGCTGGTCTACTCCACCGGGCTGGATCTGGACGACAGGGCGGCGGCGACTCCGATCGGTATGGGCTGCAAGGTCTGTCCACGTCCGGCGTGTCCGCAGCGCGCGTTCCCCACGATCGGCACGCAGCTGACCGTAGACGAGAACACCAGCACCTTCGTGCCCTATCCCGCGGTACCCGTCTCATGACGACGCCGCCCAAGCTCAAGATCACCTAGCCAGGTGGTTCGCGTTACCCGTCAGTGGGGTGTGGCGTGACGCGGATCCCGGTGATGCGCTCCACTTTCAGGCTATGAACAAGTCATCATGGGTTCGCGCCCTCACGGCATTGATGGTGGGATGCGCCGCGCTCCTCGCCGCCCCCGCGGCGGCCGCCGCGTCGCCGACGGCCGTGCACGCTCCGGCCAAGCACCGGCTGCACGTGCAGGCCGCGCCGGAGCATGACCACGTCAAGGCCCACGAGAAGACCCACATCAAGGGTCAGATGGACGTCTCGGACTCGGCGAGGACCGACAGCGCCGAGGTGCTCATCGTGCAGCAGCTGGTGGCCGGGGCGTGGGTCAACCTGACGCCTGGGACCTGCCGCCCCAACGGCATGTTCTCCATCGACGTCAGCTTCGACGTCGCCGCCACCGTCTCGCTGCGGGTCTATCACCCGGAGAGTTCGCTCTACCTGGAGTCAGTCTCGAACGTGTTCGCGTTGGTTGTGATCTGACCGGCGACAGCCGAGGGACCGGGTCAGGGGGCTGACAAGCCCCTTGACCCGGTTTCCGTTCCGGGTTCGGCAAGGCTGGCAGACGTCGGTGGTCACACCCTGTCGGTGTCGATCAGCCGGGCGAGCCGTGCCCGATCCCGCGGGCTCACTCCGCTCCAGCGCTCGGCCACCGCACGGACGAACGCCTCGCGAACTCGTTCACCGACGGCCCCGCCTTCATCGGTGAGGCTGGGTCTGCTGATCCGTCGGTCCCTGGGGTCGGCTTCCCGGGTCACCAGGCCGAGTCTGGTCAACCGGTCGACCATGCCGGTGACGTTCGTCTTGTCGCAGCCCAGCAGACCGGCCAGTTCTCCGAACGAGGGCTTGTGGTTGTGCAGCACGCACAGCAGTTCGATCTGCTGCACGGTCAGTCCGAGTTCTCGCGCGATGACGCTGCGGGTCCCATGCATCCAGCGCTGCAGCGTCATGAGGGCGCTCGTGAGGCTCATGTCCTCCGGTGTCGGCTCCACGGCAACAGATTATGTCATGGACAGTTGACATCCTCGACGAAAGAAGTCGAGGATGTCAACTAATAGACGACCATTAGAGGAGGGCATCGTGCATGACGGCGGCAAGGTCGCGTTGGTGACCGGCGGCTCGCGGGGCATCGGTCGCGCCATCGCGGAACGGCTCGGGTCACAGGCCTACAGCGTGATCGTCAACTACCACTCCCATGACGCCGCGGCCAAAGAGGTGGTTGGCACAATCCAGGCCGCTGGCGGCCGTGCCGTCGCGGTGCAGGCAGACGTGGCCGACCCGGCCCAACTTCGTGGCCTGTTCGACGCCGCGGAGGAGCACTACGGCGGATTAGACATCCTGGTGCACAACGTCGGCGTCGCCCGGTTCTCGTCGATCGGCGAAGCCTCCGACGAGGACTACGAGCTGATGTTCGCCACCAACACCACATCGACCTTTGTCGCACTGCGGGAGGCGGCCAATCGGCTGCACGATGGCGGCCGGATAGTGGTGATCTCCAGTGGTGTCACGGTGACAACCGCCCTGTACTCCGGCGTCTACGCCGCCAGCAAGGCCGCGGGCGAACAGCTGGTCCGGTCGCTGGCCAAGGAGATTGGCTCCCGCGGCATCACCGTGAACGCCGTGCGTCCCGGCCTGACCCGCACCGAGGCCCTGACCGCCGGGCGTGACAACGGATTCCTCGACCAGATGGTGGCCATGACGCCGCTGGGCAGGCTGGGCGAGCCGGCCGACATCGCCGACGTTGTCGCGTTCCTGGTCTCCGAGGAAGGCGGATGGGTCACTGGCCAGGCCGTCAACGCCGGCGGCGGCCTCTTCTGACGGGCACGTCACCAGACGTTGACACCCGGGGGGAACGGCAAGGGACACTGTCCCGATGGACTTCCAGGACGTGGTGCGCCGCCGGCGTATGGTGCGGCGGTTCACCGCGGAACCGGTTGACGAGCCCAGTCTGCGGCGAATACTGCGCAATGCCACGCGTGGGCCGTCCGCGGGATTCTCGCAGGGGCAGGAGTTCCTTGTCCTCCGTGACGCGGAGTTGGCCCGGTTCTGGGAGGTAGCCGCCGAGGCCGTCGGCGACTCGGTCACCACGGCCCCCCTGGTGATCGTCCCGCTCGCCGTCAAGGACGCCTACCTCGGCCGCTACGCCAGGGCGGACAAGGGATGGACGGACCGGGACGAGGCACGCTGGCCGGTGCCGTTCTGGTACATCGACACCGGAATGGCGGCGCTGCTGATCCTGCAGACGGCGGTCGACGAGGGACTCGGGGCACTGTACTTCGGGATCGTGCCCGAGGCCGTCGACCGGTTCCGGTCCGTATTCGGCGTGCCCGCCAGCCATGACCCCATTGGCGCGATCGCGATCGGTCACAGCGACGAAGCCGAACCGGCGGCCGCGGCCTCGGTTCGCCGTGTCGCCCGCCGCGCGGCCGAGGAGGTCATTCACTACGGCCGCTGGCGGGGATCCCAGTAGCGAGGACCCAGCCACAAGTACGGTGACGGCACCGACGGACCGAGGATGACGGAGATCCTGATGGCGAGCCAGATGTTCGAAGCCGGTCCGCGGCTGTCCCGTCGCCAGTTCGGCGTGCTCGGCGGCTCGCTGGCCGCCGCGGGGCTGCCGGGTGGCGGGGGCGGTACGGCGGCACCGGCGTTGCCGACCGTGACCCGGTCGCTGAACTCCGACTGGTCGTTCGCCGGCCCCGTCGCCGAGCCGATTCCGCCGTCGGACTACCACGGTGAGTGGACCCGGGTCAGCCTTCCGCACACCGTGGCGCCCCTGTCCTGGTGCGACTGGGATCCGACCAGCTGGGAGCGGATCTGGTTGTATCGCACGATGTTCGACCTGCCGGCAGGCGCCACGGGCCACCGTGTCCTGCTGGGCTTCCACGGCGCGCTGACCGCGGTGACCCCATGGCTCAACGGGCAGCAGCTGCCGCCGCACTTCGGCGGTTACCTGCCGTTCCGCTACGAGATCACCGACAAGGTGCGCGACACCGGCAACGAACTCGGCGTGGTGCTCGACGGCCGGTTCGACCTCGACGTGCCGCCGGACCGGCCCGGCCAGTCGAGCGACTCGGTCGACTTCTGGCAACCGGCCGGTCTGTACCGCGACGTCTGGTTGTCGGTGCTGCCACACACCTTTCTCGCCGATGTTGCCGTGACGCCGACCGCCGTGCTTGACCCGAAGCGGCGGGCGCTCGCGGTGGTGGCGACGATCGACGCCGCGGCGCCGGTCTCGGCGGCACGGGTGGACGTCGTGGTGACCGACGGTGCCAGCGCGATTGCCGGCGCGAGTTCACCCGTGTCGTCGGTGCCGGCCGGCCAAAGCACGATCAACCTCGCCGTGACCGGCCTGGACGCCGTGCGGTTGTGGGACATCGATTCCCCGGCGCTCTACCAGGTGCGAACAACCCTGTGGGTCGACGGTCAAGCCGTGCACGACCATGTGGCCAGGATCGGTTTCCGCGAGGCCAAGTTCACCACCGCGGGTTTCTTCCTCAACGGCACCCGACGACAGCTGGTCGGAGTGAACCGCCACCAGCTCTTTCCCTACACCGGCGGCGCGATGCCGGCGAGGGTGCAGCGCAAGGACGCTGAGATCCTGCGCCACGAGCTGAACTGCACCATCGTTCGGTGCTCGCACTACCCGCAGCACCCGGCTTTCCTCGACGCCTGCGACGAACTGGGCCTGCTGGTGTGGGACGAGGCGCCGGGATGGCAGTACCTCGGGGACACCGACTGGTTGCGGCGTTCCTACGACGACGTCGGCGGCACCATCGCCAGGGACCGCAACCATCCTTGCGTGGTCGTCTGGGGCGTTCGGCTCAACGAAACGGCTGACGACACCGCGTTCTACACCCATACCCAGCAGCTCGCACACCAGCTCGACGACTCCCGGCAGACCACCGGGGGGATGTTCGCCCTCCTGCATGACACCCAGGACTTTCAGCAGGACGTGTTCGGGTACAACGACTATGACAACGTGACAGATCCGGATGGGCGGCGGCAACCCAAACTGCGGCCCCCGCGGATGGACCTGCCGTACCTGGTCAGCGAGGCGGTCGGGACCCTGTCCGGTCCAGCGCGGTTCTACCGCCGCACTGACCCGGTTCTCGACCAGCAGGGCCAGGCACTTGCCCACGCCATGGTGCACGACCAGGCGGCCGCGGACGAGCGCTATGCCGGTGTGATCACCTGGTGCGGTTACGACTACCCGTCGGGAAACGGAAACGTCGATAGGGGGATCAAGTGGCCCGGTGTGGTCGACGTGTTCCGCGAGCCGAAGCTGGGTGCGGCCTTCTATGCCGCGCAGGTCGACCCCGCATGCCGGGTCGTCGTTGAGCCGGCGTTCTACTGGGACTTCAGTGCCAAGTATGGGGTCGGATCCTTGGGTGGGCGTGCGGCGATCTTCGCCAACGCCGACCGGCTCGAACTGTACGTCGGTGGAAGGCACTTCGCGTCTCTGGCACCCGACCGACAGAACTTCGGCCACGTGCGGTACCCACCGTTCTTCGCCGACTTTGGCGAGGTGGACTCCTTCGGCACTCCGGAACTGCGTATCGATGCCTACATCGGCGCCAGACTGGTGCTGTCCCGATCGTTCTCGGCCGACCCGGCCAGCGACCGGCTCGTCATCGCGGCCGACGACGCGGCGCTGTCCGCGGACGGTTCGGATGCCACCAGGATCGCGCTGCGGGTGACCGACCGTTACGGTGCGCCGCGGCCCTCGGAGGACGGCACGGTCTCCCTGCGACTCAGCGGTCCGGCGATGTTGGTCGGCGACAATCCCTTCCCGCTCGGCGAGACCGGTGGTGCCGGAGCGGTGTGGTTGCGCACCATCGAGGGGTCCCGTGGTCTGGTGCGAGTCGAGGCCGAACACAGCACCCTCGGCCCGGCAACGGCATCCGTCACGGTCGAGGTCGCCTGACGCCGACCAGTCCGCCGTGACAGTCTACTCAGGACATAACGAGACCGGATGGTTGCTCGGCCAGCACGAGCCACTGACTCCCGTCGATTAATTCGCGGGCCGCGTCGAGATGACCGGCGTGGCAGGCGGTTTCCGCGATCACGTGCAGCAGTACCTCGCGGTTGGTGTGCAGCCGCCAGGGCCCGAACCGGTTGTCCGGCCACCATGCTGGCGCGGAGTCAAGGGACACCGTGGCGAGTACGGAGTCCGCCAGCTCGGTGTGCTTCTGGTAGCGGTCGAGCACCCGGTGCGCGGGCACGGATGGATCGACCTGCCACGCGTCGCCGGCCGTAGCCAGCTCGTCGATCGCGTCCGATTGTCCGGCCATCACCGCACGGAACCAGAACCGTTCGACGTCCAGCGCGAGGTGGTTGACCAGGCCCAGACAACTCCAACCGGATGGCAGCACAGGTCGGCGCAGGTCGCAGTCGGCCAGACCGGCCAGGACGCCCAGCACATGCCGGCGCTGGTTGCCGAGGGTGGCGAGCAGGTCCACGATTTTTCTCCCTTGTCCGTCGTATCTCGACTTTCGCACAGTAGTCGGGAGCTGTTCTGCGACTGGACGGAATCCTCCGTTGTGCGAATTCCCGCGGCCGAAGGCTCTTGCCGCGCCGATATGTGAACATTGTTCGCCCTTGCGTACACTGTTCGCGTATCCTAGGGTGTCGCGGATGGAAGCCTGATCGGTCTGCTCGACTTTCCACCCGGGAATGTCACGTGGCGTGGTGTTCGTGCTGTGGGTTGGTCGTGATCGTGGGCATCTCGGGGACTTCGGCGGACGATAGGAGTTTCCGATGGGTGTTGCGAACCAGCTCGATGCCGCGGTGTATCAGAGGGCGGAGCGGCTGTTGCGGCACAACAGGTCCACCCTGGTCATCGGGGGCACGGTCGTCCCGCGGTGGGCCGATGGCGGTGCCCGGTTCTGGTATGTGCAGACCACCACGGCCGGCAGCCACTTCGTCCTCGTCGACCCGCGGGCCGGCCGCCGGGGACCCGTTTTCGACCACGACCGCCTCGCCGCCGCCCTGTCCTCCGCCTCCGGACACGAGGTCTCACCGCGTGCCTTGCCGTTCGGTGCCATCGACTTGACCACCGACGCGGTGGAATTCGGCGCCTTCTGCACCCGTTGGCGGTGTCGGCTGGACAGCTACGAATGTGCGAAGGTTCAGACTCGGCCCACGCCGGCGCCGGAGGGGGTTGTGTCCCCGGATGGCCAGCTCGCCGTCTTTCGGCGCGGATACGACCTGTGGGCACGATCGCTGGTCGAGGGACGCGAGTGGGCGCTGACCACCGACGGCCACGAGGATTACGACTACGGCACCGAGCCGGATCCGGCGACCAAGCTCGGCATGCCAAGCATGCCCGCGGCGGTGGCATGGTCACCGGATTCGACCAGGGTGCTGGTGACTCGTACCGACCAGCGAGGCGTGCGCAGAGTGCACCTGGTCGACAGTTACCCAACGGAGGGCGGCGCACCGCGGCTGTTGACCAAGCGGTACCCCTACCCGGGCGACGCTCATGTGGCGTTCAGCGAGTTCCTGGTGCTCGATGTCGCAGCCGGCACGTCGGTACGGGCGAAGGCCGATCCAGTACCGACTCCGTACTTCTCGCCCATCGTCATCGGCGAAGCCTGGTGGTCCGCCGACGGATCAACCGTGTTTTACCTGTCCCACTCCCAGGATTTCCGAACCTTGCACCTGTGCCGGTTTGATCCGGTGACCGGTGAGGTGAGCACCGTGGTAACCGAGGTCGGCGAAACCCGGGTCGATGCCAACCAATTCAACCAGGGGATTCCGCCGATCGTCACGAGCTTGTCCAGCGGCGAGGAAGTGCTCTGGTATTCGCAGCGCGACGGCTGGGGGCATCTCTACCGCTACGACGCGCGTTCCGGTGAGCTGCTCGGACAGGTCACCTCGGGCCACTGGGCGGTACGGGAGATCCTGCACGTCGACGAGCAACACCGGGTGGTGTACTTCCTGGCTTGCGGGCTGGTCGCCGCGAACCCGTACCGTCGGTTGGTATGTCGGGTGCGGCTGGATGGCACCGAGTTCGCCGTGGTCACCGACGATGGTCTCGACCACGTTGCGACCGTGTCAGCCAACGGGGATTACTTCCTCGACTGTGCCTCCACCACCGACACCCCGCCGGTAGTCACCGCGCGCGACTGGAACGGCCGGGTACTGGTTGAGGTGGACCGGGCCGATATCACCCGGCTGGTTGCCGCCGGTTGGACACCACCGCAGCCTTTCCGGACCATCGCGGCCGATGGTCACACCGACCTGTATGGCCTGCTGTACCTACCGCCGGATTTCGACCCGACGAAGAGCTATCCGGTCATCGACCACCCCTACCCCGGACCGCAGACCAATCGGGTCGGCGTCGAGTTCAACGACCAGGACGGGCTGTTCAGCTGTCCCGCGGAGGCGATGGCCGCGCTGGGCTTCGTGGTCATGGCGGTGGATGGACGCGGCACACCGGGGCGGAGCAAGGACTTCCATGACGTCTCGTACGGGCGGTCGTTCGAGGCGGGCAGCATGATCGACCACATCGCCACGCTGCGGGAGCTGGCCAGTATCCGGCCATGGATGGACCTGAATCGGGTGGGTATCCACAGCCTGTCCGCCGGGGGGTATGCCACCGTACGGGCGATGCTCGACCATCCGGATGTCTACAAGGTGGGTGTCGCTGGCTGTGGCGTCCAGGATTGGAGCTACTACTCGCTGTGCTGGGGGGAGATGTACGACGGCCCCTACGATCCGCGGGCCTACGCGCGATCATCCAATGTGGATAATGCTGAGCGGCTTGAGGGAAAACTGCTTCTGATCCAGGGCGGCCGGGACGACAACGTCTACCCCTACCATGTCCTGCGGATGGCAGATCGGTTGATCGCGGCCAACAAGGACTTCGACATGTTCATCATCCCGGGAGCCGACCACTTCTTCGCCGGCTACGAGCACTGTCTCTACCAACGCACCTGGGACTTCCTGGTCCGCCACCTCTTGCACGCCCAACCCCCGAACTACCGGCTGACGCCCCCCACCCCGCAAACATGACCGTAGAAGGAGATCAACCCAAGCGATGAGCGGCCAGCCACTGGGCGGCCCTACGTGCCGAGGCACGTGACAGCCAGGCTTCCTGGACTGTCTCCGCCACCTCCTGGCGGGTTAGCTCGCCGAGACGACTTGCCCGCAACAGCACGGACAGATGTCCGTTGAAATGCGGGGTGGTGAAGAACGGCGACGCCTCGTCCTGGACCAGGGCCTGCTTGTCGGCCTCCGACGCCACCCAGAAGACGATCACGTCCCGGTAGCGTTCCCCGGTCCGGGGATCGACCGCGTCCGGCCGCGGAGTGCGGAAGAAGACGAACGACTTCCCGCCCACCTGGTATACCGGATTGTCGTTGGTCCCGTGGATGACGGTGACGTGGGGCATGGCCAGGGCGAGTTCGTGCACGTCCTCGACCTGGGCGGGTCGGCTCTTCTCGTCGTCGTTGGGCACTGCCCCAGCCTATGCGGCACGACGCCCCGCGGCGCCCAGAACCGAATGTTCGGCGGCGGCCGATATGATCCGGACCTAGGGTCCAGGCCATGGACATCGCCAACGCGAGCGCCGAATTCCAGGCCCTGCACCATGCGGCGACTCCGTTGCTGCTGCCCAACGCGTGGGACTACGCTTCGGCTGCCGCGCTGGCCGCCGAGGGATTCCGTGCCGTCGGCACCACCAGCCTCGGCGTCGCGGCCGCGCACGGCCTTCCGGACGGGGAGAACAGGACGAGGGTGCAGACCCTCTCACTGGCACGGCGGCTGAGTCGGCTGGCTTGCCTGGTGACGGTCGACATCGAGGCGGGCTTCAGCGAGAACCCGACCGATGTGGCGTCCTTGGCCGCGGAACTGGTCTCCGGCGGAGCCGTGGGAGTCAACCTAGAGGACGGCCGTCCTGCTGGCACACTCGCCGACCCTGGCGTGTCCAGTGAGCTGATCGCGGCGATCAAGGCGAGTGTGCCGGAGCTGTTCGTCAATGCCAGGATCGACACCTACTGGCTCGGTGTTGATCCCAACCCCGCGGCCACGCTGGCCCGCGCCGAGCGGTACCTCACCGCGGGTGCCGACGGAATCTTCGTGCCGGGGGTTGCCGACGAGAGGGATGTCCGCGCCCTTGTCGACGGGATCCCCGCGCCGCTCAATGTCCTATTCCGACCGGGCGAACACAGCATCGCGCGGTTGGCCGAGCTCGGTGTCCGCCGGATCAGCACTGGTTCCCTGCTGTTCCGTGTCGGTCTGTCCGCAGTGGTCACCGCGGCGCGAGCGATCAGGGACGGTGCCCCGCTGGCTGTCGAACCACCTGGATACCACGACGTCCAGCGCATGACCACTGACCACTGAACGGTCTGCTTGGCGGCTCAGGAGGCGTGCGCGGCCAGTTCCTCCTCCACCGAGTGGCCACCTGTGGCGAGCACTCCGACGCTCGTGAACACCGGCGCCGCGCTGCCCGTGCCCATCGTGCTCGGCGCGCTCGCCGGCCTGGTGAACTGGCTCAGCCGCAGCTGAGTATCGATTCGGTGGCGACCAGAACTCCCGCCGTGCGACGCCGAACCACACGGTGCACGCGGTTCACCCGCCGCGTGGGGGTAATCGGTGGAGAAACCACTTCTCGGGAGGCCCACCGTGGACGACAGAATGCACGACGCCAAACATCCGAGAACTGTGCTGGCCGGCCCCTATGGACATCCGTTCCATCCGATCGCGGTCACCGTGCCGATCGGCGCCTGGGTGTGTGCCCTGGTCTTCGACGTTGGCGCGCTGCTCCTTGATCAGCCGAGCGCCCTGCTGACCGGTGCCCTGTGGTTGATCGCCGTCGGCGTGGTCGGCGCACTCATCGCCGCGGGGCTCGGGGTGCTGGACCTGATGGTGATACCCCGGAGGACGGCGGCCTACCGCACAGCGGTGCTACACATGGGGTTGAATCTCCTGGTCGCCGCCGCGTTCGCGGGCAGTTTCTACTTCCGCACCAGAGGCTTGATCGGGACGATGGCCGACAACCAACCGTGGGCGGTCGTCTCCGACGTCGTGCTTCTCGCGTTCCTCGGTGTCTCCGGCTACCTTGGCGGCACTTTGGCCTATCGCTACGGAATACGAGTCGCTGCCGAGGGAACACAGCGCACGGGCTTCGACCCTCGGGAGGAAACGCCGGTGAGCAGCCAGCCGAGGACCCAGGGCCATCGCACGGCCCCATAAGGGTCCCCGCTCAGTCCTCTGCTGGGCCCTATGTCGACTACGCGGTCAGCGGCGCGGAGCCAGCGGCGGCGTGTCATCCCCGGCCCCGTCGGCGAGTCCACGCAGCAGTTCGCCGACCGCCTCCGGTGCCGTCCGCGCGGGGTGCCATCCCCACTCCGCACGCGCCCGGGCGGTGCTCATCACCGGCGCGGACAGCGCGAGATCGATCCACCCCGGTTCGGTGGGCTGCAAACGCAGAGCCCACGATCCGGCCACGACGGAACGAAGCAACCACGGCGGGACAGGGAGGTGCCGCGCTCCCACCAGGCGCGCCAGCTCAGCCGGCGTCATGACCGGCTCGGCGGCGAGATTGACCGCGCCAGTGAAACCGGACCGAAGTGCCGCGAGTACCGCGAGGGCGACGTCGTCGGCATGCACGAACTGCAGCACCAGCTCACGGGGAAGGGGAAGGATGGGCAGCCTTCTCGCCGCGGCCGATCGGAACAGGGCCGCTGGCACCAAAGCACCGAGGAAGTAACGCTGGATCTCACTCGCGGCACCGTACTGCAGGATCAGTGCTGGCCGCAGTCTTGTCACCAGCAGCTCGGGGTTGTCGGCCTCGACGCTGTGCAGCAGCCGCTCCACAGCGGTCTTGTGCTGGCTGTAGGAGGACGACCTGACGCCGCTGGTAGGCCATGTTTCCCCGGTGCGAGCACCTTTGGGAGCAGGGGAGTAGGCGCCGATGGAGGACAGGTAGACCACGTGCCGGACACCGGCGTGCACAGCGGCGTCGAACACCCTCGCGCTGCCATCCACGTTGGTTCGCCGAAGGAATCGCTCGTTGTGGCTGGGCTGCACCAGCCAGGCCGCGTGGACAACGGCGTCGGCACCGGTGAAGACGGCGCGGAGCAGGGGTTCGGAGCGTGGATGGCCGATATCGATCTCATGCCAGGACACCTCGTCGGAATTAGGGGCCCGTCGGGACACACCGACGACGTCGCAGCCCGACTCTGCGGTGAGCCGGCGCATCACAGCCGTGCCAACATTGCCCGAACCACCGACAACGACGATGCGCATCAGCGGCACTCCACGGCGGCCTTCTCAGGGGCTCCGGTGGAGGCCGGTGACCTCGGCGCCGCCGCGGCTGTCCTCCACGTCCGCCTCGCGCAAGGCATCCTCGAGCGAGTCGCGCAGGCGAAGAACCCGGTCGATCCCGGTGAGTTGTATGGGGCGGCGCACCAGCGGGCCGCACACGACGTAGACGCGCAGTCGACGCTGGATGCTGGTCTGGTGCAACTGGAGCAGCGCGCTCACCCCGGCGGAGCCGAAAAAGACCACTTCGGTGAGATCAACGACAACGGCCGCGACACTGTCGATGACCACCCTGTCCAGGACCTTGGAGAACCCCTCAACCGTTGTCCCGTCTAGCTCGCCGGAAGCGCGCACCACCGCGATGTTCGCGACACGCTCGGTTGCCACGCTGGCAATCCCCGAAGGGACCTCGTTCATGGGACGGCTCCTCTAATCGCCAGACACAAGGAATATCCGTTCGCGGTGGCGGCTAAACTCCACTGGAGGGCAGTGACCGGCGACATTATCCCAGTGGAGCCGAATTCACACCAGGGTGGCCAATGCGTCCTGGAGATGATCATGCAGATGGAAGACACTGGTGATCTCGGCGATGACCAACGGCCGTGTGACAGCACGGGTGCTCGCGACGACTCGCAGTTCAACGCCGATCTCGATGGCACGCTGACGCAACTCCAACAGGACGTTCAGCCCGGGCGAACCGAAGAATTCCACTCGGTTGAGGTCGAGCACGACGAGCGTGGCGCTTGCCAGCTCCGTCAAGGCGGTATCCCGCACCAGCGGGGCGGTGGACATGTCCACCTCGCCGCTCACCGTGAGCACGGTGATTCCGGCGCCAGGGTGGTCGACAGTAACGTGGACGAGGTCGACGGGGGTTGGTTCGTCACCCGTCAGCGATAGTTTCCGCATGGCCTGTTATCTCCGTGAGCATCGTGGCACGTCTTGATGACCACAAATCGACGGGGACGCGCAGACCCAACTGTCGACGGTGTCACGGACAGGCGAACTATCCAACTACTGTCTGCTACGGCTGGCTTGTTAACCGCTGTGTCCTACCGTACGGCTAATGCTGTCGATGGGCAACCTGCCTGCCCAACGATCACGGTTGTGCAGCCGGCGGTGGTGGCGTCATGTGTTGACTCGGGAAGGTTTGTCTGCCGGCTTCGGGCTTCCAGCCGGCGTGTAGACCGCAACGTTCCAGGATCGCCGACGCGGATGCGGTGACCCGACAGTGGAGATCGGCAGGATCCACTCCGCACAACCGACCATCCCGCTTGACCCGTTGGCCTGCCACGAACACGTCGCGAACCGTGCTCCGACCGGCATGGTGCACCACGGCGGCAACCGGGTCGATCAGGGGAGTCATCGACACGTCCATAGCGTTGATCACGACCAGATCGGCCTGCTTACCCGGAGCCACACTGCCGAACCGATCTGCTTGACCGAGCGCACGGGCGCCTTCGATGGTCGCCATGCCGAGAACGTCGCGGGTGCTCAGCTCGAGCTCCCACGGATTGTCGTTCGCATCGAGGTGACGTGCGTTGGCTTGCGCCCGCGGCACACCCAGCGCGAAACGCATCGCGGTGAACTGGTCACCACCTACCGCGATGCAGGTGTCGACGCCGATGTTCGGCCGGACACCGGCCTTGAGCAACCGCAGGATCGGCGGAAAGCCGTGCCCCATGTTGCACTCATCCTCCGGTGTGACAGTTGCCGTCACTCCGGTGTCTGCCATCAGGCGCATCTCCTGGTCGGTGAGCAGGTTGCAGTGTGCGAAGTGGAGGTCCTCACCAAGCAGGCCGGCTTCGTACAGGGGGAGCACAGCGGGACGGCCGGGGAAGATCCCTTGCCCGACATGGGCACTGATCCTGATGCCGAGTTCCCTCGCCAGCGCCCAGTCCGACTCGACGACCTCCCGGGAGGCCACGTCGGGGCCACGCGCTGCCAACCCCAACGTGAGCAACCCGCTGTCGGAGGACAACACCCCATCGCGCAGCCGACGGACCTCTACGGCATTCGTTGGTGGCATACC
>JAFAZC010000161.1 GCA_019239965.1 Kutzneria sp. | reverse complement strand
CCCGACGCAGCCGTTCCAGCTCCATCACCTTCCATCGCGCCAGGTTGTGCCGTGCGTCCGCGAGCGCGTCGTGCGCGTCCGCGGGCGGGCGGGGAAGCTTCGGACGGCCGAGGTCCTCCCAGCGCTGACGCAGGTCCCTGGTGAATCGGGGCAGTGCCCTCGGCAGCGCCGGCATCGGCCCCCACAGTTGGGCGAGCGCGACATGGTCGTAGGCGGAGAACCACGCCCACAGTTCCGCGCTTTCCCCGTTGGGGCAGAGGAATTTCATCAGCTCGTCACGGATGCGTGCCCGGTTCCGCCACGCGGGATCAGCCGGCGAGGGCAGTTTGGGCAGCACATTCTCCCGGACCCACGGCCCGGCCCGCTCGGGGTCGAACTCGGTGGACACGGCGTAGAACTCGCGGCCCTCCTCGTCGACGACGCCGATCGACACCAGGTCGATGGTCAGACCGTCCTCGATGAACTCGCAGTCGTAGAAGAACCTCATACCCACAGCCTCTGACCTGGTCGTTCGACCCAACCTACCGCAGAGTCGACCAGGTCTCGTTGACAGGTCAGGTCTTGCGCGGTCAGGCGGCAGCATAGCCAGCGGCGGGGAAACGGAACCCGCGCGGTGCCCGTGCCGTCCAAGGCGGGACCCAGGAGAGGGGAGACCGCATGCGTGCCACGATGATCCTGCCCGCGCTAACCGAGGCAACGAGTCCCCTGTTCCGGCCGATCAAATACTCCCTGTTCCCACCGCTCGGACTTGCCACACTGGCCGGCTACCTCGACGAGACCGACGACGTGAGGATCGTGGATGAGCACGTCCAGAGCGACAGTTACGAGGACGTGCCTGACCTGGTGGTCATCCAGGTCTACATCACCTCGGCGTACCACTCCTACGAGCTCGCCGACCGGTACCGCGCCCGCGGGTGCCATGTCGTCCTCGGCGGACTGCACGTGACCGCCCTGCCCGAGGAGGCCGCGGCGCACGCCGACACGATATTCACGGGCCCGGGTGAGGACACCTGGCCACGATTCCTCGCCGACTTCCGGGCAGGTCGCCCCGCCGCGCGCTACCACTCGACCGAACGGACGCTGGCCGGGCTGCCGCCGGTACGACGAGAGCTGATCGAGCGAAACCGCTATCTGGTGCCGAACTCCCTTGTGGTCTCCCGCGGCTGTCCGCACGTGTGCGACTTCTGCTACAAGGAGGCGTTCTTCCGCGGTGGGAAGTCCTTCTACACCCAGACCGTGGACGCCGCGCTGTCGGAGATCGCCCGGTTACCGGGTCGGCACCTGTACTTCCTCGATGACCATCTCTTCGGCAACACCCGGTTCGCGACCGCGCTCTTCGACGGCATGGCCGGCATGGGACGCCTGTGGCAGGCCGCTGGCACGGTGTACAGCGTCCTCAGGCCTGGCCTGCTGGACAAGGCTGTCGCGTCCGGTCTTCGCTCGCTCTTCGTGGGGTTCGAGACCATAAACGCGACCAATCTCGCCGCGCAGCGCAAGTGGCAGAACATCAACCAGGACTACACCGCCGCGATCCGCCGCCTGCACGAACACGGCGTCATGGTCAACGCCAGCTTCGTGTTCGGCATGGACTCCGACGGACCGGACGTCTTCGCCCGCACGGTCGAGTGGGCGCTGGCTAACGGCGTGGAGACGGCCACGTTCCATGTGATGACGCCCTATCCGAGCACTCGCCTCTATCAGCGGATGGCCAAGGCGAACCGCCTGCTGCACTCGGACTGGGCGCGCTACGACACCCGCCACGCCGTGTTCACACCGCTGCGAATGAGTACCGACGAGTTGGAGCGTGGGTACTGGTGGGCGTACCAGGAGTTCTACCGCTGGGGCTCGATACTGCGCGGCGCGGGCACCAAGCCGACGGTGCGGGAGAAAGCACGCCACCTGGCGTACACCGCTGGATGGAAGAAGTTCGAGCCGCTGTGGGACTGGGCGATCCGCTCCGGCGCCGTCGGCCGCGCCTTGCCAGTCCTGGAGGCGGTGCTGTCCGGATTCGGAGCACGCCGGGCCACACCACGTCGGGCCAGAGCCTCGGCCTTGCACGGTCAGGCGGCCGCATAGCCAGTCGCCACGGTGCCACCGGAAAGCGGCCCAGTCATCAACTACAGTCCAGGACGCGGCTACCGCGTCCTCCGCAAGGTCCAGCACAGCCTTGACGGTGGTCCTACGGTGGTCACTGTCGTTGCTCACACCCACGACGGTGAGTACAACCATGTGGCACACCAGAGGAGCACCGCGTGACGACGCATCATCGGCGCTGGCCAGACGAACGCGCGACCGATGAACTGCGGCTCTACCGGGAGTTTCTCCAGTTCCTGCGGCGCACCGCCGTCACCAAGGTCGACGGGCTCAGGCACGCACTCGCCACCGCGGCACCGATCGCCACCTCGCCCAGAATGACCGCGCTCGGCGTGATCAAGCACCTCACCGCCGTGGAGCGGCACTGGATATCGAACGTCGGCGCCGGAGCTGCCCTGCCATCGCTGTGGCAGGGCAGCCCAGACCCATCATGGGACCTGTCCGACACGGACTCGCCCCAGGCCGTCATCGCAACCTATGAGGCGGAGTGGGACCGCTCCGCCGATGCGCTCGCCGGCAAGAGCGCGGAGGACCTGGCGGCGGACGGCAAACGCACAATTCGTTGGCTTCTCGCGCACGTCACCCAGGAAACCGCCCGACACGTCGGCCACCTCGACCTCCTGCGAGAGCTCGCTGATGGCGAAGTCGGCGAGTGACCCAGCCACCTCAACCCGCTACACAACAAAGACCACAAGGTGCGGCTGCCGTACCGGCGAGGGTCCGCCTGCTCCGATCAGGCGGTTATACACCGTACTCCTCCCGTCGAGGTGCCATCCGGTAGACGATTCCTGACGATCGCCGCGGAAACGGGGGTATCAGGTGCCTGACGGCTTCTTCACTGACAAGAACGGTGTCGTTCACCCAATCAATAACAGGGGAAGCAAGAAAGGTGGAGGTGGAGGTGCCGCCGTGGCCGCGGTCGCGCTGGCCGGGCTGGCAGCCGCCGGAGGCGGTTTCACGAGTGCATCACCGGTCGGCGAGGCCGCCGAATCCGTTGTCCAGAAGACCATTTCAGACAAGGTCGAAAACGCCAAGCGGACCGCACGCCAAGGCAAGGACGAAGAGTCCTGGGTACGGCTAGGACTCAAGGAGCTGAAGAAAGCAACAAGGGCCGACCTGGACTGCGTCGTCAACTCTTCTGGCCAGGTTCGACAGTTCTTCATCCGCACCCCTTGTCGCTCACTGAAACGTTGGCTGGTGCCATTCGTGGATACTCACGGCGACATCATCGTTCTGTCAATCGCATGGCTCGAGATGTATGACGACGACAACGCGGACCGGTTGAAGCGCCTCGATGACACGTACGGCACCGGGAGTGTGCTCGCGCTGCCCGACGAGGTGGCGGGCTTGATCGGCATAAGGTTTCCTGGACAACACTATGATTCCCGCCAAGAGGGCTCATTGGTCGTGATAGCCGAGGCCACGGCCGGCACTGGTCATCCAGATGTCGCGCTCATGGACGGTGTGGCCCATGTCGCCAAAGAGCTTCCCGCGCCACGCTAACCACGGCTCTGATCGTGACCGCGGCCGGGAGGAAACCTCGTCCGGGACGCCGATGATGTCGTAATAGCGCCAGAACCCGGCCCGGACGGGCATAACGATGGCCCCATGCATAGTGAGAAGGACACCGCGGCATGGATCGCCGCCTACGAACAGGTGCGGCGCTCCAACGACAGCGCCGCGCTCGGCCGGATGTGGGCGCCGGACGGGACCCTGCACCACCCTGATCTCAGCCGCCCCATACCAGGAAGCCAGCTCCCCGCCTACAACGACGACATCCTGCGGCGGCTTCCCGACATCACCTGGGAACTGCTGCGGTGGGCCTCCCGGGACGACATCGTCTACCTCGAGTGGACCTGCCGCGCCACGATCAGCGGCACGCCACTGGTCTGGAGCGGCGTGGACCGGATGGTGATCCACGACGGACTGATCACCGAAGAGGTCGTCTACTACGACACGGTGCCGCTCTGGATCACCCGGGACCCGTTGATGCGGCGGGCCGCACGTGTGGACGCCGACCTGCTGGGGCCCGAGCACGGCTGAGCGTCCGGCCACCGACCGGGTCCTGCATACTGGCGTCTCCCGGACTGGTGACGACCTGAGGTGTGTGAGTACCACGTGTGCGGCCTGCTTGGACTGATCTGTGCCACTGAGGACCAGGCGGCGGCCGCTCGTGGTGCCGTCGCGGCCGCGCTGCGCTGCCAGCGTCACCGGGGCCCCGACGAGACCGACACGTGGGCCGACGCCGAGGTCGTCTACGGCTTCAACCGCCTCGGGTTCATCGACCTCGAGCACTCCCACCAGCCGCTGGTATGGGGACCACCCGAGGCGCCCGCGCGCTACACGTTGAACTTCAACGGCGAGCTCTACAACTACCGCGAGCTGCGTACCGAGCTTGCCGCGCGGTTCGGCACCAGCTTCGCCACCGAAGGCGATGGTGAGGTCGTCGTCGCCGCGTACCACCACTTCGGCGCGGACGCGATGACGAAACTGCGCGGCATGTTCGCCTTCATGATCTGGGACGCGCAGGAGAAGGTCGTCTTCGGCGCGCGCGACCCGTTCGGGATCAAGCCGTTGTTCTACGCGTCCGGGCCGGGTGGCGTGGCTTTCTCCAGCGAGAAGAAGAGCCTGCTGGAACTCTCCGGTCTGCTCGGCGTGTCCGAGGACCTCGACCGCACGGCGCTTCAGCACTACCTGGTGCTGCAGTACGTGCCGGAACCCGAGTCGTTGCACACCGGGATCCGGCGAGTCGAGTCGGGCACGTCGTTCCGAGTGACTCCTGGCGGTCAGGTCGAGTTCGCCCGGTACTTCCACCCGACGTTCCCCGCCAGACCGGTCCGGGGTGGGACCGAGGCCGAGGCGCTGTACGAGCGCATCGCCGACGTCCTGTGCGATTCGGTGTCCAAGCACATGATCTCCGACCCGGACGTCACCGTCGGCGCCTTTCTCTCCGGCGGTATCGACTCCACGGCAACGGCCACCCTCGCCAAGCGGCACAACCCGAACCTGATCGCCTTCACCACCGGTTTCGAACGCGAGGGCTACTCCGAAGTGGACGTGGCGGCCGAGACGGCGGCGGCCATCGGCGTGCGGCACATCGTGCGCACCGTCTCGGCCGAGGAGATGATGGAGGCGCTGCCACTGATCGTCTGGTACCTCGACGATCCCGTGGCCGACCCGGCACTGGTGCCACTGTGGTTCATCGCGCGGGAAGCACGTAAACACGTCAAGGCCGTGTTGTCCGGGGAGGGCGCCGACGAACTGTTCGGCGGCTACACGATCTACCGCGAGCCTCTCTCGCTCGCGCCGTTCGAGAAAATCCCCGGTGGTGTGCGCAGGCTGCTCGGAACGGTGTCCACGAAGATCCCCGAAGGGGTCCGCGGCAAGGACCTGCTGCGGCGCGGTGCCCTGACACTCGAGGAACGCTACTACGGCAACGCCCGAAACTTCCGTGACGGGCAGCTGCGCGCGGTGCTGAAGACCTACGCCGACGGCGTCGGCTTCAGCGACGTCACCGCACCCTGGTACCGAGTCTCACGCGGCTGGGATCCGGTGGCCCGGATGCAGCACGTGGACCTCTACACCTGGTTGCGTGGCGACATCCTGGTCAAGGCGGACAAAGTGACCATGGCGAACTCACTCGAGTTGCGTGTGCCGTTCCTCGACGTCGAGGTGTTCAAGGTCGCCGCGAGTATTCCGCTTGACCAGAAACTCGCCGGCGGCACGACCAAGTACGCGCTGCGCAAGGCACTGGCCAAGATCATTCCCGCGCACGTGCTGAATCGACACAAGCTCGGCTTCCCCGTGCCGATCCGACTGTGGCTGCGCAATGAGATGTACGACTGGTCACGGGGGATCGTCTCCGACTCCAAGACCGACGACCTGCTCGACAAGACAGCCGTGCTCGCCCTGCTCGAGGAGCACCGGGCCGGCGGGTTCGACCGCAGCCGTCAGCTCTGGGCACTGCTGGTCTTCATGCTGTGGCACGGCATCTTCGTCGAGCACCGCATCAAGCCGGAGATTCCCGAACCGGTCTATCCGGTCAGGCTCTGACCCGGCCGTCACGCCGCGACGCGCGAGGCGGCCGTCTCCTTCAGCTTCGCCGCGTAGACGTCGACGTACTCCTGGCCCGACAGCTCCATCAGCGCGTACATGATCTCATCGGTGATGGAACGTTCCACGAAACGGTCGCCGTCGAGACCCTCGTATCGGGAGAACTCCAACGGCTTGCCGATCTTGATACGAATCGGGTACGGCCGCCACATCCGTGAGCCGATCGGGTTGGCCTTGTCCGTGCCGAACATCGCCACCGGCAGGACGGGAACCCCGGCCTCCAGTGCCATCCTGGCCATGCCGGTCTTGCCCTTGTACAGCCGGCCGTCCGGCGAGCGGGTGCCCTCGGGATAGATGCCGACGAGGTGCCCTTCCTTGAGCAGCCGCACGCAGGTGTCCAGGGCCGCCTGGGCGGCCGAGGCGCTCGACCGGTCGATGGGCACCTGGCCGACTCCGCTGAAGAACCACTTCTTGAGCCTGCCCCGCACCCCGGTGCCCGTGAAGTACTCGCGCTTGGCGGGGAAGGTAATGCGCCGGGGAACCATCAGGGGCAGGAAGAAGGAGTCGGAGACAGCCAGGTGGTTGCTGGCCAGGATCGCGCCACCCTCGGCGGGCACGTTCTCGAGCCCCTCGATCTTCGGCCGGAAGAACACCCGCAAAAGCGGCCCGAGCAGGGCGTACTTCATTACCCAGTACAGCACCGCGGCGAGCACCTCCTTCCGTTGGCTTCCGCGCCGGGCAGCCGGTGGGCGTCAGGCGGCCCGCGGACGGTGGCCCGCGGGCATCAACCGGTCAGCGTACGGACCGGTAGCCGCCTCGCACAATGATCGCCACGGCACCGAGCCGGCGACGGCGAGAAGCCGGCCGTGCGAACCACGCGAACAACGCGCCGCGTGGGAGAATTGAGGTGACCACACGGCTCGCCGGTCGAGCCGTCGAGCGGAGGCCGGGTGACTGGACCAGCGGGCAACCCCGACGGACCGGAGAACGTCGACGCGGCGTTCGCGGAGATCGTCGCCGGCCTGCAGCGGGATGGGGTCGCCACCCAGTGGCCTGAGGACACGCCGGAGCCCGACGACCGGTGGGGACGCGAGGCCGAGTCACGCGAAGGGGACACCGGCGAGCAGTGGGCGGCGGATTCAGAGGAGCACTACGTCCCTCCCGATCCGCCGCCGTTCCCCCGGCCGCACCCGATGACCGTCGTGGCGGTCGGACTGCTATTGATCGGCGCCGTCCTGCTGCTCATCCCCAACGCGGTCGGGTTGGGCACCCCGGCCGCCAGTCCCCTGGCCCTGATCGCCCTGGTCAGTGGGGCAGGCTGGCTACTGCTGCGGATGCGGCACGGGCCGCCGTCCGAACACGACGGCGACGACGGTGCCCAGCTTTGAGAGCTGGGTCGGCTCGCTGACCCGGAGTGACCGCGTGGTCAAGCTCATCGACGCAGAACGTCATCCACGTTGCCAACAACCGTTTCCCGGACATCGACCACATCCCGCGGGTCGGTGACGTCCACAGGAACACCTTCTTCGCCGAGTGCTCTTCAGGGTAGCGGCACCTGTAGGGATCCCCGTCGGCCGCAAGCCACCGATACCTGTTGACAGCAACTGGTGAAACGACGTGCGCAACAGCGCCCTGGTCACTAGCGCGACCCGAAACCGTGGCGGTGCGGCGTTACCGCGGGCGTCGGATACCGGGGCGGCCGGGATCGGTGATCAGGTCCCTGGCGAGCGTCGCGGCGCCGACGATGCCGGCGTCGGCGCCCAGCTGGGCGGTGCGGACACGGGCCAGCGGCCGGTGGCCGGCGCCGGTCACCACGGCGGCATAGTGCTGCCTCGCCTCGTCGAGAAACAACGGCGCCGACTCCGACACCCCGCCCCCGACCACGATGACTTCCGGGTCGTACACGTCGGCGACGAGCGCGAAGCCCTCGCCCAACCAGACGGCCAGCTCGGCCATTGCCCGCCGCGCCACCGGATCGCCTTCCCGGGCCGCCGCGGCAACGCGGCGGCCAGTCACGCTCGCGCCGTCGAGCACCGTCGCCATGGCCGGATAGGTCGCCATCAATTCGACGGCCGTGGCGCCCAGTGCCGTCCCGCTGCAGTACCGCTCCCAGCAGCCCCGCTTACCGCACGGGCACGCCCGTCCACCGGGAACCAGCCGCAGGTGGCCAAGCTCGGGGGCGACGCCGTACGCCCCGCGGAACGCCTGCCCATCCACCAGCAGGGCACCGCCGATGCCGGTGCCCAAGGCGACCAGCACCGCCACCTTGGCACCTCGGGCCGCGCCGAACCGGTACTCGGCGAGGGCGGCCGCATTGGTGTCGTGCTCGAGCACGACCGGAAGTCCCAACTGTCCGGTCATCTCCTCGGCGACGGGAGTGTCGCGCCAGGCGAGGTGGGGGGCGAACCGCACGCCGAGCCGGTTCTCCGTCACGAACCCGGCCACCGCGAGACCGACGGCGGCCACCGGGTGGCGGGCGGTCAGCTCGGTGACGGCCGCGACAACGGCCTTCTCGAGGGGAGCGCCGCCTTCGGGCGTCGGCGACCGGGTGGTGTCGAGGACGGCGCCGCCGGCATCCACCACTCCAGCCCGAACACTCGTGCCGCCGACGTCAACGCCGACGGTCAGCACCGTGGCTGTCCCCCGGCCCCGCGGTGGACCGCGATCTTCCGGACCCGCGGCGGCCGCGCACTGTCCGACTCCTCACCGGCCCGTGCCGTCCGCTCCCCCGACGGGGCCGGGGTGTCGGCGGGCGGAGCATCGGGGGGCTGCCGCATGGCCATCCGCAGCACCGCGAGCAGGCCAGCGGCGTGCTCCGCGGCCTTGGCGGCCAGCTCGGAGCGCTCACCGCGCAGGACGGCGGCAACCGCGCACACCGGGCACCAGTCGCAGGACCCCTCGACGTGCTCGGTGCCGTCCTTGCCGGTGCCAAGCCGCTGCAACCAGGGCTCTGCCCGTTCGGCCACCGCCTCGAGCAACAGGCGGAGCTCCTCGGTGACCGTTCTGCTCGAATCCTGGCCCAGGGTCGAATCCTGATCAGTGTCACTCACGCCCATCACCGCATCCACAGTCGGGGGTCGGGGTGGAACCACACGACCAGGCCCCCGTCGTCCACCCGGGCATCGTCGACCTCGCAGCGCCGCAGTGCCGAGGGCAGCGCGATCATCCGCCGGCGGCCGTCGACGGTGACCGACAGCTCGTCGTCGACCCGGGCCAGGTCCAGTTCACTGTGCTCGGTGAGCGGAACCGCGATCCGCAGACGATACCGCAGGTCAGCGCCCTGTCCTTCACTGCGTACCGACAGCAGTCGTCCACCGGGCGGCGTCGGCCCGGGCAGCGGGTCGGCCTCCGGGTACAACTCCCCGGCAAGGTCAACCAGCGCTGGGACACCGACAGGTTCGCTGCCCCGGTGCCCGACCGTACGCACAGCCGGCACGCTGGTCGCACGGAGTTCGTCGAGCACGGCGAGCTGTTCGGCCCGCCGTGCGGCGAGCCAGTCCGCGGCCGGGCCGGTGCTCGCGGCCGGATCGGGCAGCAACCGGTTGGCGATCAGGGTGTCCACATGGATCCCTTGCAGCGCAAGAGCTGTCAGCGTACGTCGGGTCTCGGCGACGACGACCCTTTCCGGCGTGAGCACGAGTCGAACGCTGGTCCGGTCCTGGTCGGTCAGCAATGTGTGAACGGCCCGCAGATGGTCGGCGAGCCGGCCGATCGCCTCGGCCGCGGCATCCCAGTGCGTCGGAGCTGAACTGCCCGCCATGGTCGCGAGCAGCCCGGCCACGGCACGTCGGTGGGCGGGGAAAAGCCGCTCGAGGTAGCGGCCGACGGCCTCGGGCAGAGCCAGCAGCCGCAGCGTTTCCGCGGTTGGTCCACAATCGACGATCACGGTGTTCCATGGCCCTGTAACGGCATCCGGCCCGGCGAGCCGGTGCACTTCGGCCAGCGTCAGCAGTTCCTCGACTCCGGGGAGCACGGTCAGCTCCTCGGCCTCGAGTTCGTCAATGCCGGCGCCGGCGAGCATGGTGTGCAGGTGGCGGCGCAACTCGTGCCAGGCCTCGTCGACCAGTCCCCTCGGATCGATCTGGACGCCGTACAGTCCTCCGTCCACTTCAGACGGACGATCGCCGAGTTCATGCCCGAGAGCGTCGGCAAGCGAATGAGCGGGGTCGGTCGACACGACCAGCGCCTTGCGCCCCCTCGCGGCGAGCGCGGCGGCGGTCGCCGCGGCCAGCGTCGTCTTGCCGACACCGCCCTTGCCGGTGAACAGCAGAACCCGCATGCCGCCGTTGCCGCTCAGCTCGCACCTTCCACCTGGCGTTTGAGCTCCTTGAGCGCGGTGTCCATGACCATCTTCTCGGCCTTGCGTCTGATCAGCCCGATCATCGGAATGGCGAGCTGCACGGCGAGGGTGTAGGTCACCTTCGTACCGTCCGAGCCGGCCACGAGCTGGTAACTGCCCCGCTGCGACTTCTGCATCTGTCCCTTGACCAAGTCCCAGGACACCGACATCCCGTCGGCCGCCCACCGGTACGCGAGCGTGTACTCGTCCTTGATAGGCCCCTGGTCGAGCAGGAAGCGAACCTGCTCGGCACGGCCGTCGCCGTCGGTGGACAGGACCTCGGCCGACTTCACCCCGTTCGCCCACGATGGATACGCGGCGAAATCCGCGATCACGGCCATGATCCGCGCCGGCTCGGCATTGATCACGATGGACTGGGTTGACTCGTCGGCCATATTCGGCAGGCTACCTGTTCCTAGAAGCGCAGCACGTACGGCGTCCCGGAACGTTGAAAATGTCCGACGTTGACGCACTCGGTCCTGCCGACCCGCACCCTGCGGGCCAGCGGCTGGTGCACATGGCCGAACAGCGACCAGCGGGGCACGGTGTCCCGGATCATGGTGAGCAGGGTGGTCGAGCCCAGTTCGGCACGCCGTGCGACCACGTCGTAGGTCAGGTCGGGCACCGCCGGCGGAACGTGGGTGCACACCACGTCGACCTTCCCGAGTGCGGCGACCGCAGCGACGAACTCCGACTCGAAACGCAGGTAGGGATGCCACACCCCGTTGTCCTTGCGCCGCACCCCGTCCGGCAGCAGGGCGCCACCGACGAAGCCGACACGCAGCCCGCCGATCTCGGTGCTCTGCCCATCGAGGACGTGCACGCCCGCGCCGGCGAACTCCGGCCACAGCGTCGGATCGTCGACGTTGCCCGGTGTGGCGTAGGTCGGTGCGGTCATCGCGGCGAACAGTCGCTCGTACTGGTCGCGGACGGCCTGCCTGACAACGGTCCCGTCGCCGTTGAGCCCCGCCCACAGCGAGCGGACGTAGGCCACCGCCTCCCTGGTCCGCTGGCCCCTACGGAACTCGGCGTACCTGGCCACCTTGTCCGGCCCGAAGACGGCTCCCATGATGCCGCCGGCGTGATCGTGGTAGTCCACGAAGTTCAGCAGGTCCCCAAGCACGAAAAGGGCGTCGGCGCCCTCACCGGCCCTGGCCAGCGCCTCGGCGTTGCCGTGGACGTCGGAGACGACATGGACACGCACGGCTCCACCCTACGGTGCCGCGGGCCCCTCCTCCGGCGGCAACCCGGGTTCCCGACCCCGCTCGAGAGACGACTTGAGGCCGAACGCGATCGCTTTGGCCGCGAGGTGTCGTCGGCGCACCGCGGCCACCCGGTCCCTCGGCCGCCGGAACGGTTCGACCGGATCGGCGCGCAGGAAGTAGTGCACCAGCGTGCCGTCGAGCACCGGCTCCAGCCACACCTCCATGGTGCCGACAAGACCGCCTCGCACCGTCCACCGCAGACCCTCCGCACCGCGGTCGGCGTAGAGCGACAACCGCAGGTCGGGCCAGAACCGCGGCCAGTTCACGGGATCGGCGAACACCGCGGCGACCATGCTCGGCGGCACGGCGAGGAAGGTCTCGTCGACGACGTCAACGGCTGGCACGCCCGTCAGCCTGCCACGATGGGGACTCGAGCGGCGGTTAGGCTAGGCGTGGCAGTGTCCACACACTAGGTTGTCTCCCCGGTGACGTCACGACATTCCGGAGGTCGACGTGCGCGAGTTCAGCGTTCCCGCCATCGCCGCTGTTGCCGAGGACGAGAACCTCACCGACATGGTGTGGGCCAACGCCGAACGGTTCAGCACCGCGGTGAGCTTCCGCCGGCGCGTCGGCGGAACGTGGGTCGACGTGACCGCCAGGGAGTTCGCCGCCGAGGTGACCGCCGTAGCCAAGGGCTTCCTGGCCGCCGGCCTCGAGCGGGGCGACCGGGTCGCCCTGATGTCCAAGACCCGCTACGAGTGGTCCCTGGTGGACTTCGCCATCTGGGCCGCGGGCCTTGTCTGCGTGCCGGTCTACGAGACGTCCTCGGCGGAGCAGGTGGAGTGGATCCTGGCGGACTCCGGAGCGCGCGCGGTGGTTGTCGAGACAGCCGTGCACCGGGCGACCGTGACCGGTCTGCTGGACAGGCTGGCGGAACTGCGCCACGTCTGGCAGCTGGAACGCGGTGAGAACGCCACCGCCGTCGACGAGCTCACCGAGCTCGGCGCCGAGGTGTCCGACGAGACCCTGTCCGCGGCACGCAAGGCCGTGCTGGCCTCGGACGCCGCGACATTGATCTACACCTCGGGTACGACGGGCCGGCCGAAGGGGTGCCAACTGACCCACCACAACCTGATCGCCGAGGCGCGCGCCTCGAAGGCGGCCTTCCCCGAACTAATGACCCCCGGTAACGCCATGCTGATGTTCCTGCCCATGGCGCACGTGCTCGCAAGGGCCGTCGCACTGAGCGCGGTCTACGCGAGGTGCACGCTCGGGCACACCCCGGACGTCCGCAACCTCGTGGCAGATCTGGGCACCTTCCGGCCGGACTTCGTGCTCGCCGTGCCCAGGGTGTTCGAGAAGATCTACAACACCGCCAAGCAGAAGGCACACGCCGCGGGCAAAGGCAGGGTCTTCGACGCCGCCGAGCAGACCGCGGTGGCCTACAGCAAAGCGCTCGACGGCAGCGGCATCAACCTCGGTCTGCGCGTCAAGCATGCCCTCTTCGACCGTCTGGTCTACAGCAAACTGCGGGCGACTCTCGGCGGGCGCTGCCATGCCGCCGTCTCCGGCGGCGCCCCGCTCGGCGAGCGGCTCGCGCACTTCTTCCGTGGCATCGGAATCCCGGTGCTCGAGGGGTACGGGCTCACCGAGTCCTCGGCGGCGATCTGTGTGAACGTCAGCACGGCGGCCAAGATCGGCACGGTCGGCCGTCCGGTGGCCGGCGCGGCGGTACGCATCGCCGACGACGGCGAAATCCTCCTCAAGGGCGACATGGTGTTCAGCGGCTACTGGGCCAACCCTGAGGCCACCGCCGACGCGCTGCGGGACAGCTGGTTCCACACCGGTGATCTCGGTGCGCTCGACGACGAGGGATTCCTGCGCATCACCGGGAGAAAAAAGGAGATCATCGTCACCGCGGGCGGCAAGAACGTCGCGCCGACCGTGCTCGAGGACCGGCTGCGGGCGCATCCGCTGATCAGCCAGTGCATGGTGGTCGGAGACAAGATGCCGTTCATCGGCGTGCTGATCACCATCGATCCGGAGTTCTTCCCGACATGGTGTGCCGCCAACGGCAAACCGAAGGACTCCGTGCTCGCGGACATGCTCGGCGACCCCGATCTCAACGCGGAGATCAAGGCCGCGGTCGACGAGGCGAACAAGGCGGTGTCCAAGGCGGAGTCGATCCGCGAGTTCCGCATCCTGCCGGTGGACTTCACCGAAGCCGGCGGCGAGATGACGCCAAGCATGAAGGTACGGCGCAATGTCGTGGCCAAGACCCACGCCGACGCGATCGCCTCGATCTACGCGTAGTACCCGGTCACACCTCGTCCGCGGGCGGCGCGGCTCGCCTCATGCTACCTTTCAACCAAGTGGTTGGTTGAATCGAGGCCGACGAGGTGACCATGCCCATGACGCGTCCACCGAGCACGGCGGCCAAGGTGGACCGGCGTCGTGCACTCGTGCAGGCGGCTTTCGACCAGATCGCACAGAGGGGCTTGGAGGGCCTGCGGCTGCGAGCGGTCGCGGTCGCCGCGGGCCTCGACCATTCGTCGCTGCACCACTACTTCCCCACCAAGGAAGACCTCATCGCCAGCGTTGTCGAATACACCACCGCACAGCTGTGGCCGACGCTGCGGTCCGGTCGGAGTCCCGCAGACCGGATCCGGCGCCACCTGCGGTTGATGGCACACACTATGCGGGAGCGGCCCGAGCTGTTCGTCGTGCTGTGTGAGCTGAATCTGCGGGCCGCCCGCGATCCGGCGATCCGCGCGATCATCGACCGCGGTGATCAGGACTGGCGCGCCTTCATCACGGCGCAGCTGAGCGACGGGGCCTGGCACCGAGCCTACGACGCGGCCGCCGGCGCCGAGCTGATCATCGCGTCGATCAAGGGGGCCACGTTCAATCCCGACACCGCCGCCACGGCACTCAGGCAACTGGAACGCCTTCTGACAGACCAGGAATGAGGGATACACCATGGTTACTGCCCATCTGACACGAAGACGACGTGTCACCGACATCTGTCTTGCCGTTGCGCGAGCGGGAATCGCCCATGAGTTCTTCGGCCACCTCTACGAAGCCGTCGGCAAGATACCGCACCGTTTCGCCGGCGATCCGCAAGCCGACGCGGTCGACAGAAAACTGCCCTCACTGCGGAGCCCAGGCAGTCCACTGCGTTACTTCGCCCCTGTTGAACCGGTCACCGTGGCCGCGACACTGACCGCGCTCGTCACCGCCCGTGGACAACGTGGTCAGCGGTGGATCGCTGTCACCGCGACGAGCCTCCTGCTCTGCAACGGCCTATGTCGTTCGCGCGCTCAACGTTCCTCTGTTCGTGGCTGGCCATCCGCTCACTCCTGGTAGGCAGGAGGCGTTGCTGCGCACCTGGTACCGGCTCAATGCCGCACGAATCGTCTTGTGCGGCACCGCATGGACGACCGCAGTGCTCGGACGGAGTCCGCGACACCGCGGCGAGGACCCACGTCTGGCGCCTTAGTCGCCGATCAGATCCGCCAGCCTGGCCGCGCTGTCCTCCCATCGCCAGGACGTGCGCATCCACTCCCGGCCGGCGGCGCCCATCCGCTTCGCCGTTGCCGGATCCGCGAGCAGCGCCGCGGCCACCTCGGCGAGATCGGCTCCCACGACGTGGCCGGTCACCCCGTCCCGCACCGTCTCCGGCGCGCCACCGGACCGACCGGTGAGGACGGGTAGCCCGCTTGCCGCTGCCTCAAGGCAGACCATGCCGAGGCCCTCGACGTCCAGACCACACCCCCGGGTGCGGCACGGCATAGCGAACACATCGCCCGCCGCGTAGAAGGCCGGAAGCTCCTTGGTCGGCACGGCACCGGTGAACACCACGCCGTCCCCGGCCGATCTGCGTAGTCTCGTCCGCTCGGGCCCGTCGCCGACGAGGAGCAGCGTGGCGCCGGGAACCCGCGCACGGATCGCCGGCAGTGCCCGCACCAGCTCATGCTGCCCCTTGCGGCGGACAAGACGCGACACGCAGAGCAGGACCGGTCGGTCGGACAGCCCGTAACGACGGCGCACCTCTTCCCGAGACGCCGGATCAGGCCGGAACCGCCGGGTGTCCACGCCTGCTGGCAGATGTTCGAGCACGGCATGCGGCCCGAGGGCCGCGGAGATCCTTGACCGGGTGAACCTGCTCACGAAGGTCAGCACGTCGGTCGTGGCGCCGATGCGCCGCATCGCCTGGCGGGCGCCCGGTGTCATGGACCACCCGACCTCGTGTCCGTGCGTGCTCGCCACGAACCGGGAGGCGGCAAGGCGCGACGCGAGCAACGCCAGCGGGGCGGCGGCGCCGAACCAGACCGCCTCGCAGTGCTCGGCACGGGCGACGTCGGCAACCCGGCGGCGCACGCGCGGGGTCGGCAGGATCAGCCGGCCGGGGTGCCGTACCACCGGAAACGGCTGTGTGGGGTCGAAAGTACGGTGTCCGGGCCAGGATGGCGCATACACCACCAGATCCGCGCACAACTGGCCGGCGAGCGCGTGCAGATAGGACTGGATGCCGCCAGCCCGCGGCGGAAAGTCGTTGGTGACCAACAGCGTCCTGCGCACCCAGTCACGGTATCGACGTCGGCTGACCGTCCCGGCGCAGCAGCGTGGTGAGCCGGCCGGTGTTGACCTCAGTAACAGCCTCGACAGCGGGTGCGCCGAAGAAACACAGGCTCTGCTCCCAGGGGTGGCCGAGGACACCGAACGCGAGGTCGCACGCCACGAAGATCGAGTAGTCGCCGTTGGGAAAAAGGGAGGTCTCCCAGTTCGCCACGTCGTCGACACGGATGACCCGGTGCGGGCGGAACACCACGGACGGGTGCACCCAGTCATGGTGGATCACCGACTCGTCGGGAACGGTGCACGCCCGCAACACGTCGCACACCACCTGGGCGACCGGGCGGGCCAGTTCCGTGAACCTGTCGCCGGCCGCGAAGACCTGGGCCAGATCCCACGTCAGCGACGGCACCGGTTCGTCGATCGCCGGCCAGTCACTGGGCTCGGTGCCGGCACGGAAGCCGAACGTGGCCGCGAAATCCGCCCACAGCGCGCGCTCCGCCTCGTGCTCCAGCTCGCCCCAGACGCTGTCCATGTGCCGATCATCGTCGCACCGGTGCCCGCTCTCAACACGGCTCTCGGCACCGTGTCGGCTCAGCGGGGGTGCATGCCGCCGTCGATGCTGATGACCTGGCTGGTCAGGTAGCCGTTGCGCAACACGGCCATGGCCAGGTCGGCCACCTCGGCGGGATCACCGAGTCGGCCGACCGGGACCAGGGTGGCAAGGTCACCGGGATCCCCGGGAAGCATGTCGGTGTGCTCGATCAACGCGGGAGCCAGCGCGTTGACGGTGACACCGTCGCGGGCGACGCGGGAGGAGAAGAAGTGGGTGAGGCCGAGCAGGCCCGCTTTGGACGCCGCGTAATGGGGGCCGACGAGTCCACCGGTGAAGGCCGCGACCGACGACGTGAACAGGATCCGCCCAAACCTCCTGGCCCGCATGCCGCCGAGCACACGGCGGGCCATCAGGTAAGGGGCACGCAGGTTGACCGCCACCGTCTCGTCGAACGCCGCGGCGTCGATCTCCTCATACGGCATCTGCCGGCTCAGTCCCGCGTTGGCCACGAGCAGATCGACCGGGCCGAACGCCGCCTCGACGTCATCCACGACGCGCGTCGACGCTTGCGGATCACGCAGATCGGCCTGGATGACAACGGCCCGGCCGCCAGCGGTGACGATCGTGCCGGCCACCTGGTCGGCCGCGGTCCGATCCGAGGCGTAGTGCACTCCGACCGCCGCCCCGTCGGCGGCGAGCCGGGTACTCATCTCGGCCCCGAGTCCACCGCTGGCACCGGTCACTAGCGCCACCCGGCCGGCGAATCGTCCCTCAGTCACAGGTCACCTCCGTCGCAGTTCCTCCGTCGCAGTGCCTCTGTCACAGCCACTGGGTCAGGTACTTCTGCCAGCCGCGCACGAGTTCGGCCTGGTCGACCCCGATGACCGACACCAACGCCTTGTCCACGGAAGCACTCGGATCCTCACCGGCGACCGCCTGGTAGAGCCGGACGAGTGCGTCCTGCCCGAAGGTCTCGGCGATGTAGCTGGTGACCGTCCAGGCTTCCTGGTACGCCAGTTCGATCCGGCCGCCGCTCGCCGCGAAGTCGGAGTTGGCCGGAAGGGACCGCGGCGGTGTGCCGGCGTCGATGAGACGGGCCACCTCGGGTGCCACCGTGGTCGCGGCGATACCGCTGCCGTAGTAGCCGACGTAGTCGGCGAACCCCTCCAGCATCCACATCGGCGTGCCGTCCACGGTGACACCGCGCGCGGCCACATGGGTCAGCTCGTGCCGCAGCACCACCCTCAGTGAGGCCGCGGACAGCTTGCGGGCGTTGTTGGGGTTGAGCACCACCCGCTGACCGGTGGCCGACCGGTTGTCGTGGTCGACGCTGTCGGCGACCGCGACGGCCGCGATGGTCTGCACGGCGAACTCGGCGCCGACGAACGCCCTGAGCTCGTCGGTGGAGTCAGGCAGCAGCACCGCGACCCGTTGCGGCCACTGCCTGCCCCACACCGCGGTGACCGCGGCGACGTCATCGTCGAGCTCGGCCGCGACCCGCCTGCCCAACGCGAGATTGCGCGGATGCGTCAGCACAAGACCGGATGCGGCCCGCAGCGTCGTCACCGACCCGAAGTCCCACGGGCCGCGCCAGGTCTGCCGGCTCAGTCCGGTGTCCGAGGTCAGGTACCACCTGTCACCGCGCTTGGCGAACAGGTAGCCCATCGGTTCGGTGGCGGGCGCGCCGTCGATGCCGTCCAGGGTGTAGGCCAACTCGACGGCGGGTGCCCACAGCTCCACGTCGTCCCGCGCCTGCCCGCCGAGGGGCGACAGCACCGTCGACGGATCGACCCGGTAGGACCAGGTTGCCAGCGGCACGCCGGCGAGGTTGTCGAACAGCGCACGCTGGGCGGCCGCGAACTGCGCGGTGGCCGCCGGGTCGACGGTGGCGAGGAACCCGGCGCGGTCGTGCCGCAGAATCGCATCGGCACGCCGGTGCAGCAGATCGGTGACGGCCGTGGTCCGGCCGTCCTGCTCGGGCGAGGCCCGCACCGGCGGCGCGGGATCAGAATCGACGACGGCGGTCGATGTCGGGCCGAGCACCACCAGAACGCCAAGCAGTGACAGCACCAGCATTCCGGCCGATCGCACCCGCACCCCGCCCATCCCGATCGGGGTCAGCGTCGGTCAGCCGACAACACGCTTGGCCCCAAAGTATCCGCCGCCGGCCTGTGAGAGCGGCACGACCTTGACGTTCTCCCCTTCCGTCGGCGCGTGCACCACCATGCCGTTGCCGACGTACATCGCCACATGATAGATCCCCGACGCGGTGCGACCGAAGAAGATCAGGTCGCCCGGCCGCAGCGCATCGCGTGACACCAGCTGGCCGATGCCGTACTGCGCCGCCGCTGAGCGGGGGATGTTGACCCCGGCCTGCCGGTAGGCCCACTGCGTCAGCCCCGAGCAGTCGAATCCGCCGCCGGGTGTCTCGCCGCCCCACACGTAGGGCACCCCGCGCTGCGCCAGTGCCGCCTGCATCGCCACGCCGGCGGCACCGGGCGGGCCGATGAACGAACCAAGATCGCCGACGTCGAGCAGTGCGTGCCGCTGCGCCGCGGAAAGCCTGCCCAACGCCGCTCTCGCCTCGGCGACGGCCTTCTCCGCGTCCTGCTTCTTGTGATCGAGATCGGCGAGGATCTCGGCGGCGGCGTCGGCGGCGTCCGAGGCACGCTTCTGCGCGTCAGTGGCTTTCGCCTTGGCATCCGCGGCCTTGCTCACCGCGGCGTCATAGGTGTTCAGCACAGCGAGGTTGCGCGAGGCCACCATCTGCAGCGCGGTGGACTGGTCGAGGAAGTCCTTGGCCGACTCACCGGTCAGCAGCGCCGACAACTGTGTGAACTGGGCGCCACCGTAGGAGGCGGCGGCCAACTGGTCCACCTGGCCGCGGAACTTCTCCTCGTCCGCCTGCGCGGCCCGAAGGTCCTGGTCGTCCTTCTGGATGTCGGCCGTTGCCCGGGCGAGGTCGTCGCGTCGGGCCGCGAGAGCGTCCTTGGCGGCCAGGTACTGCTGTCCGATCTGGTCGGCCTGCGAGCTCAGCTCCTGGAACCGCTGCTGTGGGTCGGCCGCGCTGGCTGGGGGAGGGTCAGCGGTCGCCGAGCCCGGGCTCAGGCTCGCGACGGCCGTTGCGGCGGTGACCACGACCGCCCCGTGCATCACACGCTTGAGTCTGTGATTGACCACGGCGGGCAGGCTACCGGCCCGCGGGCAGGCGCCGGTGGACACCCCACGCTCGGAGGTGTCCGCCCTGGTAGTGGCGTCGGCGGCTCAGCCGACGATGCGTTTGGCGCCGAAGACGTCGCTGCCTGACCGCGACAGCGGGACCACCTTCACCGGCTGTCCCTCGGTGGAGGCGTGCACCACCTTGCCGTCGCCGATGTACATCGAGACGTGGTGGATCCCGGAGGCCGAGTACCCGTAGAAGATCAGGTCGCCCGGCACGAGCGCGCTCAACGACACCGACCGTCCGACGGTGAACTGGGCCGCCGCCGACCGGGGGATGCTGACCCCGGCCTGCCGGTAGGCCCACTGCGTCAGCCCCGAGCAGTCGAACCCGCTGCCGGGTGTCTCGCCGCCAAACACGTAGGGCACGCCCCGCTGGGACAGTGCGGCGTTCATCGCGCTGCCCGCCGCGCCGGGCGGGCCGATGTACACACCGTTGTCGCCGGCCGCTCCCCAAGCGGCCCTGGCGGCGCCGGTGAGTGTGGCGTAGACCTGCTGTGCCTTGGTGACGGCGGCCTTGGAGTCCTGCTCCTTCTGCCCGAGGTCGGCAACGATCTTGGCGGCGGCGTCGGCGGCGTCCGAGGCACGCTTCTGCGCGTCAGTGGCCTTGGCCTTGGAGTCGGAAGCCTTGGTCACCGCCGCGTCATAGGTGTTCAACACCGTGAGATTGCGGGAGGCCAGCATCTGCAGCGCAGTGGACTGGTCAAGGAAGTCCTGCGCCGACTCACCGGTCAGCAACGCCGACAACTGCGTGAACTGCGCCCCGTTGTAGGAGGCGGCGGCCAACTGGTCCACCTGGCCGCGGAACTTCTCCTCGTCGGCCTGCGCAGCGACGAGGTCCTTGCCGTACTTCTGGATGTCGTTGGCGGCCGCATCGCGAACGGCGTTCTTGGCGTCCAGATCGTCGCGCGCGGCCAGGTACGCCTGCTGTGCCTTTTCCGCGGCGGCGGTCGCGTCGTTGAGCTGCTTGAGCGCGTCCTGCTCGGTGGTGGGCGGATCGGCCACGGCGGAACCCGGGTTCATGCTGATCACGGCGGCCACCGCGGTCATCGCCAGCGCTCCACGAACCGCGTACTTCGTTCGGTGCGACGCCACGTCGGTGGGGTCTCCTTACGTTTGTCTGCCCGCCGGTGCTCAGGTCGACTCCCCCCAGGTGAGCCGAGCTGGCGGTGATCCCGCGTCACCGGTCACCGCGACCGGTCGTCACCCGCGAAATCTCGGCAAGGTTACGAAACGTGAGTCGCGGCGTCCACCTGTGGGTGACTTTGGCGCACGAGAACGAGCTTGATAGCTAGATCAGAGCAATTGTGAATACTGCCGGTGGTGCACTGGGGACCCACGCTCACCTGGTCGTCCGGCACCAATGAGCGCGCCGACCAGCACATCCCTCTCACGACGTGACCGTGACCGTGCCTATCTCGTTAACAGTTCACACTCGTACGAGCCGGGCGAGCAGAACCGCGGACGGCACCGGATGGGCACCTCGTCGCCGGACCGAGTCGGCCACCGCACGGTCGGAGGTGACCACGATCACAGGACGTCCCTCGGGCTCGGCGGTCACCAACGCCCGGATCACGTCGTCGGCGAGCACCCCAGGATCGGAGAAGAGAACCCGCACCCCACGCGGCACCGACGAGGGCACGGCGACAACTCCGGCACCGTCGAAGACGACCGTGACCTCGGCGCCGGTCCTCGCCGCCAACACCGACATCTGGTGCACCAGCCGATCGCGCTGGTTGGCGAGGGGGAGCTCCGGATATCCGGTTTTGGTGACGTTGTAGCCGTCCACGACGACGTGCACCGCGGGAAGGGCGAGCAGGCGGTCGAGGGCGGCGGGATCCTCGACCCTGCCCACCGCACCCTGGGCGACCGAGGCGCCTCGGACGAGATCCGCCGGCCGCGGACCGGTTCCACCGCCGAGTGCCAGTTCCCTTCGCAGCCCCGTGACCGCCCCGTCCAGGGTGTCCATCAGGAGCGCGAGACGCACCTCGTCGGCCTGCCGTGCCTCGCGGGCGGACTGCCGTGCCGTCGCCGCATCGTCCTCGGCACGGCGGGCCTTGGCACGCTCGGCCTCGGCCCGTTCCCGCTCGCGCTCCCGGTCCGCCGTCAGCGCGCCGACCTCGGCCCGCGCTTCGGCGAGCACCCGTTCGGCGTCCTGAGCCACGGTCTCCGCCTTGTCCTTGGCCTCACGCAGCTTCACGCCCTGTTCCCGCAGCCGCCTGCGCAGCCGGTCCAGCTCGGCGTCCCGCTCCCGCACGACCTCGGACTCGGCACCCTGGCTGACTTCGAGCACCGCGCGCAACCGGTCCAGCTCCGCCTCGGTCCGCTCAGCCCTGCTGACGGCGCTGTCCCTCTCTCCACGCAACTGAGCCTCGGCTGCACGCCTGGCCACCAGCTCCACGTAGTGGACGGCGAACGGCTCACCGAGCAGGACGGCGGCGGTCGCCGCCACCACCGGCTCCGACGCCGTGGTGTCCAGCACCGAGGGGCGATGTTCCTGGCACCAGTCCACGACCGCAGCACGGAAGGCGGGCACGTCCCGCAACCCGGCGACCAGCGCACCCCCACCGTGCTTGGCCCGCTTGGCCGGTGCGAACCTGGCGATCACCCTGACCTGCTGCGGAATGTCCGCCAGCGGCAGTGCGCCGACCGCCTCGGCACCGATCTCCGCCAACCTGGAGCGCACCGCGTCGGGCAGGGCGTTCCAGTCCACCGTGGACTGATCGCCCTGTCCGTCCACTGCGGACAGCTCGGGCTCGTGCCCCTGACCAGCAGGGGCGGCTGACGTCGACACGCCATAAGGCTAGTGCCGCGGGCCCCGGCGGCGCCGGCCGGGAATGTCGGACACGCCCGCTAACGTCGTCGGGCGATGGTCACCACACCGCGACACCCGAGCCAGCTGGCCTTCGACGAGCTGGGCACCCCGCTGCGGGACACCACGTTCGTCGTTGTCGACCTGGAGACCACCGGCGGCCGCGCGGACAGCGACGCCATCACCGAGGTCGGTGCGGTGAAGGTGCGCGACGGAGAGCTGCTCGGCGAGTTCGCGACCCTGGTCAACCCGTCACGAGACATTCCGCGGGAGGTCGTCCACCTGACCGGGATCACGGCCGCGATGGTGTCCTCCGCGCCGACGATCACCCAGGTCCTCCCGGCGCTGCTCGAGTTCATGTCGGGTGCTGTCCTCGTCGCCCACAACGCCGGGTTCGACATCGGGTTCCTCCGGGCCGCCTGTGCCCGCCACGGCTACACCTGGCCCAAGCCGCGCGTGGTGTGCACGGTCCGGCTGGCAAGGCGGGTGCTGACACGACAGGAGGCACCCAGCTGTCGCTTGTCCGCGCTGTCCTTGCTGTTGGGCACCGCGCGGACGCCGACCCACCGGGCGCTGGACGACGCTCGGGCCACGGTCGACGTGCTGCACGCCCTGCTGGAACGGTTGGGGCCGCTTGGCGTGTGTTCGGTTGAGGAACTGCTCGACTATCTGCCCGAGGTCACCCCCGCACAGCGCCGCAAGCGGCACCTGGCCGCCGAGCTGCCGAGCGCACCCGGCGTGTACCTGTTTCGGGGCCCGTCCGATCAGGTGCTCTACGTCGGTACCGCCACCGATCTGCGCCGCCGGGTCCGGCAGTACTTCACCGGAAGCGAAAGCCGCGGGCGGATCCGCGAGATGGTGACGCTCGCCGCACGCGTCGACTGGGTGGTGTGCGCACATCCGCTGGAGGCCCAGGTGAGGGAGCTGCGCCTGCTCGCGGCGCACCGGCCGCAATACAACCGGCGATCGAAGAATCCGCGGGCCGGCTGGTGGGTGGTGCTCACCGACGAGGCCTTCCCCCGATTATCGGTGGTGCGCAGGCCGCGGGATGGTGCCCTCGGCCCGTTCGTCTCCCGCGCCGCAGCCGATTCCGCGGCAGCGGCGGTTGGTGACGCCACCGGTCTGCGTTCCTGCAGGCAGCGGATTCCGGCACGCGGCCAGCGAGGTGTGCCCTGTGCCCTCGCCGAGCTGGGGCGCTGCGGCGCGCCCTGCGCCGGCCGGCAGGACGTCGGGTCCTACTCGGCGGGGCCGGCGGCCGCGCGCGACCTCGCCGCCGGACACAGCCGTGCCGTGTTCGACCGACTGGCCGACCGGGTACGGGAGCTGGCCGACGCCGAGCGGTTCGAGCAGGCGGCCGCCGACCGCGACCGGCTGGTCGGGCTGGTGCGGACGGTCGGGCGCGGCCAGCGAATCGCCGCGCTCGCCGCGCTGCCCGAGCTGGTCGCGGCCCACCCCGACGGGGCCGGCGGGTGGGAACTGGTGGTCATCCGGCACGGCAGGCTGGCCAGCGCTGGCCTAGCCCGCAGAGGCATCCCGCCGATGCCGGTGGTCTCGACACTGGTGGCGGCCGCGGAGACCGTGCTGCCGGGCGTGGGCCCCCTGTGTGGCGCGCCAGCCGAGGAGGCCGGTCTCATCCTGCGGTGGCTAACCAGCTCCGGCACCAGGCTGGTCCACTGCGCCCAGCCGTGGGCGGAGCCGCTCGGGTCAGCCGCGGGATGGCGGGACTGGATCGACCGGGCCGTGGCCGGACGGAAAGGCTACCGGGGCGCGAACTGAGGACCGGCGCAGTTCCACGCCGGCGCCGCTGGGACGGAACCCAAGGCTTTCGTACAGCGGCAGTGCGTCCGCGGTGGCGTGCAGCGCGGCCGTGGGCACGCCTCGCCGGTCCAGCTCCGCCAACAGGTGCCGCATCGTCACGCGTGCGAACCCGCTGCGCCCCCACCGGGGATCGGTACTCACGTTGGACACGTGGGCGGAAACCCCAGTCGGGTTGGTGGGACGGGGCGCCCGGGTGGTGACCTCGGCCAAGGCGCAGCAGGCGAGCCCTTGGCCGTCCGGGGCGTCGACCACGACGCACACCAGCCGGTCGGTCGCCAGCTCACGGCGGAAGTGCTCGACACAGGGCCGGCGCCAAGCCCCGTTCAGCGGCTCCTCCCCCATGGCCTCAAACATCAACGCGCGCAGTCGCACCAGCTCACCGGCATCTGCCGGCACGGCACGACGAGGCACCCAGTTCATGACGACACGGTAGGCCTACGATCGGGAGAAGAGCAGACATCGTGTCGCGAGCCACTGGAGGTCCGTCGTGATCACGGCGATCGTGTTGATCCAGGCCACCGCCGAGTCGATTCCGGAGGCGGCACAGACGATCGCCGACATCGACGGCGTGCGGGAGGTCTACTCGTGTGCCGGCGACGTCGACCTCATCGCGCTGGTCAAGGTCGCCGAGCACGAGGAGCTCGCCGAGCTGGTGCCGGGCAGGATCAGCAAGGTGACCGGTGTGCTGTCCACCGACACCCACATCGCGTTCCGCTCCTACTCCCGCCGGGACACCGAGGACACGTTCTCCGTCGGCATGGGAACAGCGGACTGAATTCGCGGCCGGACCGAACTCATAGCGACGAAACAGGAGGCCAGAACGTGTCCCGTGTGCGGGTCCACAACTTCTCCGTATCCCTTGACGGTTTCAGCACCGGTGAGGGACAGAGCATGGACGCACCGTTCGGTCACGCCGGTGGACGGCTGCACGACTGGTTCTTCCACACCAAGACCTTCCGCACCATGCACGGCGAGGAAGGTGGTGACACCGGAGTCGACGAAGCGGTGGCCGGCACGTGGGGAACCGGAGTCGGCGCGGAGATCATGGGGCGGAACAAGTTCGGACCGCAGCGCGGCCCCTGGGCCGACCATGAGTGGACCGGGTGGTGGGGACCGAACCCGCCGTTCCACACGCCGGTGTTCGTCCTGACCCACCATCCCCGCCCGTCGGTGGAGATGGAGGGTGGCACCACATTCCATTTCCTCGACGCCACGCCCGAAGAGGCGCTTCGCCAGGCACGCGAGGCGGCGGGCGGCCTCGACGTGCGCATCGGTGGCGGCCCGAGCACCGTTCGCCAGTTCCTTGCCGCAGACCTGATCGACCACCTACACGTCGCCGTGGTGCCCATTATCCTCGGCCGGGGCGAGAGACTGTGGGACGGCCTGGAAGGGCTCGAAGAACGCTTCCACATCGAGTCCGTGACGACCCCCAGCGGGGTCACCCACATGACCTTCACCCGGCCGTAGCGGACTCTACTTGCCGGGCCGGGGCCCCACACGGGGGCGAACCGGCCCGGCATTGGCCATAAAGCGGTTACGTCTGCGATTCGTCACCCGTCAGGGCGTTCGTGGACGGGCCGTGTTCCCGCTTCGCCCGCGCCGCGGCCAGCGCGGCCACCTCCCCGGCGGGGTCCGGGCTGAGCAGGCCACCGGGAATCGGCTGGCCGGCGGAGCCCAGCTTGTTCATCCGCTTGGGCACCGGCGCGCCCTGGTAGGCCAGCGCGACCGGGTGACCATGGTCGTCGACCGGCCCGAGCGGCTGGTGCACCTCGATGAACTCGCCGTGCGGCAGCCGCTTGATGATTCCGGTCTCGACCCCGTGCTCGAGCACCTCGCGATCGCCGCGCTGCAGGCCGATGCAGATCCGGTAGGTCGCCCAGTAGGCGAGCGGCGGCAGGATGAGCAGCCCGATCCGACCGATCCAGGTCGTCGCGTTCAACGAGATGTTGAACTTGTCCGCGAAGATGTCATTGCCGCCGGAGAGCAGGCACACCGTGAAGAAGGTGATCGCCATCGCGCCGAGGCTGGTCCGCACCGGCACGTCGCGGGGCCGCTGCAGCAGATTGTGGTGTGCGGTATCCCCGGTCAGCTTCCGTTCGATCCACGGATACACCGCGGCGATACCGGTCAGCGTCGGCAACCCGAGAATGAACGGCAGGAACGGCGCTGGAATGGTGAAGTTGCCGAGGTACATTTCCCACGCCGGCCACAACCGGACAAGGCCATCGGTCCAGCCCATGTACCAGTCCGGCTGTGAGCCGGCGGACACCTGCGCCGGGTTGTACGGACCGAAGTTCCAGATCGGGTTGATCTGGAACAGTCCGCTCATCACGGCGATGACACCGACGACGACCGCGAAGAAGCCGCCGCCCTTCACCGCGAAGACGGGCAGGATGCGCACACCGACCACGTTGGTCTCCTTGCGGCGCACGCCGGGGAACTGGGTGTGCTTCTGGTACCAGACCAGCCCGAGGTGCACGGCGATCAGCGCCAGAATGGCGCCGGGCAGCAGCAGGATGTGCAGGGTGTACATCCTCGGCACGATGAGGGTGCCGGGGAACTCCCCGCCGAACAACAGCCAGGCGGCCCAGGTTCCGATCACCGGAATCGACTGGATCAGCTCGAACATGATCCGAAGGCCGGTGCCGGAGAGCAGGTCGTCGGGCAGGCCGTAGCCGAAGAAGCCCTCGGTGGCCCCCAGCAGGAACAGCACGATTCCGATGACCCAGTTCACCTCACGCGGCCGGCGGAACGCCCCGGTGAAGAAGATCCGGAACATGTGCGCCACGATCGCGGACATGAACAGCAGGGCCGCCCAGTGATGCACCTGCCGGACGAACAAGCCACCCCTGACCTCGAAGGACAGGTCGATCGCCGTCTGGAAGGCCCGCGACACCTGCACGCCGCGCAGGTTGTTGAAGGTCCCGTTGTAGGTGACTTCCTGCATCGACGGATCGAAGAAGAGCGCCAGGTAGGTGCCTGACAGCAGCAACACGATGAAGCTGTAGAGGGCGATCTCGCCGAGTAGGAACGACCAGTGCGTCGGGAAGACCTTGTTCAGCTGGCGCCGCATGCCCCTGGCGAGGTGGTAGCGGTTGTCGGCCCACTTCGCGAGGCCACCGGCGGCCCTGGTGGCCGGGTTGACCGGCTTGGTCGGTGTGGTGATGCCGCTCATGACTTGCGCTCCCAGAAGGCGGGGCCAATGGGTTCGATGAAATCACCGCGCGCCACGAAGTATCCGCTCTCGTCCACGGTGATCGGTAGTTGGGGCAGCGCACGGGCCGCCGGGCCGAACACCGGCTTGGCGTACTCGAAGACGTCGAACTGTGACTGGTGGCACGGGCACAGCAGTCGGCCGGTCTGCTGCTCGTACAGCGAGGTCGGACAGCCCAGGTGCGTGCAGATCTTGGAGTAGGCGTAGTAGTCGCCGTAGTTGAAGCCCTCCTGCCCGGCCCGCTTGGTCACCCGCTGACCCGGTCGGAGCCGGATCAGCATGACCGGGTTGTCCGAGCGGTGCAGCGCGGCGGACAGCTTCTCCTCGTCGCCCCGCTCGGACTCGCGGAACGGGAACACCGTCTCGAAGCCGCCGGCGTCGAGGTCCTCCGGCCGGATCAGCACGACCTCCTTCGGGTCGGCGGTGTTGCGGCGCAGGTAGACCTTCTCCCCCGGCTTCTCCGGCAGCCATCCCGTGTGCAGCAGGGAGTCCTTGCCGTCGTCGGCGAACGGGTTGCGCAGCATGCCGCCGAGCGGGAGCGCGACGAGGCCGAGCCCCATCGCGCCGGCACCGAACCCGGCCGTGCGCTTGACCAGTGACCGGCGGGTGATACCGCTGCGGTTGCCGGCGTCGGCGAGCTCGGCCACGACCGTCGCCCTGTCCACCTCATCCGACGGCGCGTCGTGTCGCTCCTGGACCGCCACCTCGTGCGGAAGGAACCGCTTGGTGTAGGCCATCGCGCCGAGGCCAAGCCCCAGCACGGTCAGCCCGAGGAGAACCCCGAGCAGCGGGGTGTACAGGCTGTAGGCGACGTAGTCGGGCGCGCCCGGCTCCCGGTAGCTCCACGGCCAGAACAGGAAGACGCCGACGAAGGCTAGCCCGGACAGGCCGGCGATCAGGAACCACAGGGCGATACCGCGTTCGGCCCGCTTCTCCGCCCTGGTGCCCTTGACCGGCCACGGATCGTCGTAGCTGACTAGTTCGACGCCGTCCAGCTTGGTGCCGAGCCGGACCAGTTCATCCCGGCTCATCTCCGCGAGCGCCGCCTCGCTCGGCGTCCTGTCCTCGTGCTCGCTCATCACGCCTTGGCTCCGATCCACAGGGTCACGCCCACCAGTGCGGCGATGCCGACGATCCACCCGATCAGGCCCTCGGACACCGGGCCGAGCCCGCCAAGCGGGTTACCGCCCGGATTGTTGTTGTCGTTGGTCACCGACTTGACGTAGGCGATGATGTCTTTCTTCTCGTCTGGGGTGAGCTGCCGGTCACTGAAGACGGGCATGTTCTCCGGACCGGTGAGCATCGCCGTGTAGATCTGGTCCTCGGTGGCCTCGTCCAGGTTGGGGGCGGCCTTACCGGAGGACAGCGCACCACCGCGGCCGGTGAAGTTGTGGCAGTTGGCGCAGTTGAGCCGGAACAGCTCACCACCCCGGGCCGGATCGTCACCGCGCAACGCCGCGCCGGACTCGGTCGGCTTCTGCTTGCCGCCACCGTGCGCCTGGATGTACGCGCCGATCGCGTCGATCTCCTCCGGGGTGAACTTCGGCGGCTTGCGGTCGGCCTGGGCCCCCTGGTTGGCAAGGGGCATGCGGCCGGTGGACAGCTGGAAGTAGGCGGCCGCCGAGCCGACCCCGATCAGGCTCGGTCCCCGGTCCTTCACCCCTTCCAGATTGGCGCCGTGACAGGTGATGCAGGTGTTGTTGTACAGCTGCCCACCCTTGGTGACGAGTTCGGGAACGTCGGCGGCGCGCGCGGTCTGCGGCTGGGGCACGAACCCGGCGTAGAGGGCTCCCGCGCCGACAAGGGCGACACCGAGCGCCAGCAGTCCGGTGACCCGCCGCTTCAGCTTGGACCGCGACCGCGTGCGGCGGCCGGCCGGGGTGGCGGTGGACGTGGCTGCCATGGTTACGGCAACCCTTGCGGTGGGTTCCTGTGCTGTCACGGTGCTCGATTCCACGGTGCTCAATTCCTCAGGGGCCGATCTTTTCCGATGCCTGGGGAGGCAGCAGCATCAGGGGATCACGTAGATGATGGCGAAAAGGCCGATCCACACGATGTCAACGAAGTGCCAGTAGTAGGACACGACAATCGCGGAGGTCGCCTGCGCCGGCGTGAACTTGCTCATTTTCGTCCTGGCCATCAGGTAGCAGAACGCGATCAGTCCACCGATGACGTGCAGGCCGTGGAATCCGGTTGTGAGAAAGAACACCGTGCCAAACGCCGAACTGGCGATCGTGGTGCCTTCCTCGACAAGGGTCCGGTACTCGTTGGCCTGACCGAGCACGAAGATCGCGCCCATCACCAGGGTGATCGCGTACCAGCGGCGAAGGCCGAACACGTCGCCTCTCTCCGCGGCGAACACGCCCCACTGACAGGTGAACGAGGAGGCCACCAGGATGATTGTGAACGGCAGCGCGTACGCCCGGTCGAGATGGGTCGGTTCCGGCGGCCACACACCGGTGTTTTGTGCCTTCACGGTGAAGAACATCGCGAAGAGGCCGGCGAAGAACATCAGTTCGCTGGACAGCCACACGATGGTGCCAACACTGACCATGTTGGGGCGGTTCAGCGAATGGATCCGCTGACCGATGGGAGTCGCTGCCGTCGTCACGTCCCGCATTATTGCTTGCGGTTGTCGGGCCCGGCCGGCCGGGTGGCACCAACGGGAACCGTCCCGGCCAGGTCGCGTCGGCACGGGCGACGCCAAGGCGGTCACGGCCGGCGGGCACGGCCGGGCTAGCATCGCCCCATGAGCGCGCAGCCGTGCAGGATCCTGGTGTTCAGCCATCGCGGCGAGGTCCGCGAGGCGATCATGACCGCTGTCGGCCGACGCCCGGCGCCCGACCTCGGCAGGGTCACCTATCTCGAGGTCGACACCATCGCCGACGTGCTCTACCACGTCGACAACGCCGAGGTGGACCTGGCGATCCTCGATGGCGAGGCGCAGCCGACCGGCGGCATGGGGTTGTCCCGGCAACTCAAGAACGAGATCAGCGACTGCCCACCGGTCGTGGTCGCGGTGCGGCGCAAGGACGACCGGTGGCTGGCCACCTGGTCGCAGGCGGACGCGGTGATCGTGCATCCGCTCGATCCGCTCGCCGCCGCCGAGACCGTGGCCGAGGTGCTGCGCTCACATCGGTCCTCCGCCGTTCAGACATGACCGCTGGACAGGACATGACCCCGCCGAGTTGGCCGGCGCTGCTCAGCCGGTTGCTCGACGGTCACGACCTGTCCACCGAGCAGGCCGGCTGGGCGATGGACCAGATCATGACCGGGGTCGCGACCGCGGCACAGGTGGCCGGCTTCGCCGTCGCGCTGCGCGCCAAGGGTGAGACACCGGCCGAGATCGGCGGGATGGCCGCCGCGATGCTGGCCCACGCCGGCACGGTCCGAATGCACGCCGACGCGGTCGACATCGTCGGGACCGGAGGCGACCAGGCGGGCACGGTCAACATCTCCACGATGGCGGCAATCGTCACGGCCGCCTCGGGCGTGCCCGTGGTCAAACACGGCGCCCGCGCGGCTTCCTCCAAGTCCGGCACCGCTGACGTCCTGGAAGCCCTGGGCGTGGCCATCGACCTTCCCGGGGCCGCGGTAGCGCGCTGCGTCGCCGAGTTGGGCATCGGATTCTGCTTCGCCCCGACCTTTCACCCTGGCTACCGGGTCACCTCTGGTCCACGTCGCGAACTCGGGATCCCGACGGCGTTCAACTTCCTCGGTCCACTGACCAATCCGGCACGGCCGAGATACGGACTGATCGGCTGCGCCAGCGCGCGGATGGCTCCGGTGATGGCGGGCGTGTTCGCCGAGCGCGGTGCGCGGGTGCTCGTCGTGCGGGGCGACGACGGTCTCGACGAGATCACCACGACGACCACGACGACGGTCCTTGTCGCCGGGGACGGCCGGGTGCACGCGGAGCGGATCGACCCCGCGGCGCTGGGGGTGCGACCGGCCACCGCCGACCAGTTGCGCGGCGGGGACCCGTCGGTGAACGCCCGGGTCGTCCGTGAACTCGTCGACGGGCGGCCGGGTCCGGTGCGCGAGGCGGTGCTGCTCAACGCGGCGGGAGCGGCGGCGACGTATCGGGGGCTGTCCGGCGACCTGCACGCCGACATTTCGGCGGCCCGGCGGGAGATGGCCGAGGCGATCGACTCGGGGGCGGCGGCGGCACTGCTGGACCGCTGGATCGCCCTGTCGACCACGCTGAAGGGCTGACGCCGGCTAGTCGCGGTTCGGGCCGATGTGGTACTCGAAGACCAGCCCGCCAACCATGAACAAGATCAGCACGACCGCGACTACCAGCAGCCACACCTGGAAAAAGGCCAGCGCCAGCGCACCGACACCGGCGGCGGCGGCGAGCCCCAGCGGCCAGTAGCTTCCCGGGCTGAAGAATCCCAGTTCACCGGCGCCGTCGCTGATCTCGGCATGCAGGTTGTCCTCGGGTCGCTCGGTGATGCGCCGGGCAACGAAGCGGAAGTAGGTGCCCACGATGAGGCACAGCCCTCCGGTCAGCGTCAGCCCGACGATCCCCACCGGCTCCCGCGCCCACAAGCCATAAAAGACCGCCATCAGGAAGCAGAAGCCGGCGACGATCTCGAAGATGCGCGCTTCAACCTTCATTGCGTTCTCAGCTCCCGGTGCGGGCCGTGCGGTCGGTGTTGAACGGATGTGTCGTCGTCGCGACCGGGTTGCACAAGTCGCCACAGTGGAGTTCAGCGAGTGCTTCCTCCGCCGTGTAGGGCTTGCCGGTCGTCGCGTTGTCCTTGACCCGCAGCGCCATGTACTTGGCGAAGAGATCCGGAGGAAGGGCCCGGACCTCAAAGTTCATCATCGAGTGGTAGATGCCGCACAGCTCGGCGCAGCGGCCGACGAACGCGCCCTGCTCCTCGATGACGTTCTGGAACGAGGAGTCCTGGTTGTTCTTCTCCGGTGACGGGAACACGTCGCGCTTGAAGTTGAACTGCGGCACCCAGAACGAGTGGATGACGTCGGTCGAGCGGAGGTTGTACTGCACCCACTTGGTCGTTGGCAGCACCAGCAGGGGGATCCGGCTGCTCGACCCGACGGTGCGCACCGGCTGACCGTCCGCGGTCTTGTACCCGGGGTACTCGAACTGCCAGTTCCACTGGAACGCCACCACGTCGACGGTCACGTCGGGAGTGTGGCTCTTGTCGGTGACGGCGTTCTCCGAGGTGGCGGTGAAGTAGAACAGCACCGCGACGATGACCACCGGGATGACCGTGTAGACGATCTCCAGCGGGTGGTTGTACTGGAACTGCCTCGGCAGCCGTTCACCGCGCTTGCGGTGGAACACCACCGGCCACAGGATCAGCACGGCGGTGATCAGTCCGACGACCAGGGCGGCGATGACCGACCCGGTCCACATGTCGCGCATGATGTCGGCCTGCGGGGTGACGCCCTTGGGCCAGCCGAACCGCAACACCTCGTCGGTGGAACAGCCACTTGCCGCGAGGGTGACGAGCCCGACCAATCCGACGATCTTGGCGAGCCTGGCCGCCCGGCCACCGTCCATCAGGCTCACGTGCTCGACGCCTCTCTGTTGGCTGCTCCCGACCCCACGACGACTCGCGCCACGGCCCGTGGGCGGCGTCCCGCCCGGACACCTCGCCGGCGACCCGCATTCCTCGGCCGCCCGCGCTCCTCGTCGGTCAGTCCGGAGCCTAACCCAGCCCACCGTCGCGCACCGCCGGGGGGTGATCGGCCGACGTGCCGGTCGACCGCCGGTACGAGATGGGCATACTGGACCCGGAACGTCCACCGGGGTCAGGTTCCTCATCCACGGACACGAGAGGTGCGTTCAGGCGTGTGCGGTCTGCTAGGGCTTGTTTGTCCCACCGAGAACGCCGCCGAGCGGGCACGGCCGGCGGTCACCAGTGCGTTGCACTGCCAGCGACACCGGGGACCGGACGAGGCGGCCACGTGGCAGGGCGGCGAGGTCGTCTTCGGCTTCAACCGGTTGTCGATCATCGACCTGGAGCGTTCCCACCAACCGCTGCTGTGGGGCCCGCCCGGTGAGGAGAGTCGGTACGCACTGGCCTTCAACGGCGAGATCTACAACTACATCGAGCTGCGCGCGGAGCTGATCGAGTCCTACGGCGCGCAGTTCAACACCGACGGCGACAGTGAGGTGATCGTCGCCGCGTACCACTACCTCGGTGCCAGCGCGGTCAGCCGGCTGCGCGGAATGTTCGCCTTCATGATCTGGGACTCGCACCGCAAGGTCGTGTTCGGCGCGCGGGACCCGTTCGGCATCAAGCCGCTCTACTACGCCACCAGCGCCGACGGACTGGTGATGTCCAGCGAGAAGAAGAGCGTGCTCGAACTGGCGGCAACCCTCGGGGTCGAGCCCAAACTGGACCGCAGGGCGCTGCAGCACTACCTGATTCTGCAGTACGTGCCCGAGCCGGAGTCGCTGAGCACCCATGTGCGCCGGATCGAGTCGGGCACGTCGTTCACCTACTCCCCCGGTGGTGAGCTGCGCACGGAACGCTACTTCGTGCCCGCGTTCCGACCGCGCACCGTGCAGGGGCCGGCCGCGGTGACGAAGCTGTACGCCGACATCGCCGCGGCGCTGCGCGACTCGGTGGCCAAGCACATGCGTGCGGACGTGACGGTGGGCTCCTTCCTGTCCGGCGGTATCGACTCGACCGCGATCGCGGCACTGGCCAAGGAGCACAACCCCGATCTGATCACCTTCACCACCGGGTTCGAGCGGACCGGCTTCTCCGAGGTCGACGTCGCCGCGGAGTCGGCGGCGGCGATCGGCGTCAAACACGTGGTGCGCACCGTCTCCGCCGAGGAGATGATGGAGGCACTGCCGCTGATCGTCTGGTACCTGGACGACCCGGTGGCCGACCCCGCGCTGGTTCCGCTGTGGTTCATCGCGCGGGAGGCCCGCGAGCACGTCAAGGTGGTGCTCTCCGGGGAGGGTGCCGACGAGCTGTTCGGCGGGTACACGATCTACCGCGAACCGCTGTCGCTCGCGCCGTTCGAGAAGGTGCCCGGCACGCTGCGTAAGGCGATGGGCCGGGTGTCGACCAAGATCCCCGAGGGAGTGCGCGGCAAGGACCTGCTCCGGCGCGGGGCGTTGAGCCTGGAGCAGCGCTACTACGGCAACGCGCGGATCTTCCGCGACGACCAGCTCCAGACGGTGCTGCGCACCTTCAGTCCGGCGGTCTCGCACGCCGACGTGACGGCACGGGCGTACCGGGAGTCGGAGCACTGGGACCCGGTGAGCCGGATGCAGCACGTCGACCTGTTCACCTGGCTGCGAGGCGACATCCTGGTCAAGGCCGACAAGATGACCATGGCCAACTCGCTCGAGCTCCGGGTGCCCTTCCTGGACAGCGAGGTCTTCGCGATCGCGTCGCAGATCCCACTCGAGCAGAAGATCACCAGGGAGACCACGAAGTACGCTTTGCGCAGGGCGCTGCGGGAGATCGTGCCGGCGCACGTGCTCAACCGCCGCAAACTGGGCTTCCCGGTGCCGATCCGGCACTGGCTCCGCAAGGAGATGTACGACTGGGCGGTGGATATCGTGCGCCGGTCGGACACCGGTCACTTGATCCACACCGACGCCGTGCTCGGGATCATCGCCGAACACCGGGCCGGTGTGCTCGACCACAGCCGCCGGATCTGGGCACTGCTGGTCTTCATGCTCTGGCATGGCATCTTCGTCGAGGGCCGAATCCATCCGGCGGTTCCCGAACCGCACTACCCGGTCAAGCTGTGACGCCGGCACACGTGCCGCGGTCGCCACTCGCCGCGGGCGACCCGACCGGCCATCGGGGTCACCGGTCCGCGTCGGGCATTCCGGTCGGCTGGAACGACTGGTACAGCGCCGCCAGCGCTTCCGAGGCGGCCCGCTCGTCGTCAGCCGGATCGCCTCGGCGGAAGACCGTGGTTCCCGTCGGCTCGTCGGTGAGCTCGAACGAGTACAGCCCGCTGTCATGCGTCGTGGCGCGGCAGTGCACTTGCTCGCCGGGAATGATTCGGTCGTCGGCGCGGAGTTGGCCGGGGGCGAGGATGCGGTGCGTCCCGTCCACCCGGCGGACGAGCGTGCCTGGTGCCACGGTGCCCCGGGAATCGGCCTCGCCCGCGCCGAGATCCTGGGATACCTGGACGGCGCGGATGGTGACACCGCCGGAATCCGGCTGGATCTACGGCGCGCGGCCGACGCGATGCTCGGCGCCATCACGGGTGGCCGGTTCACCGGTGTCGGCAACCGCAGCCTCTGCCATGGTGACGTCGGCAACCTGTTGTGCCTCGACGGGACACCCCTGGGAATGGCGACCCCGGGCCTGATGACCGGACTGGCGGGCATCGGGCTCGGCCTTGCGCCACGCCGACCCCGACCAGGTGCCCTCGGTGCTCGCCCTCCAGCCGCCATGTCAGCCAACGCGTCGGTTGCCATCTCCGTGAGGAACAACCTACGTTCGTGCCCGGCAAGCCGTACTCGACGCCATGGTGGCAGAGCACGACAGACTGGAGACACATGGGCACCGAGTGGATGACCGAGCTCAAGAGCATCACCCTGCACGTGGCCGGCGAGCCGGCCCCGATGTGGCCGGACGACGCCAGTCAGGAGTACCGGGCGGCGCGACTCGCGCTGTCCGAAGCCGAGCGGGCACTGCGGGACCAGGTCCGTGCCGTTGCCGAGCAGCGGCGGGCGCTTCCGCCCGGGCCAGTGCTACCGGTCTACGAGCTCGCCGAGGGGCCACTGGACCTGTCCGCCGATGGCCCGGTGACCTCGGTGACGCTGGCGGAACTGTTCGGCGAGCACAAGGAACTCGTCGTGTACCACATGATGTTCCATCCCGACGACGATGCCTCGTGCCCGATGTGCGCGTCTGTCGTGGACGGACTACACGGTGTCTCCCACCATATAGCCCAGCGTGCGGCGCTGGCCGTCGTCGGCAAGGCACCTATCGGCAAACTGCGGGCGTGGAGCCGGCACCGCGGCTGGCAGGGCCTGCGCCTCGTCTCGGCCCACGACAGCTCGTTCAACGCCGATCTCGGCGTCGAAGGCACCCAGGGCGGCCAGTGGCCCGCGGTCAGCGTCTTCACCCGCGACGGCGACCAGGTGCGCCACGCCTACACCCAGGCCGCTGACTTCCCGGACGGCAGCAACGGCGGCTTCGACCTGATCTGGCCACTGTGGAACGTGCTGGACCTGCTGCCCTCCGGCCGCAGCGACTGGGACCCGGACAATGACTACGCGACGGCGCTGCGGGGTGCGCAGGCAACGACTGGCACTGTGCGGTAGTCAGACCGGTAGAGGCGCGTTGATGACGCTCGCGGCTGGCTTCGTTTTCTCAGCGACGCTGTCGAATTCGGCGACCTCGCCGGTGAGGATGACCTCCTGGTCACCGGGTCTCATTCGCAGCCGCGCCTGAGGAAATCCGGTCAGCGGCAGCGAGGATCGCGTCAGCAACCTCCGCCGGGGGCCGTGTGCCGTCGATGATCGTCGCGCCGAAGCGTCGGTAGGTGCACTCCGCACCATCATTGCGTCCGAGTGCCGCCGCCAACTCCTCCGGGTGCTTGCCGAAGGCATTTGTCGTGCGGGTCAGAAGTCGCTCCCGGAGCGTCTCGTTGTCAACCACCAAGCAGACCACGAGGGCGAACAGATCCCACACGTCTGCCTCGTTCTCGACAGTTCCACACAGGAACGCGGTCGTGTCGTGCGCCCTCGCCGCGAGGGCCTCAATCTTCGCGCGACTGA
>JAFAZC010000085.1 GCA_019239965.1 Kutzneria sp. | reverse complement strand
GACGCCATCGGCTCCGAAACGCCTTGACCACAACGATCCGGCCGCATGCGGTCGGTGAAAACGTGTAGGGCAGTGGTCCCGCGAACCTGCGCGCATCGGCAGCGGTCGCGAACACCGGGCCGGGCGTGGGAGTCCGGTCACCGAGGTCGGCGGTGATGTCCAGATCCGCAGTGCCATCGCCGGAGTAGATCACGAATCGCAGTGCGTCCGCTGTGGACTCCACCCTGGCGCGGACCGAGTGGTACCGGTAGCCGGTCAGCAGGTTGGCGCCCAGCGCGAGCAGCGGCCGATCGGTGTCGCTGCGCAGGATTCTCAGTCCACGCATCGTGCGCCCTCCCGGTGTCGGCAGCCGGGTCAGCACTCGGTACCCGGCCATCACCGAGCTGATGCCGAGCCGGCCAGGCAGGAAGGCGGGACGCAGCTTCGTCAGCGCCACCAGCGCGACGGCGACGAAGGCATGCCGTTTGCCGTCGGGCGCGAGATAGGTGTCCAGGTCCAGACCGGCCGACAGCGGCGCGACCCGGTCCGGCGGTAGTGCGTAGGCCAACACCAGGGAATGGGTGAAGTGGGTGCGCATCGGCAGCGGATGGTGGCGAATGTCCATGTGCTCCCCTAACTGACCGGCTCGACACGGATGACCCCCCACAGCATTGACCGGTCCTCGCCGGCCGCGCCGGGATCGGCCGCGGTGCGCAACGACCGCAACGCAACCACCCCGCCGCGCCGAACGGCATGCCGCACGGCGCGGATCACCCGCCGCTGGAACGAGGATGACGGTCCGTCGAGCACATTGGACAGGGATACCGCGTCGTAGTGGCCCGCCGGCACTGATGCCAGGTGGTCGGCCACGTCGGCGTGCACAAGATGGACCGCCCCGGTATCCACTCCGGTCATAGGTTCATGGCCGGGCAGTTCCCGCCCAGCGAACAGCCGCCATGCCCAGGGATTGGTAGCGCTGCCGTGTTTCGCCACGCCTCGACGCAGCCGGTCGAGGACTACCTTGTCCAGTCGCGGCGGCAAGGCGGGGCCGAATCCGGGGCGCGACAGGACAGCGAGCCCCCGTGCCGGGCCGAGTCCCGCAGCTAGCAGCACGCGCAACGCGGGCGAGGCCAGCCTTCGTCGCCATTCGGACGGATCTTGGGAACACAACAGGGAAGGGAGCTCCTGGTCACGCCACTCGGGATCGACCGCACCCAACACGCGGCGCCCAGCGGCGAGAATCCGCTCCACGCTGCCGGTGACCGCGCCGCCACCGGACAACCGGGAACGGCAGTAGGCCAGTTGGGCTGGATTGATGTCGACCGCGGTAACCTCGTGGCCGGCGCCGGCGAGCGCGGCCGCGGTCTCCCCGGCGGCGGCGATCACCAGAACCCGCCCGCAACGCGGAAAGGACGCCAGTTCGACCTGGGGGTCCTCATACCCCCAGCCGAACAGCACTCGCGGTCCGCCGACTGGGAGCAGCTTCCCCCGCCGCCACGGCGTATCCGTGTTCACGGCGACCTGTCGTCTACAGCCACGAGCCAGGCGAGCACCAGGAGCACCGCATTGTGCAGCAACAACTGCCCCGGCAACGGAATCCGGTCGGCTGCGAAGAGCAGACCCCCAGCGTTGAAGCCGGCGATCACCACGGTCTGCACGACGGCCGCCGCCCTCGGCGCACGGCCAATCAGGACCCACAGGCCAATGCCGGCCTCGCCGATCCCGATCAGCACCAGAAGAACCGGAGCCGCCGAGGCCGGCAGGAAGGGAACCGAGGCGACCACGGACAGCTCGTCAGGCCTGCCACCGAGTACCTTCGCCAACAGTCCCTCGTAACACCAGACCGCCGCTACCGCGGCCCGCGATACCCACCGCCTGACCAGGATGCGGACCGAAGGCCCCATGCCACCTCCCCTGGCCGACTGTAGTGCCAGGCAAGGCGACATGAGGCGTGATCCGTGCTACTCGACTCGGTGGCCCCTCACCAGGAAATGCGGTCCGTCGACGTGCCCGTCGATGGTGGCGAAGAACTCCTTGAAGTGCCGGCCGGCGACGTGGAGGGCGAAAGCCGCCTCGTCGTCGTAGCCCTCGGACAGGACGAAGCGGTTGGGCGTCTCGGCGTCCTCGACCAGTTCGAAACGGTGGGTGCCTGGCTCCTCCCTGATCGAGTCGCGGCCGTCGAGCAGGGCAGCCGCGATGAACCGCTCCCGGAAGTCCGGATCGACGTCGAACCGCACCACGATGACATACACAGTCGTTGCCTCGCTTTCTGTTCCGCCCGGCTCACGGATGTGTCGGTCCCTTGCCGACGCCGGCGGACCTGATGGCCGAGGCGAGGTCGACGAGGTCCTGTTGGGTCAACTCGACCGAACCGGCCCGTGCCCACGCGTCGACCTGAGCGGGCCGTCGGGCTCCGACGATGGCGCCGGTCACGCCCGGCCAGGCCAGGGTCCACGCGATCGCCACCGAGGACACGGACGTGTCGTGCCGATCCGCGATCGGACGCATCGCGTCGACGACGGACAGGTTGCGGTCCAGGTCTGCGGTGAACGCCGGGGCGGTCCGGCGCCAGTCGTCCGGCGGCAGCGCCGCCACCCGGTCCCGGTCGAACGCACCGGTGAGCAGCCCGGAGTACATCGGCTGGTAGACGATCGCCCCAGTGCCGTTCTTCGCCGCCCACTCCAGCTGGTCGCCTGCCGAGCGGTCGAGAAGGGAGAACGGTGGCTGGATGGCGTCGACGTGCGCGATCGTCTCCGCGATCTCCAGTTGCGCGACGTCGTGGTTGGACAGTCCGATCGCCCGGACCTTGCCCTCCACGCGCAACTCGGCCATGGTTTGCCAGTACTCCTCGAGCGGAACGGCTGCCGGGGACGGCGCGTCGTCCCCGGTCCCACCCCAGTCCAGCGAACGACCGTCACCGGGCCAGTGCACCTGGTACAGGTCGAGTCGCTCGACGCCGAGCCGGCGCAGTGAGTCCTCCACCTCACGGCGCACGCTGACCGCGGACATGATCTTGCGGGGTGCCGCGGAACGGTTGTCCGGGTCCCACACCAGACCGCATTTGGTGAACACGTACGGCCGGTCGGCCTCGGGGATGCCCGCGATGGCCCTGCCGACGACCTCCTCGGAATGGCCGAGTCCGTACACCGCCGCGGTGTCGATCCAGTTCACTCCCTGCTCCACCGCTCGCCGGATGGCCGCGACCGAGTCGCCGTCGTCCTGCTGCCCCCAGGTGAACCTCCAGCCGGGACCGCCGATCGCCCACGCCCCGAATCCGACCGCGGAGACCGCCATCCCGGTCCCGCCCAATGTGCGCAATGGTCCTGCCATCGTCGCGCTCTCCACTCGTCCCGTACTGATGAACGCCGTCATCGTCACGGCGCGGTCGGCCGAGACCAAGAGCCGCGCTGTGCCTGGGCACACCGTGACCAGGCGCCCCCTTCGCGTGGATACTGGCCACCATGGATCGACGTGCCGAGCTGGGAGAGTTCCTGAGGTCCCGCCGGGCACGCCTGCGGCCGGACCGTCTCGGTCTGCCCAACTACGGCCGGCGACGGGTGCCCGGGCTGCGCCGCGAGGAACTCGCCCTGCTCGCCGGGGTCAGTGTCGACCACTACGTTCGGCTCGAGCAGGGGCGCAGCCTGCGGTTCTCCGACGATATTCTGGACTCCGTCGCCGGGGTTCTCGAGTTGGACGACGACGAACGCGCGCACCTGTATCGACTCGCGAGACCGTCGGTGTCCACCAACGGCGGCACCACCCCTGATCGACGGCAAGTCCGTCCTGGGCTGCGGCGACTGCTGGACTCGATGAGCGGTGTGCCCGGCTACGTGATCGACCACGGCGTCAACGTTCTGTACTGGAACGCGCTCGCGGCCGCGCTGATCACCGACTTTGGCGCGCTGCCGCCGGCGCGGCGCAACATGGCCTGGCTGGTCTTCTGTGACAGCGAAGTCCGCACGCGTTACCGGGATTGGGAGAGCAAGGCCAGCGACGTCGTCTCCTACCTGCGGCTCAGCGTCGGCAGACATCCCGACGACCGGCACCTTGCCGCTCTGGTCGCCGACCTGTCCGAGGCCAGCGCGGATTTCCGGCGACACTGGGCGAATCATCGAGTGAAGGACAAGACGTATGGTCGCTACCGGCTCCGACACCCACTGGTGGGTGACCTGACGCTGGACTACGAGACACTGCGTCTTCCCGACAATGCCGACCACGCACTGTGTGCTTACACCGTCGAGCCCGGCTCCTCCTCCGAGGACGCGCTGCGGCTGCTCGAGGGGCGGTGACGGGCCAGGATGGTCAGCGGAAGAGTCTGCGCACCACCAGGAGACCGACGAGTACACCCGCACCGATCAGCGCATACCGCAGCCGGGGATCGGCGAACCGGGCGCGGACCGCATCGGCGCCCCGGTCGACGAAGTCCTTAGGGTTGGCCTTGACGCTCAACTCGTCCACAGTGGCGGCCAGGGCGTCACGAGCCTGCTCGATCTCGCGCTGGATGGTCTCGGGGTCGCGGGCCACGTGATTCTCCTCCTCAGCACCTACCGTGACCACCGTAGTTGACCTGATACCCGGCCCGCCAAGGGGGGCTGGGTCGTACAGTGTCTACGCTGGAGACCTCGGGGCCATAGCCCAATTGGCAGAGGCACACGGTTTAGGTCCGTGCCAGTGTCGGTTCGAGTCCGACTGGCCCTACTCCCCGCCGTGGTCGCGGACGTCGCGAGCCCGCCGCCGCCCGGCGAAGTCCCTCCTTTCGTCGCTACCGGGACACACTCGACTCCGATATCCCTGTCGTGTCCGATCACCGTTAACGCCTCCGAGGCGGCATCCGACCAACCCGCGACGCGAGAGTGAGAGTGCCTCATGCGCAAAGCCCTGCTGTCCGCGCTCGGTGCGTGTGCGGTCGCACTGGTCGTGACGGCGCCGTTGGCCTCCGCCAGCATGCAGCCGAACATCATCGGCGGCCATGACGCATCGGAGACATACTCCTTCTACGTCTCGCTGGACAACGGCTGCGGCGGCAGTCTCGTGGCACCACAATGGATCGTGACCGCCGACCACTGCGGTGGCGCCGCACAGGGACGGATCGGCTCCATCAACCGCAACTCCGGCGGCGAGATGGGCCGAATCGACCACCGGATCACCAAGCCGGGCACCGACCTGACCCTCATGCATCTGTCCTCGCCGGCACGGTCGACGCCTGTCCGGATGGCACAGCAGAACCCCGAGCCCGGCACCACGATCCGGCTCATGGGTCTCGGCTGCGAGGTCTGGCCCAACTGCCACCAGCCAATGGTCGTGCAGGAGATCGACCTGCAGATCATCCCCAGCGACTCCTGCCGAGAGGGTGGCGGCGGCCCCGGCGACATCTGCATCGCGGGCTCGGCCGGGCACACCGCGTGCCACGGTGACTCCGGTGGTCCCGGTGTCGTCGGCTCCCCCGGCGACTGGACACTGGTCGGCGAGACCCACGGACCGGGCGACAACGGACCCGACTGCGCGGGCCTGGATCTCTATACCGGGATCGCGCAGCACCGCGCCTGGATCGACCAGCAGATCGGACAGCAGCCTTCCTCGTGACCGAGAGCGCCAGCCCGTCCACGGTGCCTGCCTCAGTCGTCAGCGACACCGCGGGCGGCCAGCGCCTCACCGAGTTCGTCGGCGTGCCGCAGGGTTCGCACCAGGAAGGGCACGGCAAAGGCCACCACCGAGCGGTCCATGCCCCGCGCCCGCTGCGCCTCCCGCACGTCGGCCGCGATGCCGGTCAGCGCCGCGACCGCCTGCACCGTGAACCCGACCAGCAGTCCGAAACGGTCCGGCCGCACTCCGAACCGGTGCAGTGGACGCGTCGCACGCTCGATCGCGTCAACCAGGTCGTCGATGCGGGTGGTCAGCGTGAACAGGTTCGCCATGCCGAGCGTGGCGGCCAGCCGTAGGCAGACGACCGTCGCACTGTCCAGCCCGATTAGCCACCACTGCACGGCGAACAGCGGCACGAGCAACACCAGGAGCGAACGGACCAGTCGCGACCAGCTGGCCGGTGGAACTCGCGCGAGCGCGTACCCGACGGCCACCACCAGCACACCCCCACCCAACCACCAGGGTGAACGCGCCACGAACACCAACGCGGCGAAACCCAGCAGTCCCACCAGTTTCCCGCCAACCGGTAGTCGGTGCGGCAGGCTTGTTCCCGGGTGGTACAGCGCCCCGGGGTTCATCCGAGCAACTTTCGGTAGTAGCGCAACGCATCCGCCGGCGCATCGTCGGCGACCACCCTGCCGGCCTCGAGCACCAGCACCCGGTCGAAATCCTCGATCAGGTGCAGGTCGTGTGTTGCCAGCACTACCTGCTGCTCGAGTCCACACAGCACCTCGGCGTAGTGCCGTTTGTTACGTGGATCGAGCAGCGTTGTCGGCTCGTCGCAGACCAGCACGTCCGGCATCAGCGCCAGCATCGAACACAGCGCGAGCAGTTGTTTCTGTCCGCCGGAGAGCTGGTGGGCGGGGTGGTCGGCGTACCCGTCCAGGCCGTGTGCGGCGAGTATCTCGACGGCGCGCCGTGTGCGTTCCTTTTTGGACATGTCGCTGCGTCTCAGGGAGAACGCGACGTCCTCGCCCGCGGTGGGCATCACGATCTGACTGTCCGGATTGGTGAACACGAATCCGACCCTGCGGCGCACCGAACGGCCGTCAAGAGCGGGATCACGTCCGTCCACGAGGACACGGCCACGGGAGGGACACACCAGCCCGTTGATCGTCCTGACCAAAGTGGACTTTCCCGACCCGTTCGCCCCGACGAGTGCCACGCGGTGTTCTCGCAGCCGTGCGTTGACGTCGGCGAGCACCATCCGCTCGCCGTAGTCGTGGCCGACGCCTTCGAACTCGATCACGTCACACTCCGCGGTGTGGTCACGTCCGCCATCGTCACGGCCCTTCCGCCTCGGCCCTGTCTCCGGCTTGCCGAGCACCAACCTGTGGGCCACCGGTCTGCGGCAGCGCGCGGTGCACGATGGCGGCGACGACCGCCGCCAGCACCACCTTTGCCGCGTCGCCGGGCAGGAACACCAGCGACTGCTTGGCGGCCGCGCCGAAGTCACCGATCACCGCACCCCAGTACGGGACGCCGACCAGGTAGTCCATCGCGGCACCGGCAACGCAGGCGAGCACCAGCGTCGGCAGCCCTGGTCGTGGCAGCGCACGACGTACCAGCAGGCCAGCGACGGCGGCCGAGGCCGCCCAGCCCAGAATGAAGCCGCCGGTGGGACCCGCGAACACGGCGAGCCCGCCGCGACCACCGGACAGCACGGGAAACCCGAGCGCCACGAGCACCAGGAACAGCAGCAGGCAGACCGCGCCGCGACGTGCGCCGAGGATGCTCCCGGCGAGCAGCGGTCCCATGTTTTGCACCACGATCGGCACTGCGGAGCCACCGACGTAGACACCGGGGAAGATGCCGAGAACGGCGATGAACGCGGCGAACACCACGGTCCGCGCCAGGTCGGCGGCGGGCAGGGCGGAACGGGATCGGGCCACGTGCGCTCCTTGTGGTCGGACGGTCACCTGGATGGGCACACCTGTCGCACCAAATGTACGGAACTCGGCGTGCTCGGTGGACGGCTCGAGACACGAGCCCGCCGCAACGCCGTTGCCAAGCCCTCGTTCGCGGCCAGGGCGGCTGTCAGCCCCCGGGGTTATCGTCGATGTCATGGAAGGTGTGGACTACGTGAACACGTTCATCGCCGTGGCCGACGACTGTCCGGTGACGCGGGGCACCCCACCCCCGCTCAAACCGGACACCCCCTCGGTCGCCGCCCGGACGTATCAGATGATCGCCGACCATCCGTACGGGTTCACCGCCGGCGACGTCATCTTCACCGTGTTCGCCGACCGCCGTGGAATTCCGCGGGGGGAACGCGCGCAGGCCCGAGCCGAGTTCTACGCCAAGGGGCAGCCCTGCTTACGCGCATCCGACCTTGGCAAGCGCTACGGCTGGGGTGTCCACGCCGACGCCGATGGCCGAGTTGCCCTGTACGGGATGCAGACCGCGGAGTACGCCGAGCTCGCCACCGGCCGGTGGCGGGGAGCCGAGATCGCGACGACCAAGGCCATGCGCAGGGCACGCCGCTCCCGCTGACCGGCGTTCGCGGTGTCCCCGCGGGGGCCTGTCCGCCGCCTCGAGGAGTCCGGCCGACGCCGGCGGACCTGCGCGTCCGGATACCGCCGGTCCCGCGCCGAACGCGGCACTACGGTCGACGCATGGGTCCCGACGGCACGATCGGTCCTTCGCCTGCCGAGCTGTCAGCCCTGCTGGCGGCGGCCTCGCGGCGGGGCGCCACGGTAGTCAACGTCGGCCATGGCCGGATGGGCGAGTCGGCGGCCAGCGCCAGGGCGTTCGTCGAGGCATGGCCGGGCGACATCGGCGTCGTGGTGTCCTGGCCGGCCGTTGCCGCCTCGTGGCTGCGGCCGGCTCGGCGGCTCGCGTCCGGCGCGCCGGATCTGTGGGTGGTGGCCGATGATCCGCAAGGGTGGAGCCGTATGGGCAGGCGGCTGGCCTCGGTTCCCGGTTGGGACGCGGCAAGGACGCTCGCGTTCTCCGGGCTGGCTGCCCCGCGGCTGCCCGCCCTCGCCGGCTTCGACGCCACCGAGGGGCTGTGCGGCGTCACCGGTGACGGCCTGCCATGGACGTACCGGGATGGTGAGCTGGTCACATGGACACCCTGATCCCGCGGGAACCGAGGTGGGTCGCTCCAGGCGCGCGGCACGTTCCCGACTGGCTCGACCTGGATCAGCAGCGCGAGCTGGTGCTGGCATGCCGGGAGTGGGCCCGGCCACCGGCCGGAATGCGGGCAACGAGGCTGCCAGGGGGCGGCGTGATGTCGGTGCGCACCGTGTGCCTCGGCTGGCACTGGACCCCGTACCGCTACTCGCGCACCGCTGACGACGGCACACCGGTCAAGGCCTTTCCCGACTGGCTCGGCGAGTTGGGCCGGCGTGCGGTCGGCGACTCCCACTACCGGCCCGACATCGCGTTGGTCAACTACTACGACTCGGCGGCCCGGATGGGCATGCACCAGGATCGTGACGAGCGCGGCGACGCGCCCGTGGTGTCGTTGAGCCTCGGCGACGCCTGCGTGTTCCGCTTCGGCAACACTGAGCACCGCGGCAAACCGTGGGCCGATGTCGAGCTGCGCTCCGGTGACCTCTTCGTCTTCGGCGGCCCGTCCCGACTCGCCTACCACGGCGTGCCGAAGACCCTGCCCGGCACGGGCCCGCTGGACATCGGCCTCGCCGAAGGCCGGCTCAACATCACGCTGCGGGTTTCGGGACTGTGACGACACCACTGCCGCGGCATTTGTCAGGCCCGCCCGCTACCGTCGGACCCATGAGCGATCAGCACCGGCTGTCCCCTGGCGACATCGCACCGGAGTTCACCCTGCCCGACAGCGAGGGCAACAAGGTCTCGCTGTCGGACTACCGCGGCCGACGCGTCGTGGTGTACTTCTATCCGGCCGCGGGCACGCCCGGGTGCACCAAGCAGGCCTGCGACTTCACCGGGGACCTCGGGCTGTTCGACAACGCCGGGTTCGCGGTGCTCGGCATCTCCCCGGACACGACGGCCAAGCTGGCCAAGTTCCGCGATGAGCACGGTTTGGCGTTCCCCCTGCTCTCCGACACCGACCGCGACGTCATGACCGCCTGGGGCGCCTACGGGGAGAAGCAGAACTACGGCCGCACAGTGCGCGGGGTGATCCGGTCGACCTTCGTGGTGGACGAGGCCGGCAAGATCGCGGAGGCGTTCTACAACGTGCGTGCCACCGGCCACGTCGCCAAGCTGCGCCGGGATCTCGGCATCTGACGACCAGGGCGGGAAACCCTCAGTCCAGCGCCCTGACCGCCCGCTCGATGACTGTCGCCGGGCTGGGCTGGGTGGCCATTTCGGCGCTCACCTCGCCGGCCGCCGTGCGAAACGCCGGTTCGTTGAGCAGCCGGTCGACGAGCTCGCGCACGGTCGGCACGGTCGCCTCGGCCGGCTGGCAGGCAAGCCCGACGCCCCGGGTCGCCACCCGCTCGGCCGACATGTGGTTGTCGGCGAACGACGGCAGCACCAGCTGCGGCACGCCGTAGTGCAGTGGCGAGGCAGTGGTGCCAGACCCACCGTGGTGCACGATCAACGAACACGTCGGCAGGAAGGACGACAGCGCGAGGTAGCCGACCGACCGCACAGTGGCCGGCAGGTCGCCGATGGAGGCGAGGTCGGCCTTGCCGCCGGCCAACACGACGTCGACATCCATTCCGGCGAGAGCCTCGAGAACGATCGACACCGTGCCGACACCGGACAGCGTGGGCACGACGGTGCCGAGGGTGACGCAGACTCGCGGCCGGTCGGGCCGGGCCAGCGCCCAGTCAGGCACCATGGCACCGCCGTTGTAGGGCACGAACCGCATCGGCCACCAGGCGACACCGTCGCGGGGATCGGTCTCGTCGGCGACGAGACCACCCATGCTCGGCACACGGGGGTCGACTCTGGCCACCAGCCGCGGCCTGCCGTCCGGGATCCCCAACTCGGTCCGCGTCGTGCGGCTGGCCTGGTCGTCATCCGCGGCGAATCTGCCCGCACGGAACTCCGGGTCCCGCATCGACCAGGAAATCCTGTTGCCCACCTCGAGAGCCGGGACGTCCAGCGCCACCGCGGCGAGAGCACCCGCAGCGTGATCGGAGGTGGACACGACAAGGTCGGCGCCGAACGCCCGTCCGGCCGCGATGGTCCGCTCCGTCATGGTCAGCGTGAACAGACCAAACGGGCTGTCCGGCTCGTCGTCCTGCTCGGCTTGCTCCGTGCCGGCCATGTCACTGGCCACACTGTCGATCAGCTCCCGCCAGACGTCGCGGTCCGGAACCGTGTCATAGGTCTGCAGGCCTGCGTTCGCGCCGACCTCGACCATCTCGGCGGCCGTCGCGACGAGCACCTCGTGCCCGGCCGCTCTCGCGGCCCACATCAGCGGGACGATTGGCAGCATCAGCCCGTAGCCCGGGGCGGCGGCAAAGAGAATTCGCACAGCGTTGAGTATTCCAACCGAGATCGCGGGGCACCACCGCATTTCCCGCCCGGCCATCCAATGTCACGCCCGCCACGACCGCCCACCACGGACAACGGGACAGCGGTCAGGTGAGCGTCGACGTCAAGTGCGGCACCAGCATCCGCAGCGCTCGGCCGCGGTGTGACACGCGGTCCTTCTCCTCGGGCGACAGCTCCGCCGACGTCCTGGTGTCGCCGTCCGGCACGAAGATCGGGTCGTAGCCGAACCCGTTGGACCCGCGGGGCCGCCGCACGAGCACGCCCGACCACTGGCCGGTGGCGACCACCTCGACCCCGCTGGGCAGCACCAACGCGGCGGCGCACACGAACGAAGCGCCGCGACGCTCGTCGGGCACGTCGGCGAGTTGGTCGAGCACCAGCCTGAGGTTGGCGCCGTCATCGCGGGTGCCCGACCAGCGCGCTGACAGCACACCCGGCATCCCGTTGAGGGCGTCGACAGCCAGCCCGGAATCGTCGGCGACGGTGGGCAGCCCAGTGGCTCTGACCGCGTCGCGAGCCTTGGCGAGGGCGTTGTCCTCGAACGTCGTCCCCGTCTCCGGCTCCTCGGGATACGGCTCAACCGCGTCCAGGCCGATGATGTCGATCCCGGAGACGTCCTCGGCCGCCAGGATACGGTCGAGTTCGACCAACTTCTTGGGATTGCGGGTGGCCAGCAGAACCCGGGTCACGTTCGTACCGCCGACTGGCCGCGCGAACGGTTCTTCGCCCCGGGCGCGGGCAACTGTCCAGGGTAGGGCTCGGCGAGCGCCTCGGCCTGCAAACGGGAGAGCTTGGCGCAGCCAGCCAGCGCGAGGTCAAGCATGGCGTCGAGGGTGGACCGGGCGAAGGTGGCGCCCTCAGCGGTCCCCTGCACCTCGACAAGGGTGCCGGCATCGGTGGCGACGACGTTCATGTCCACCTCCGCCCTGGAGTCCTCCTCGTAGGGCAGGTCGAGCCGCACCCTGCCGTCGATGACTCCAACGCTGACCGCGGACACCGCGCAGGACAGCGGTTTGGGATCGACAAGCCGGCCGGCTGCCGCGAGCCAACTCACCGCGTCGGCGAGAGCGACGTAGGCGCCGGTGATCGCCGCGGTCCTTGTGCCGCCGTCAGCCTGGATCACGTCGCAATCGATCACGATGGTGTTCTCACCGAGTGCGGCGAGGTCGAGGCACGCCCGCACGGACCGACCGATCAACCGGCTGATCTCGTGGGTGCGCCCGCCGATCCGTCCCTTGACCGACTCCCGGTCGCTGCGGGTGTGCGTCGCGGAGGGGAGCATCGCATACTCCGCGGTGACCCATCCCAGTCCAGAGCCCATTCGCCAGCGCGGGACCCCTTCGGTCACGCTCGCCGCACATAGCACCTGGGTGTTGCCGAACTCAACGAGTACCGATCCAGCCGGCCACCGCTGAAAGCCTCGGGTGATCTTGACTTCGCGGAGTGCGTCGTCACTCCTGCCATCGGCTCTTACCACCCGGTCAGACTACGGGCATGCTGTCGGCCACCAACACACCACCGACCCGAGGACATCATGAACCCTGGTGAACTCCTGAACACGATCAATGGCTTGCCGGCGCATCCGCTCCTGGTGCATGCGGTGGTCGTCCTCATACCGCTGTCCGCGATCGGCGCCGTGCTCATCTCGGTGGTCCCAGCCTGGCGCCGGCGCTACTGGCTGCCGGTCCTGGCACTGACGGTCGTCGCCGTCGCCGCGGTCCCCCTCGCGAAGGAGGCCGGTGAGCGCCTGTTCGCCAGATTGGGGTCGCCAAACGATCCCGTCCTGCGCCGGCACACCGAACTCGGTGACCATCTGCTGCCCTACGCCCTGGTCTTCGCGGCGCTGCTGATCCTGCTGCTGGTGTTCGGCCGACTGGCCGACCGGGCCTGGGTGGCGGCGGTCGAGATGGCGCAGCAGGAACCGGACATCATCGACATCGCGCCGTCCCCGCCGCGACTCTGGCGGGTGATCACCGTGCTGGTGTCGCTGCTCCTGATCGCCAGCGCCGCGGTTGTCACCTACCAGGTGTACCTGACCGGAGACAGCGGCAGTTCCTCGGTATGGAGCGACGTCGGCCGAGGCTGATCAGATCTCATAGCCGGCGCCGGGTTCGGCGAGCCACACCGGCCCGGAGAACGCCATGCGGGCCTCGGCCAGCACGGCGGCACGGTCCGTCCACGGCGCCACGTGGGTCAACACCAGCTGCCGGGCACCCGCGTCGGTCGCCGCGGCACCGGCCTGACGGCCCGAAAGGTGCATGTCCGCGGGACGGTCAGCGGAGTCGGTCCAGGTAGCCTCGGCCAGCAGCAGATCGGTTCCGGCCGCCAGGTCCGTGACGGCGGCGCACGGTCCGGTGTCGCCGGTGTACGCCATGGTCCGCCCGTCGTGTTCGAGGCGAATGCCGTAGGCCTCGCAGGGGTGAGCGACCCTGGCCGCGGTTACCACGAGCGGCCCGATTCGCACGGCCGGTTCGCCGAACGAGTGGAATTCGAACACCTCGGACAGATCGGTGCTGGCGCGCTCGCTCTCGTTGGGCGCGTACGCGGCGGCGAGCCTGTCCGCGGTGTCCGAGGGGCCGTGCACCGCGAGCCGCCGCCGCCGGGGGTCGTACGGCGGTGCCGGGTGGTACCAGCGGAACACGGCCAGCGCGGCGAAGTCCGCACAGTGGTCGGGATGCAGATGCGAGAACAGCACGGCGTCGATGTCGAACGGGTCGCACAGCGTCTGCAGTGCGGCCAGTGTGCCGTTGCCGAAGTCGACCACCAGCCGGAACCCGTCGGCCTCGACCAGATAGCCGGATGCCGGCGCGCCCGGCCCCGGAACGCTGCCCGAACACCCGAGAACCGTCAGCTTCATGGCTGCGATCGTGGCACGAGGCCGTCCCGAGCCGGCAGGGCGGCGACCGCACCGACTTGCGGACCGAGGAATCGGCGCGCCAGCTTCACGAACGGCTCCGCGGGACCGGTCGCGAGGAACTCGTGGTCGGCGGCATCCCCGCCGGGCGGCTGGCGCAGCAGCTCCCGCTCGGTGAGCACCCTGACCACGTCCTTGGCCGTCTCCTCGGCACTGGACACCATCGTCACCCGATCACCCATCACGATCTGCAGCACCCCGGTGAGCAGCGGATAGTGCGTGCAGCCGAGCACGAGCGTGTCCACGTCGGCTCGGTGCAGTGGCTCCAGGTAGGCCTCGGCGAGGCCGAGCACCTGGCGCCCGGAGGTGATGCCACGCTCGACGAAGTCGACGAAACGGGGGCAGGCCACACTGGTCACCGTGACGTCCCGCGCCGCGGCGAAGGCATCCTGGTAGGCGCCGGAGCGCACGGTTCCCCTTGTACCGATCAGGCCGATCCGCCCGGACCTCGTCGTCGCGACCGCACGACGTACCGCGGGCAGCACCACCTCGACGACGGGCACCTCATAGCGCTCCCTCGCGTCACGCAGGCAGGCGGCCGAGGCGGTGTTGCAGGCGATGACCAGCATCTTGACCCCGCTGGCGACCAGCCGGTCGGCGACCGCGAGCGAGTTACGCCGCACCTCGGCGATGGGCAGCGGCCCGTACGGCCCGTTGGCGGTGTCGCCGACGTAGCGCAGCCGCTCCGCCGGCAGCTGGTCGAGGATGGCGCGGGCGACGGTGAGCCCGCCGACGCCGGAGTCGAAGATCCCTATCGGCGCGTCCGGCGACGTGCTGCCTCTCTCCGTCACACCAACCGAGGCTACCCGGCGGCGCTCGTACGTCCCGCCGGGAGCCGCTCATCTGAGCGATATCAGACTGCACTCACGATGACCGCGGTGAGCGTCACCGCATTGTGTGATCATGGATCGCCCGCCGGCGAACTGGTATTGTCATTGAACTGTCAACGACCCGTCCCGAAGCGGCCGTATCGCCACGGAAGGCCAGAATATGATCAACACACGGGCTGCCGTCGACGTCGTCATCTTTACCGACGAGGCCGGGAATCGTTATGCGTTCACCCGCGAGCAACTGGCCGACGCGAAAGTGAGCGGCAGCAGTCCCTCCGACCTGTCGGTAACCTCGCAGTCCATCATTGTCAACTCGGAGTTGAACAGGCGGCCGAACGGCCGCTGGTGATTCATCGCGAGTACCGCAGCGGGCGAATCTGAGGCGAAAGTCCGGCCTCGACGAAATGGACGTACTTCGACGAGAACGGTCCGCGCCTGCGATCGTGGCGGCTGACATGCCGTCGAAGGCATCCGGAAAACAGGGCGAATCAGCATATCCGTGCGTGAACAACGCGGACAGGTTTGTCGAAAGCGCGATGGCGGTCTGCTCGGTCAGGGCGGCGGTCGAACGCCGGCGCGGTATGCCGCACCGAGCAACGCGGACTCCTCGTGATGCGCGGCCGCCACCGGTCGCCAGCTGGCGGGTGAGTGGGGGATCACAGCACCTATTCCTGTCCATAGTGGACCTTTGATCAGGTCGAGGGATCCGGACATGGAGCCGCCGATCACGAGGACGGTCGCCCGAAAACTCGCGAGCCACGGCGCGAGCGCACTGCCCAGTGCGGTGAACACCTCGTCGAAGACGGTGCGGGCCAGTGTGTCGCCGCTGCGCGCGCCGTCCGCGATCTCACCGACGTCCGGTGGGCTCGTGGCGAAACCGGCCACCTCGGCGTAACGCGCGCGGATCGCCCGCCGGGACACGGTCTCCTCCAACGGCCGGCCCGCGACCGTGAGCAGATCGACCCGCCCCTGCGGCGGCACGGCCGGATCATCATCGATCACCGTGCCATCACTCAGGAAGGCCGAACCCACCCCCGTGCCGAGAGTGATCCCGACGACGCGGTCGCTCCCCCGCGCCACCCCGAAACGCCACTCACCGAGCAGGAAGGCCTCGGCGTCGTTGACGAAGACCATCTCCGACGCGCGTCCGCCGAGACGGTTCAGCAGTGCCGTCCGCAGGTCCACCCCGTACAGGGCGTCGAACTTGCCGACGCCGGCGAACAGACCGATGCCGTTGGCATAGTCGAACGGCCCTGGCACGGCGACGCCCCACCGCGCCGCGGTGCCGACATCGAGTGTGCCGGCGCACCGGGCGATCACGTCGATGATGGCACCGGCAGGGGCATCGGCGGCCAGCGGCATTCGGTGTCGGGTTCCCGGAAGGACGGTCCCGCCGACAGGCTCGGCGAGGGCCGCGGTGACGTGTGTGCCGCCAATGTCCAGCACCGGCACGGCCGACTGCCGTCCCACGCCGGTCACCGGACCTGGGCCCGCACGAGACGAACGGGTTCCCGCCCGATCCGCGACAGCGTGTACTCGCCAACGGCGGCCGGAATCACGAGGGTTTCCGCGTAGGCCAAAGCGTGTCGGTAGCCCGACCGTGTCCGCAGTTCCGCGCCGTCACCCTGCACGAGGTTGATCACCTGGAACCGGCCGCCGGTGTCGTTGTCGACCGGCGTGTCGGATTCGATGGTCACCCGCCGCACGTCGAAGAACATCTCTGGAAGGCGGCCGAGCAACTCCTCACACCACCCGGCGCCCTCGCGCAGTACGTGTGGCCGTTGGACGAGGTCGTCGGCCACGGCCCGCCCGGCGCGGTCCCGGTTGAGATTGTTGAAGGCGTGATCGACGTGCACGGGCCGCTGTCTGCCCTTGGCGTCGCGGCGCAGCCAGTCGTAGAAGCGCAACGAGTACAGGTAGGGCGTGGCGCTGACCTCCAACACCACGTTTCCCTCACCGCTGCCGTGCGGGGTGCCGGCCGGAATGAGGAACAGTTGGTGCGGCTCAGCCGGGAAGGTCCGCACATGGCGCTCGATGTCGAACGGCTCTCCCCGCTGGTCGGCCGCCCGCGCCTCGCGCCGAAACTGGTCGACGTCGACGTCTTCCCGTAGGCCGAGATATATCTTGCGGTCTGCGCCACCGACCATGACGTAGTACGTCTCGTGCTGGGTGTACGGCCAGCCGAAGATCTTCCGCATGTAGTCGGCCTGGGGGTGGCAGTGCACGGAGAGGTTGCCGCCGTCGACGGTGTCGAGGTAGTCGAACCGGATCGGAAACGAACAGCCGAAGGTGTCGTACACCTGCTTGCCGAGCATCTGGCCGGGGTGCAGGGCCACGACCAGAGCGAAGGGCAGCTCGACCTCTGCGGTCGCGTCGGCGCCGATGAGCACGCCACTCTCCGGCGCGATCAACTCATAGCCGAGCGCGGTGTTGTCGGCCGAGGAGTTGATTCCGAGTCGCCGTTGCGCCCAGTGTCCGCCCCACGGTGTGGTGTTGAACGTGGGTCGAGTGCGAAATGGTTGACGGGCAAGGGTTTGCATGGTGCGTCGAAGCGTGTCGCCGTCGATCGACATGGGCCGCCGGGGGTTCTGCAGGTCGATCCAGAGGTCGATACCGGTGGCGATGGTGTCGCGATGCCGGTCCAGCAACGGCCAGTCGATGTAGAACAGCCGTTTGGTGCCGCCGACGCCATCGGTGTCCCGTTGGCCGAGGTTTCGCCCGACGCCCGAGGTGACCGCGGCCTCGGCGTACCGCTTGGGCAGGTCCACGTACCACAGCCGGTCGTGGCCGACAAGGGCGGCGCCGGGGCCGAAGACGACGCACACCCCCTCGGCCGGGGCGTCGATCACCGGAAGGTCGTCGAACAGGTCAGCGAGCGAACCGGAAGCGAGCGTTGCGAAGTCCGGGTCGTCGACCAGCTCGCCGGAGGCGGTTCGGTCGAGGACTTCCTGCCACGGCACGAGATGCTGTCTGACGTCCACCAGCCGAACCGGCATGCCGCGTTCTGCCAACGCGCCGGACAGACCTGCGGTCGCCGCCGTCCAGTCCAGCACTGCCGGACCGTCCAGCGCGAGGACCGCCGACCGTGTCGGTAGCGTGGCGGCGGCGGCGGCCCAGCCGGTGCGCACCGCCCCGCCGGCCGGCATGTAGCGGGGATTGGCCTCGTACGGTCTTGGTTGTCCATGTGCCACGAATGCTCTCCTCGTCAACCTTTCAGGCCGCCCGCGGTCAGGCCGGCGACGATGCGGCGCTGCACGGCCAACACGACGATGATCAGTGGGATGGTGACAATGACCCCGGCGGCCATCTGCGTGCCATAGGGCTGCTGGAACTCCGAGGCGCCGGTGAACGTCGCGATCGCCACCGTGACTGGTTGGGAGGCGAGGTCGATGGAGAACGCGTTGGCGAGCAGGAACTCGTTCCACGCCGAGACGAACACGATGACGGCCGCGGTGAACACGCCGGGAGCGGCGAGCGGCACGATGATCTTGCGGAAGGCCTGCGCGGCGGTGGCGCCGTCAACCTTCGCCGCGTCCTCCAGTTCCCACGGCATGTCCGCGAAGAAGCTGCTGAGCACATAGATCGCCAGGGGGAGCGCGAAACTGATGTCGGGTATCACCATGGCCTGGTACTGGTTGATCCAGCCTAGGTCGCGGAACAGTTGGAACAGGGGCGTGAGCAGGGCAATTCCGGGGAACATCGAGCCAGCCAGCACCAGCCCGAGTACGACGGACTTGCCACGCATCCGGGTGCGCGCCAGCGCGTAGGCCGTCGGCATCGCGATGAGCAGCGCCAGGACCGTGGTGAACGAGGCGATGATCAGACTGTTCCGCAGTGCGTAGCCGAAGTTGTTGGCCGACCCGAACAGCCCGCGGAAGTTCACCAGAGAGGGGTTCAAGGGGAGCAGGTCGTTGCTGAATATGGCATCGGGTCCGCGCAGACTGGACACCACCATCCAGTAGCACGGAAACAGGCAGTAGCCGACGACGATGGCGATCTGGACGACCCGCCAGATCCGCCGCGGCCAGTGCACGGGCCGCGAGCGTGCTGTGGGCAGCGGTATCGCGGTCACCTCAGGCCACCTTCCCGGCGCCGGCGCCGGCCACGATCCGCCGGCTCAGTATCCTCACGAACGCGATGGCGACGGCGAAGACGAACAGGAACGTGATCGTCGACAGTGCCGACCCGTAGCCGAACCTGGCCTGGTCGAGCGCGGCCTGATAGGTGAAAAGCGACAGCGTGGTCGTGCCGTTGGCTCCCTCGGTGAGGATCGCGGGCAGGTCGTACATCCGCAGTGCGTCCAGTGTCCGGAACAGCACAGCCACCATCAGCGACGGCCAGATCATCGGCAACGTGATCCGCCAGAATCGCTGCGCCGCCGAAGCTCCGTCGACCCTGGCCGCCTCGTGCACGCTCGGTGGCACCAGCTGCAAACCGGCCAGCACGAGCAGCGCGATGAACGGCGCGGTCTTCCAGGTGTCGGCGACGATGATGGCCACGCGTGCCGGCCACTCGGAGCCGGTCCAGAGGATCTTCTTGCCGAGGACGGCGTTGACGATCCCGTCCGGCTGCAGCATCCACTTCCACAGCACCGCGGTGACCGCGGTGGGAATGGCCCATGGCACGAGCACGCTTCCCAGCACCAGCGACCGTCCTCGCCGGACACGCTGCATGAGCAGGGCGAGCAGCGTGCCGATCACCACCTCGAGCGCCACCGTGGTGACCGCGAACAAGACCGTGACACCGACCGAGTTCCAGAATCCACCGTGGTCCCGCCCGACGAGTGCCCGCAGATAGTTCGCCAGCCCCACGAACACGTCGGTCCGGTCACCTGTCGCGGCTTCGGTGTGCAGTGACAGCCACAAGGCTCGCACGATTGGGTAGCCGATCACCAGCCCGAGGAGCACCAGTGTGGGCAGCACCAGCCAACCACCAGCCGACCGGCACCCGGAGGGTCCCGTGCCCACCGCCATCCCGGTCGGCCGTGGTGTCCGCTCCGCGTCAGGACGCGTCGTGACGGTCATGTGTCCTCCTTCCGTCGCGCTGGCTAGCGGTCGCCGTCGAGAGCGGAGTCGATCTGGTCGGACATGGCGGCCAGCGCGGCGTCGACACTGACAGCGCCCTGCAGCGCCGCGTACGCGGCGGTCTGGACAGCGAGGGAGAGCGCCGAGTAGTTCGCGGTCTTGGGTCGCGCGCGGCCTCGCTCCAGGCTTTCCTTCAGTGTCGGCAGGAAGGGAAACCGCTTGATCAGATCCGGGTCGTCGTACAGCTTTCGCCACACCGGCGCGACCGACTGTTTGAGCAGCAGCTGCCGCTCGTTGTCCTCCCCGGTGAAGTACCTGACGAACTCGATGGTGTCCTGGCGGTGTCGGGAGAACGCGCTGACGGCCATCATGTGTCCGCCGACCGAGGTCACGCCGGGGTTATCGAGACCGGGAATTGGGGCCACCGCGGCCTTTCCGGCGATCGCGGTGTCCGGGCCGGGTGTGTTGGCCCTGGCGTAGACATAGGAGTAGTTGCTCAGAAACAGCAGCGAGCCCCGCTGGAAGGCCCTGCGGCCCTCCTCTTCCTGATAGGTGATGGCCTCTTTCGGAATGTAGCCCTGCCGGAACCCGTTGACCAGAAACTCCAAACCATGTCGTGCCTGCGGGGTGTCGACCACGGCGCGTGTGCCGTCAACGGACAGGATGTCCCCGCCAGCGGAACGAATCGCGCTGGTCACGTTGACCGTGAGACCTTCGTAGGACGCGAACTGGCCGGCGTAGCACCCCATCTGGTGCGCGGCGGCGATGGCGCAGTCGCCGATGAGCTCCGACCAGGTCCGCGGGGGGCGCGCCACCAGGTCATCGCGGTAGAACAGCACTACGGGGCTGGCGATGTACGGCGCCGCGTAGAGCGTCCCGCCGACCGTTCCGGCGTCAACGGCGGCCGGAAAGTATTCGTGTGGCGGGAAGTCGTCCGCGGGCAGTGGGGCGAGCCATCCCTTGTCGGCGAACTCCGTCGTCCAGGTGTCGTCGGTGATCACCGCGTCGTAGGTAGGACTGTGCGCGAGAAAGTTCTGCATCACCTGTTGCCGCTGAAGCCCCGATTCCGCGGCGAGTTCGACGTAGCGCGCCTTCTTGTCCGGATGCGCGGCATTCCACACGTCGATCAGCTTGTTCAGGTTGCCACTGGTGTCCTTGGCCCCAGCGACGGTGATCTCCCCGTCAGCGGTGTACGGGAGCGACCCGGCACAGCCCCCGGCGAGCAGGGCCGCCGCCGCACCGAGCGCGGCCAGCAGTGTCGCGGTGTCGCCGCGCCTCCCGCGGCTAGCTCGCATGGCGGCCCCCCTCCCATCGGTCCGCGGTGAACCTGGCTTCCGCGCCGGCCATGAAGTCCGCGGCCAGGCGACGGGCCGCGCGGTCGGTGAACACCGGTGTGTGGCCAGCCTCGGCGACAAGCTCGAACCTGGCCGCCGGCACCAGCTCCGCGACCGCCCGTCCCGCCGAGGGGCCGAAGACCGTGTCGCGGCCGCCGTGCAGCACGAGCGTCGGCGCCGCCACCGCGGCCGCGTCCTCATGCACCGTCCAGGTCGTGTAGGCATGGATGTTGCGGACCTCGGCGGCGTGGTACCGCACCCGCACCGCGCGGGACTGCCTGTCGGCACGCGCTCGCAGTTCGCGTTCCGTGGCGAGATGCCGGTCCAGCTCACCGGCGGCTTCCGCCTCACTACGGTCCCACCGGGAGGTGAACCAGATCTGCGCGTCCGCGGGTCGCCGGTCGAACGCGACCTCGGCACCGTGGGCCGTCAGCTCGTCGTTCGCGGCGAGTATCCGCTCGCGAACACCGTCCCCGGGCCTGACGATGCTGGGCGCGGTGCCGGCGAGCACCAGCGAGCGCACCCGGTCCCGGTGCCGCGCGGCGAATCGCAGCGCGATCGGCCCGCCCGCCGAGCTGGCGAACACGTGGGTGGACTCGACGTCGAGCCGGTCGAGTAGGACGGCGAGGTCCTCGGCCTGGGTTGGGATGTCGAATCCGCCGGGAGGGCAGGACGACCGGCCGCAGGCGCGCCGGTCGTAGCACAGCAGCCGGAACCGCTCGGCGAGGTCCCGCTGCCACGCCGCAACGGTCGCCGTGGCGGACAAGGCCCGGCCGAGCGAGGCGAACCCGCCGTGGACGTACACCAGGTCCGGCCCTCGGCCGTCATGCTGGTAGTGCATTCGGAAACCGTTGATCTCCCGGATGGGCATCGGTGGCGCCTCCTTCCCGCAGTCCCGGGGATCTGCCCGCCCGATGGCACTGTCGTCTACTTCTCCGTGGCGAGCCAGTCGAGGACGACCGCCGCGGTCCATGCCTGATCGTCCGAGCCCAACGCCTCGCCGCTGAACGGATCGAAATACTCGAAGAACCCGGCCGCGTCGACCTGCGCGAGCGATGCCTCGCGCAGCCGTTGCGCCCTGACGTCCTCCCCGTCTCGGCGCAACGCGCGCCACAGTAGCCAGTTGACCACCGGCCAGGTCGGCCCCCGCCAGTAGTTGCGGGAGGAGAAGGTCGGTTCGTCGGGGCTGGTGCTGACCAGCAGCGGCCAGCGCAGCTTCGGGTGGCCGAGAAACGACGCCGAGTCGAGCCGGTCCAGGGCCGCCTCGCGGATGCCCGGCTCGGCACCACCGGCAAGCAGCGCGGCGAACCCCGCGAACGTGCGGATCCGGATCGGCTGGCCGGTGCGGACATCGATGTCGAGGCACAGCGACAGGTCTCTGTCCCAGGTGGAGGCAAGTCCGCGTCGGCCACGGTCGATCCAGTCGCCGATCTCGGCCTTGTCGGACTCAGTCGCGCCAACCACCTCGTTCAGCTCGAGCAGCGCCTCATTGGCCATGACGAGGACCGCGCTGAAGAACACGTCCTTCACCAGGAACGGGTGCGTGGCGTAGATCCGCTCCTCCTCGTACTCGCGGCGTTTGAGCAGCTCGACCAGCCACAGGTACCGGTCGTAGTCGCGATCGGACGGCCGCTGCCCGGCGTCGGACACGTGCTCGGTGTCCCTGCGGTGGTACGGGGGCAGGTTCCCAATCTCGATCCCGGCGAGCACCCCGTCCCAACGCGGTGAGTTGTCCGCGCCCTCCCAGGGGTGGTAGATGGTAACCAGCCCGCTGCACTCGGGATCGCGTGCGGTGGCCAGGAAACGGTGCCAGGCAAGCACCTTCGGATACATCCGCGACAGGAACGTGACGACGTCGGCTCGAAGCGCTGGGTCGTCAAGCGCCACCGTCCGTCGCCAGATCCGCGCGAGCGCGATGGCGTGCACAGGGGGCTGACACAGGCCGCTGGTATACGGCGGGCCCGCTGGGGCGTCCCGTGTGCCCGCGGTACCCCACCATCCCGCGTCGGGGAAGTAGGAGCCGGCCGACGCCGAGGGGTCGAACACGATGTGCGGGATCTTTCCCGTGCTCCACTGCGCGGCGAACAGCCTGTCCTGTTCGGTCATGGCACGCCGCACGTCCACCTGTGCCCAGCCGATCGCGATGAACGCGCTGTCCCAGCTCCACTGATGCGGGTACAGATCGGGGGCGGCCTTCGTCCAGCCACCGGCGTCGTTGTGCCGCAGCACCGCGGCGGCCCGCTCCCACATCGCCTTCCGTGCTGGCGCGTTGTCCGTCACGGCACCGGCGACCTGGGACGTCATGAGGCTCACCCTGCGCCTCCGACTTATGTAGTGTCAATAGACCTAAGTGGTTCTTTCCGCACTCCTATCTGGTTCGCGGGTAGGGTCCGAGCGCGGGTGGAGGAGGCCAGGGTGGCGACCAATGAGCGCGACTTGGCGGCGGTCGCCGCGAACTCGGCCGGCCACCTGCTCACCCTGGTGCGCGCCGGCCGCGCCCGCACTCGGGGCGAGCTGCGCGAGCTGACCGGCCTGTCCCGATCCGCGTTGTTGCAGCGGATCGACGCGCTGCTGGCCGCCGGTTACCTGCGGACCTCCGGCGTCGCCGGATCCACCGGCGGCCGGCCCTCAACCGTGCTGGAGTTCAACGACCGGCGGCAACTGGTACTCGCGGCCGACCTCGGCGCCACCCACGCACGACTGGCAGTCGTCGATCTCGCCGGCAGGCCGCTCGTCGAGCACGTCGGCGAACTGGACATCGCCGACGGCCCCGAGGCCGTCCTGCGCCGGCTCACCGCTGACCTCAGCGCGCTCGTCGACCACGCGGGAGCGCGCCTCGAGGAGCTCTGCGGCATCGGCCTCGGCGTGCCCGGGCCGGTTGAGTTCAGCACGGGCAGGGTCGTGCAGCCGCCCATCATGCCGGGATGGCACGACTATCCGATCCGCGAGCACCTGGAGGCCGAGCTTGGTCGGCCGGTGCTCGTCGACAACGACGCCAACCTGATGGCCCTTGGCGAACACGCCACACTGGGCCTGGACGACACCCCGCTAATCCTGGTCAAGGTCGCCACCGGGATCGGCGCCGGAATCGTGATCGACGGGCGGGTATACCGGGGCGTCGACGGCGGCGCCGGCGACATCGGCCACGTCCGAATCGCCGGAAACGACGTCCGCTGCACGTGCGGCTCGGTGGGCTGCCTCGCCGCGGTGGCCAGTGGGCGGGCGATCGCGCGACGCCTTGACGGACTCGGCTTCCCGACCCGCTCCAGCAGGGATGTGGTGAGCAGGCTGCACGCCGGAGAGCCCGACGCGATCCGGTTGGCCCGGGAGGCGGGACAGCATGTCGGGGAGGTGCTGGCTACCGTGGTGTGCCTGATCAATCCCGCTGTGTTGATCATCGCGGGCGATCTCGCCGAGACGGCGTTCGTCACCGGGGTCCGGGAGGCTCTCTACGCGCGCGCTCTGCCAAGGGCCACCCGTCACCTGCGTGTGGCCACCAGCGAACTCGGCCAGCGCGGCGGTGTCGTCGGTGCCGTCCGAATGGTGGTCGACGAGCTGTACTCGCCCGCCGAAGTGGACCGCCGCCTGGCAAGCGTGAGCGGCTAGCCATCAACGAGTGGTGGGGAACGGCACGTCCGACGCAGGCCCTGAGGCCTGCACGGTCCTGGCTCGTGCCGGGTAGGGATCGCGGAAGGTGAAGGCGAGTGGCCCTGGGCCGTGTTCCCGCACCATCGCGATCCGCCGCATCGCCTCGGCGACGCTCGGGCGGTGACCGGCCGGGATCCACCACAGGGCCTGGTGCGCCTCGGCCATCCGACGGAACCACTCGCGGCGACGGCTCAGCACGCGCAGGTGATCGGTGTGATAGACGAAGTTCCGCAGGGCCCCGACCGACTCCCAGACCGAGCAGTTGATCAGGAGCATGTCGTCGTTCTCGTCGGGGCGGAACCCGGTCGCGTCCTCGCCCTCGTCGTCGACCATGCGCCAGACGAACCCGGGGCTGGCGTCCGCGAGCGCGTTGATCTCGAGCAGTTGAGCGACGAAGTCGGCCAACTCGGGACCGTCCAGCGGGGCCACCATACGGCCGACGTTGACCTGTGCGAGGTGAAAGGCGGTCATGTGTCCAGCATGGCCTGGCCGACTTCTATAGTCAACGGCCTTTATTTTTAGATATCGCCACGCAGCAGCCACCGGGACACGGTTCCATCGCCGGTGACCACGGATCCGGCGCCAGGCCCTGGAGCAACGCGAGATTCATCCCGCAGATCAGCGCGGGGAACTCTTCGGCCAGCGCATGGAAGGGGCAGTTGTTCAGCCGCAGCGTCTCCCCATCCCAGAAGGGCTGGTAGCCGCGCGCCCGCAGCACCTCGACCAGATCACCGGCAACCGCGTCCGGGTGCGCAGCGCCCGCCGCCTTCGCCGCGGCCTGCAGCTCCCGGTCCAAGCCAGCGTTCTCCACCACCTCGGCGAGCAGCCGACTGACAGCGTCGTAGGACCGAGGCGGCACGGACAGGACGTGCTCACCCTCGGCACGCCGATACACCTTCGCCGGCCGCCCCGCCCCAGGACCGGCGCGCCCGGACAGTCGCCGGAAGGACACCGCCAGCAGCCCGGCCTCGACCAGCTTGTCCAGGTGGAAGGCGGCCAGCGATCGAGAAATCCCGACAGCTTCCGCGGCCGCATCCCGGCCTACCTCACCCGGGGCGGCCGCGACGTGTCGGTAGAGCCGACGGCGCATGGGATCACCCAACGCGCCCAGCACCGCGAACGCGGAGTCGTCACCTGCCACGCGATGATTCTATAACCAATCGGAGTAAGAGAAACAACGCCGAGCACTCCTCGCGGGACCGCTCCACGATGGGCTTGGCCAGCCCTTTCGTGACAGGCGCCAAGTCCGCACACGGCAAAGGCCTGGCCGTTTCAGCAAGACGCCCCGCTCACCGGCCCCGGTCCGGCAAACTGGCGCCATGAGGGTGGGAATCGCGGCCATCGGCACTCGTGGTGACGTAGCACCGCTGACGGATGTGGGTGCCCGGTTGCTGCAAGCCGGACACGAGGTCGTCATGAGCGCGCCGACACCGTTCGGCAAGGAGATCGAGCGCTGCGGCCTGGCCTTCCGGGACATGGGTGGTGATCCGCAGACCTCGGAGCTGGCCGGCGCGAACGTGGCGAAGCTGGTGATGGCCGCCGTGGCGCCCCGAACGGTCCTGGCGATGGGCACCATGGTGCTGGACACGCTTCGCGACGACCAGCTCGACGTGCTGCTGCTGTCACCGTTCGCGGAGTTCGGCGGCCACCCGCTCGCCGAGGCCAGGGGAATACCCAGCCTGGGGGTCCGCCTGCAGCCCCTGTCGGCCACCGGTGAGTACCCGCCATCGGTGCTGGGATCGTGGTCGTTGGGGCGGCACGGCAACCTGGCGGCGGGCCGCCTCGCCGCTTCGTTGGTGGACAAGCTCTACGGCAACGTCATCAGTGAGTTGCGTGAGCGGCTGGGACTGCCTGCTGTCGGGGCGGGCACACTGCGGCGCCGACGCACCGAGAACGGGTGGCCCGTCCTGCACGGCTATTCGCCTTCGGTGCTCCCACGCCCTTCGGACTGGCGCGCCGGTCTGGACGTCGTCGGCTACTGGTGGCCACGGCGCGACCTGGGCTGGCGACCTCCCGGCGACCTGGTGGACTTCCTGGAGGCGGGGCCACCGCCGGTCGTCGTGGGGTTCGGCAGCTTCCTCACCAACAGGCGGAACGCGGCCCGGCTGTCCGAGCACGTGGTCGGTGCCCTGCGCACCGCGGGCGTCCGTGGGATCCTCCAGGCGGGTTGGGCCGGTCTCGCCGCCTCCGGCGAGGACGTGCTGACCGTCGGCGAGGTGCCGCATGACTGGCTCTTGCACAAGGCGGCCGCGCTGGTGCACGCCTGCGGCGCGGGAACCACGGCCGCGGGAATGCGCGCGGGAATCCCGATGATCGGCGTACCGGTCACCGGCGACCAGCCCTTCTGGGCACGCAAACTGCGTGATCACGGCATGAGCCCGGCAACGGTGCCCTACTGGCGGCTGTCCGCCAAGCGCCTCGCGGCCGCGGTCGAGGCCGCCGTTGGGGATCCGTCCTATCGCGAGCGCGCACGCCATATCGCCGCCCGGCTCGCGCGGGAAGACGGCGCCGGCGCGGTCGTCAAGGCCGTCGAGTCCCTTGCCCGCTAACCGAACTCGGGTGCGGTCAGCGATCTCCCGATAGCCGCATCGACAGGTAGGCGTCGAGTTCGGCGGCACCGGTCAGCATGGCGCGGCCACGGGTGGCGAGCCGACCGCGCCACTCGTCCAGGGTGGACCGCAGGGGTTCCACACCGCCGGCCGCGCGGACCGTCTCCAGGAGTGGAGCGATCTGGCTCAGCAGGTATCCGCCGCGCCTGAGTTGGTGGGCGAGGTGGGCATCGCGCACGTCAGCGGCAAGGTACACGCGGTAGCCGGTCCTGGGATCCCGGTGCGGATGGATCAGACCGGCCCGCTCCCACTTGCGCAGGGTCGCCGGCCGAAGTCCAAGCCGTCGGGCCAGCGGCCCAACGGAAATCGAGTCGGATCGCGGCGGGTCGGGCGGGCCTGACCGCGTCAGATCGGTCAGGGCCTTCTCCACCGCCGCGAGCGTATGCCGATCCTCGAGTAGTTGCTCGTGGCTTTCATCGATCAGAGTCAGGGCGTTGTCGACCCGGTCTTGGTTGGCCGCTTGCATGATGGCCGTCGCCGTCTGGTGGCCGTGACCCTTCACCAGTGCGGTGAAGGCGCGCAGAGCCTGCGCGTGCAGGGGTGTGTAGACCCGGTACCCGGCGGGTGTGCGTTCCGCCGGCGGGAGGATGCCAGCTTCTTCGTAGTTCCGCACCGCCTGCGTCGACAGGCCGTGCGCACGCGCCAAATCGACCGGCCGCAGGCGCTCCGAGCTCACGTGCTGGTCCCCCAAGATTGAAGGTTACTTCGAGAAAGGAGGCAAATATCCGACAGAAGCTTACACACATAGTTCAGCGATATCGTTAACGGAGTTCGCTTCGCCGCCACAGAACGGACTTCACCATGGCCATTCGCCCCTCGCTCGCTGACACAGGCTGGGCGTTCGCCGGCGACGAGTGCTCCGACCTCGGTACCGCGCTCGCGAACGTGCTCCACGCCCTGAAGACCGCCCCACGCCTGCTCGGCCTTGGCGAGGCCATGCACGGGGAGGAGGCACTCCCGCGGCTGCGGAACCGGGTTTTCCGACACCTTGTCGAGCACGAGGGCTACCGGTCGATCGCGCTCGAAAGCAGCTGGCTTGCCGGCCTCACGGTCGACGCGTTCGTGACGCGGGGTGCCGGTTCGCTGGAGGCGGTGCTGCGACACGGCTTCAGCCACGGCTTCGGCGAGTCGGCGTCCAATCGCCAGCTCCTGCACTGGATGCGGGAGTACAACCGCGACCGCCCGCCCGCGGACAGGCTCCGGTTCTTCGGGTTCGACGCGCCGGTGGAGTTGGCCGTCGCCGACAGTCCGAGGCGGGCACTGACCGCCCTGCACTGCTACCTCGACGCCCACCTCGACGCCGGCCTGCTCCCGTGCGGGGCGGACACCGTCGACCGTCTGCTCGGTACCGATGAGCGCTGGACGAATCCCGCGGCAACCTTCGATCCCGCCCAGTCCGTGGGAGCTTCCACCAATGCCAGGGAGCTCCGTCTCATCGCCGACGACCTGCTGACGGTACTCGCGGCACAGGCGCCGTTCCTGATCGCCACCACGTCCCGCGACGACTGGTGGCGGGCGTCGCTGCACGGGCGCAGCGCGGCCGGACTGCTGCGGTACCACGCCGCCATGGCGGACACCACGGCGACTCCTCTAGCGCGCCTCACGCGTCAATCGGCCCTGCGGGACACGATGATGGCCGACAACCTCGTGGCCATAGCGGACAGCCAGCGGCATCAGGGGCCGACCCTGGTCTTCGCCCACAATCGCCACCTGCAGAAGGACAAGAGCCGCTGGCAGCTGCCGGCGGGATGGGGGCCCTTGTCGGGCGAGGTGGTGCAGTGGTGGAGCGCCGGAGCGCTCGTGGACGCCCGACTCGGCGATCAGTACGCGTTCCTCGCCTCGGCACTCGGCACGATTCCCCATCATGGAATCGGCACCCCGCCTACGGACACCGTCGAGGGGGTCCTGTCCGCCCTTCCGGAAAACCGTTACGTCATCGACTCCCGACGTCTCACCGCGGCGCTCGACGGGATGGGCATCGACCTGGTCCCACGAACCGGCGCGTCAGACAACTACTCCTACTTTCCACTGGATCCCCACCACCTCGGCGACACCGACGGAATCGTCTTCCTCACCGACATCGCGGCGGAGCCGACCGGCACTCCCGGAGCCGACAACGTCCGACAGTCTTGAGAAAAGCAGCCCGCAGGAAGTCTGGATCGTCCACACTCGGTGGTCACCCGACCAAGACGTGAGCGGGCATGCCCGCCGACCCAAGGAACCGCCTTCATGATCATTGTTGCCGGCCACCTCCGCGTCGCCATGGCCGACCGGGATCGCTTTCTGGCGCGCTCCCACGAGGCCATGCGCCTCGCGCGCACCGCTCCCGGATGCCACGACTTCGTCGTCGCCGCTGATCCGCTTGATGCCGAGCGGGTCAACGTCTACGAACGCTGGACCGACCGCGCCGTCATGCACGCCTTCCGGGGAGACGGTCCAGACGAGGAACTCCAGTCGCTCATCGCCGGTGCGGACATCGGCGAGTTCGAGGTGGTGCCGGCCGCCGACCGCTAGCGAAGGCACACCGACGCTATGCCCAGAAGTGGCCGTCCAACCGCTGCGCCGCCTCGTCCAGGGTGCCGGAGTAGGCACCCGTCGACAGGTACTTCCAGCCGGCATCGGCGACCACGAACACCACGTCGGCACGCTGCCCGGCCGAGGCCGCCCGTTCCGCGACCGCCAGCGCGGCGTGCAGTATCGCGCCGGTCGAGATGCCCGCGAAGATCCCTTCCGCCTCCAGCAACTGACGGGTCCTGCGCAACGCGTCGTAGGACCCCACCGAGTACCGGCCCGTCAGCACTTCGGGATCGTAGAGTTCGGGCACGAACCCCTCGTCGAGGTTGCGCAGCCCGTAGACCAGTTCGCCGTACCGCGGCTCGGCGGCGATGATGTCGACGTCCGGCTTGTGTTCGCGCAGGTAACGCCCGGCGCCCATCAGGGTGCCGGTGGTGCCCAGCCCGGCCACGAAGTGCGTCACTGTCGGCAGGTCGCGCAGGATCTCCGGCCCGGTTCCCCGGTAGTGCGCCAACGCGTTGGCCGGATTGCCGTACTGGTAGAGCATCACCCAGTCGGTGTTCTGCTTGGCCAGTTCCTTGGCCATGGCCACAGCCTGGTTGGAACCGCCGGCCGCCGGTGAGAACACGATCCTCGCGCCGTAGGCCTGCAGCAGCTGCCTTCGCTCCACCGAGGTGTTCTCCGGCATGACGCAGACCAGGCCGTATCCCTTGAGCTTGGCGGCCATGGCCAACGCGATGCCGGTGTTGCCGGAGGTCGGTTCCAGGATCGTCCGGCCAGCGCGGAGCACCCCGTCGGCCTCGGCCGCCTCGATCATGGCGGCCGCGACCCGGTCCTTGATCGACCCAGTGGGGTTGTGGTCCTCGAGCTTGGCCCACAACCGCACGTCCGCGGACGGTGCCAGCGCAGGAAGACCGACCAGCGGGGTGTTCCCCAGCGTGTCGAGCAGACGGTCATAGCGAGCCACGGCGTCGGTCAGCGGCGACCGCCGGCCACCGCCGGCAGGATCGTCACGTTGTCCCCGTCGGCGATCTTCGCGTCGAGCCCGCCGGAGAACCGCACATCCTCGTCATTGACATAGATGTTGACGAACCGGTGCAGCGCGCCGTCCTTCACCAGACGCGCCTTGATGCCACCGTGGTTGGCGTCGAGGTCCTCGATCACCTCGGCCAGGGTGGCGCCGGCGGCCTCGACGGACTTCTCCCCCGCGGTGTGGGTGCGCAGGATGGTGGGGATGGATACGGTGACGGCCATTGTGGACATACCTCCGCGGTCAGCCTCGGCTTGGTCATGCAGACGCGTGGGACGGAACGGATATTCCCGGCTCCGGTGGGTTCAGCGGGCGTCGGGAACGTCGTCGACGCCGGTGTGCGAGAACATGTAGGACTCCACGACCTGAACCGGCTCCTCGGTGACCGCGCCGTCGACGATGCGGTAGGAGCGGAACTCGTGCCGCTCGGGGTCGCGGGTCGAGATCAGGACGTAGTGCGCGTCGGGCTCGCCGGCATAGGAGACGTCGGTCCGGGACGGGTAGGCCTCGGTTGCGGTGTGCGAGTGGTAGATGACCACAGGCACCTCGTCACGGGCGTCCATCTCGCGGTAGAGCGCGAGCAGGTCGGCCGAGTCGAACTCGTAGAACGTCGGCGACCGCGCCGCGTTGAGCATGGGCACCAGGCGCTCCGGCCGGCCGAGGTCGGCCGGACCCGCGATCACGCCGCAGGCCTCGTCGGGGTGATCGCGCCGGGCGTGCGCCACCATCGCCTCGACCAGCTCACGACGGATCACCAGCACGACACCATCCTAGAGCGGGCCGACGGCTTTCCCGCTCAGTGAGAAACGCGGGCGAGCCGATCACCGCCGGGCGAAGGCGTCCGGCCAGACGTCCCGGTAAGCCGGGACACCCGCGACAGCATGCGCATGGCGCACGGCATGCACGATCGCCCGCGCGAACACCTGTGCCGCCGCCTCGCACAGCATGTCCAGCCGCGCGATCCTGGCGTCCTCGGCGATCTTGTGCACCCCAGTGGCCAGAGCGAACACCGTGTCACCGTCGACCATGGCGTGGGCCGGCCGTATCGCCCTCGCGAGCCCGTCGTGCGCAACCGCCGCCACCCGTTGGCATTCGGCCTTCGTCAGTGCGGCGTCGACCGCCACCACACCGATCGTCGTGTTGAGCGCCGACGTCTTCTGCTCCAAGGGGACGGTGGCAGCGCCCGGCCGGCGCAAACCGAACTCGCCGGCGACCTCGTGGTCGGCGGCCCACGGCAGCCCGGTCACGGGGTCTACCACCGCCCCCTTGGCGTTCACCACGGCGAGTGCGCCGACCGTACATCCGTCGACGACCACGCTCGCCGTGCCGACGCCGCCCTTGAGCGAACCCGCCCGCGCACCAGTGCCCGCCCCGACACATCCCTGTTCGACCGGACCGTTCGCCGCGGCGGCGCACGCCCGGTAGCCGAAGTCGGGGTCGGGTCGGTTGCCCCAGTCGCCGAGGGGCAGGTCGAACAGCACGGCCGCGGGCACGATGGGCACCACCTCGTGCGGCCGCTCCCCGACCCGGACGCCCAGCCCGCGCTCGGCGAGCCAGCGCATCACACCGTCGGCGGCGGCCAGCCCGTAGGCGCTGCCACCGGTCAGGCAGACCGCCTGTATCCGCTGTACCGCCCGTGACGGCTCGAGCAGATCGGTCTCCCTCGTGCCCGGTGCGCCGCCACGCTGGTCGACACCGGCGACCGCACCGTCGGGAACCAGCACGACAGTGGTCCCCGTTGCCCAACCGGCCTCAAGGCGCTGGTACTGGCCGACCAGGACGCCGGACACGTCCGTGATCGAGTTCAGCGAACCGGGAGCGCTCACGCCGACACCACGGCGACCAGGCTCTCCTGCACCCAGGTGAGCCAGTGATACACGCTCAGGTGTGTCGAGCGCGGATCGTCTTCGGGCAGTTCGTCCGGCATGTCCTCGGTGAGGTCCAACGCGGTGCCCAGGGCCAGCCGCACGTCGTTGAGCGCGGCAAGCCATTCCTCGGCCTGGTCGGAAGTCAGCCTGATGGTGCCGCCGTCGGGCGGGCAGGTGACGAGGACCGCGGCCGCGGCTCCGGTCTTGGTGTCCAGCAGTGTCGGTTCGTGCAGGGAGCGCAGAGCCGCCGCCGAGTCCCGGTCCTGCTTCGTTGGCGAGGCCCTGTCGAGGCGGTGGAAGTCCGGCAGCAGTCGGGACAGGATCGGATCCTCGGGTGCGGTCGGCGGGCCGACCCGGATTCCGGTCAGCTCCGCGAGCTCGTCCTCGGGCGCCTCAGCCGCCCTGGTTTCCAGCATGTCGAGGATCTGGCCGACCAGGCCACGCAGGATCGCGGCCTCCTGACGGTCCACCGTCGCCACGAGGCGGTCGCCGCGCCGACGCCAACCGTTCACGACTCGTGCTGCATGGTCGCCCACAGTCCGGCCGCGTGCAGCTTCGCGACGTGGAGCTCGACCTCGTCCTTGGATCCCGAGGAGACGATGGCCCGACCCTTGTGGTGCACGTCGAGCATCAGCCGGGTCGCCTTGTCACGGCTATACCCGAACACCTTCTGGAACACGTACGTGACGTAGGACATCAGGTTCACCGGGTCGTTCCAGACAATTGTCAGCCACGGCCGTTCCTGCCCGCTGACCGGCTCAACCTGCGTCCGTTCCTGTTCGACGGGCGTGGTCATAGAACAATGGTGTCACGTCACGCCCCGTATCGTCGGACACGACCGCGTTCGTCGGGCGGAAGCGCCTAGGCTGCTCGGTCATGACCAGTTCGAGCACCGCCCTGCTCACCGACCACTATGAGCTGACGATGCTGTCCAGCGCCCTGCGGGACGGTGTCGCGGACCGCACGTGCGTGTTCGAGGTGTTCGCGCGAAGGCTCCCGGACGGCCGCCGGTACGGGGTGGTCGCCGGGACCGGTCGGCTACTGGACGCGATCACGACGTTCCACTTCACGGATGCCGAACTGGCGCACCTGGAGCGGGCGGAGGTCGTCGACGGGGCGACCCTCGCCTGGCTCGCCGACTACGAGTTCACCGGTGACATCGACGGCTACCCCGAAGGGGAGCTCTATTTCCCCGGCTCCCCCGTGCTGACCGTGCGTGCGCCGTTCGCGGCCGGTGTCCTCCTGGAAACGATGGTCCTTTCGGTCCTCAACCATGACAGCGCCATCGCCTCCGCGGCCGCGCGGATGGTCACCGCGGCGCATGGCCGACGGCTGATCGAGATGGGGTCGCGCCGCACGCACGAACGGGCCGCGATCGCCGCGGCGCGGGCGGCGTACATCGCCGGCTTCACCGCGACCTCGAACCTGGAAGCCGGTCGCACCTATGGCATTCCGACGGCCGGCACCTCGGCGCACGCCTTCACCCTGCTGCACGACAGCGAGGCCGAGGCGTTCCAGGCGCAGGTGGACACACTCGGCGTCGACACAACCCTGCTCGTCGACACCTACGACATCACCAAGGGCATCCAGACCGCCGTCGAGGTCGCCGGCACCGGACTGGGCGCCGTGCGCATCGACTCCGGCGACGTCGGCGTGCTCGCCCGGCAGGCCCGTGAACAGCTGGACTCGCTCGGCGCGCGAAACACCAAGATCGTGGTGTCCGGTGACCTCGACGAGTACGCGATCGCCGCGCTGCGGGCCGAACCGGTTGACGCCTACGGGGTCGGCACGTCACTTGTCACCGGGTCCGGCGCTCCGACCGCGGGCATGGTCTACAAGTTGGTCGAGGTGGACGGCCGGCCGGTGGCCAAGCGCAGCTCGCACAAGGAATCCAGGGGCGGCCGCAAGGGTGCTCTCCGCCGGCACAAGGAGACAGGGACCGCGATCGAGGAGGTCGTCTACCTTGTCGGCGGCGAACCCGACCTCGGCGAGCACGATCGGACGCTGCAGATCCCCCTGATGCGGGCTGGACGAACACCGGCGGCGGCGCCAACCATCGAACAGAGCCGGGACCGGCTGCGGCAGGCGCTGGTCAGCGTGCCATGGGAGGGCCTGAAGCTGTCCAGCGGCGAGCCCGCGATCCCCACCGTGTTCGAGTAGACACCGAGGCGTTCAAGTGGATATCGAGCGACTTCGTCGGCCGACACCAGGAGGAAACCGATGGCAATCGCGCTGATCGTGGTGGACGTGCAGAACGACTTCTGCGAGGGCGGTTCGCTCGCGGTGGCCGGCGGCGCCGATGTGGCGGCCAGAATCTCCAGCCACATGGCCGGCAACGGCTACGACCACGTGGTGGCCACACGGGACTACCACGTCGATCCCGGAGGCCATTTCAGCGACGAACCGGACTTCGCCACAAGCTGGCCGGCGCACTGCATCGCTGGCACGGCCGGCTCGTCGTTCCACCCGGAACTGGACATCACGCGGGTGGAAGCCGTCTTCTCCAAGGGCACCAACGCGGCGGCCTACTCCGGCTTCGAGGGCACCGGTCCCACCGGCGGTTCGCTCGCCGACTGGCTGCGCGAGCGCGGAGTCGACCGGGTCGACGTGGTCGGCATCGCCACGGACCACTGTGTGCGGGCCACCGCCATGGATGCCGTGCGGGCGGGGTTCGCCACGACTGTCCTGCTCGACCTGACCGCGGGTGTCGCGCAGGCAACGGTCGACACCGCCGTCGACGAACTGCGTTCGGCCGGCGTCCGGCTCGTCGGCTCCCCCGTGATGGGGTGACCGGCGAGCCGCCCGCCTGTTAGCTGACCGGCGAACAGGCCGCCGCGCCGACGATCACGTCGCCGCTCAGCGGGCCGCCGTTGGGGTACAGCACGATGTGCATCATGTTGATCGTCACGCTGCCATCGTTGGGGTTGGCGAGAATGATCTCGTTGAAGGTCACCTTCGCCTGTGGCGCGTCCTGTGGTCCGATGGTGGCCACGTAGTTGGCCGGAATCGGGCTCGGCGCCGTGATACCGCTCAGTCCGCTGAACCGGAAGCTGGCAGTGGTTCCCTTGTCCGTGGCCTCGCAGCTGGCCGTGTAACTGGACAGCTGGATCCGTGGCCCGCCGTAGGGCACAAGCGCGGTGAAGTCGAACGTCGATCCGCTCGCCTCCATCTTGGCCGTCTTGCCGTTGACATCGCGCGTACACACGGTCTTGCCGCTGCCGTAGCTGGCGATCCCGCCAGCGCGCGCACCCTGGCTGGAGTTCTGCTGATCCGCGGTGACGTCGCACTGGGCGATCGGCAGGAGTTGCACCGTTTCACCGGTGCGCGTCACGTCGACCGATCCGAGCGAGGTCTGTCCCTGTGGCGTGGCCTGGGCGGGAACGGCACCGATCACCAGTGCGGTGACGGTCAGCGCCGCCCCGGCCCCGATTCTCCGCACGCTCCTGCTCCGCATTGCGTTCCTTTCGCTAGTGATGTGAGAGGGATTCACCCTGGAATCATCTGCAACCGTTCGCGTGGGGGTAAGCCGACTGCACTAATCGCTACCCGGATGAGTGATGCGGAGCGTAGCGTTTCAACACGACTGTAGAAGTATTGCTACGATCGGACCATGAAGGAAGTCGCGCTGCGAGAGTTGCGCAACCACACCAGCGATGTGCTGCACCGAGTAGAAGCAGGGGAAGAACTCACTGTAACAGTGAGCGGACGACCAGTAGCCAAGCTGGTGCCGCTACCGAGACGACCACAGTTCCTCTCGTGGCGACAGGTGCTGGCGCATCCGGCCGATCCAGGCTTGGCCGACCAGCTTCGCGAGATGTTCCCCGAGACTGTCGACGACATTGAGGACCCATGGTCACGCAGCGCGCGCTAGCAGATACCTCTTTGTTCATCGGCCTGGAACAGCGTCATTTTCTGCCCGAGAAGATGCCTTCCGACCTTGCTGTCTCCACCGTCACCATAGGCGAACTCAAGGTCGGCGTCCTAGCAGCCGAGGATGCGCCTTCAAGGGCTGCTCGACTGCGAACTCTCGGGGACGCACTCGCGCTTTCTCCGTTGGCCGTGGACGAAGCCGTGGCGGATGCCTGGGCCGAGCTGCGAATAAGGCTGCGCGAGATCGGCAGGCCCAAGCTGCCGGTCAACGACTCCTGGATCGCGGCGACGGCCATCGCCCACGGGCTGCCGGTGGTGACCCAGGACGACGACTACGACGGCACCCCCGGGCTGGAGGTCATCAAACTCTGAACCCGACCGGATCAGGTCGGGATCGTTTCCCGGGTACGGTTTCAGGCGTGCCCGAACCGCCGGACGTCGCCTCCCTGCTCGCCCAAGCCGTCGCCGCGGTCGGCGGCGCCGAGCGCCCAGGCCAGGTGCGGATGGCCCTTGCTGTCGAGCGGGCGATCCGCACCGGCGAGCACCTCGCCGTCCAGGCAGGCACCGGCACCGGGAAGTCGCTCGCCTACCTTGTGCCGGCCCTGCGGCACGCGGTGGCTGACGACACGACGGTCGTGGTGTCGACGGCCACCATCGCCCTGCAGCGCCAGCTGATCGACAGGGACCTGCCACGACTGGCCGACGCGCTGGAGGATGCGCTCGGGCGCGCGCCGACGTTCGCGATCCTCAAGGGTCGGCGCAACTACCTGTGTCTGCACCGGCTGCACTCGGGGGCGCCTGAGGAGCCGGAGGAGTCCGGACTGTTCGATCCGTTCGCCGTGTCACGCCTGGGCCGGGAGGTCAAACGGCTGCACGAGTGGTCGTCGGACACCGAGACCGGTGACCGCGACGAGCTGGTGCCCGGCGTCGCCGACCAGGCGTGGCGACAGGTTTCCGTGACCGCACGGGAATGTCTCGGCGTGGCGAAGTGCCCGGTCGGCACCGACTGTTTCGCCGAGCGGGCTCGCGCGGAGGCGGGCAACGCGGACGTGGTGGTAACCAACCACGCGCTGTTGGCCATCGACGCGATGGAGGGCTACCCGATCCTGCCCGAGCACGACGTCGTGATCATCGATGAGGCCCACGACCTCGTCGACCGGGTGACCTCGGTGGCGACCAACGAGTTGAGCGCGAGCACGATCGCCACGGCGGTGCGGCGCTGCGGGCGACAGATCGACGAGGACGTCGCCGATCGGCTGTCCGAAGCCGGCGAGGGACTCGCCCTGATCCTATCCGACCTGCCCATCGGCCGACTCGACGCGATCCCGACGGCGCTGTCCGGCGCGCTGGCGGGGGTCAGGGACGCCGCGCACCGGTGTATCAGCGCGCTTGGCGGGGAACGCAAGGAGGATCCCGACGGAGCCACGAGTCGCAAACTCGCGCTCGCGGTACTCGATGAGGTGCACGACACGTCGGTACGGGTGCTCGGCGCTTTCGACTCCCCCGACTCTGAACGCAGGGACGTGGTGTGGCTGGCCGGTGACTTCCGCGACGACACCAAGCCGCCCGCCGTCAAGGTGGCCCCCATCGGGGTCGGCGGCCTCCTGCGGGAGCGGCTGTTCGGGCGGCGCACCACGGTGCTCACCTCGGCGACGCTCACCCTCGGCGGCACCTTCGACGCGGTGGCAAGACAGTGGGGTCTGCCCGTGTCGACCGCCCTGCCTCCGTCGAGTACGGCGCGCACGGAGGAGGAAACCGAGACCGCCAAAGAGACCACGACTGGCAGCCAGATCGCCACCGACAAGCAGCCACCGTCCGATGCGGAGGGTCCTCGGTGGAGCGGGTTTGACGTCGGCTCGCCGTTCGAGCACACCAAGAGCGGAATCCTCTACATGGCCAAACACCTTCCCGCGCCGGGGCGGGACGGGCTTCCACCGTCCTATCTGGACGAGATCGTGGAACTGGTGACGGCGGCGGGTGGGCGGACGCTCGGACTGTTCTCCTCGATGCGTGCGGCAAAGCAGGCCGCCGAGGCGATCCGGGACCGGGTTGACCACCCGGTGCTGTGCCAGGGTGACGACTCCACCGCACAGCTGATCAAGAAGTTCGCCGACGACGTGCGCTGCTGTCTTTTCGGGACACTGTCGCTGTGGCAGGGCGTCGACGTCCCTGGCCCCTCACTACAACTGGTCATCGTGGACCGGATTCCGTTCCCCAGGCCGGACGATCCGCTGTCCTCGGCACGGCAGCGAGCCGTGACCGCACGAGGCGGCAACGGTTTCCTCGCGGTCGCGGCGACACACGCGGCCCTGCTGCTCGCGCAGGGCGCGGGCCGGCTGCTCCGCACGACAAGTGACAAGGGTGTGGTGGCCATTTTGGACTCACGGCTCGCCACGGCCCGCTACGGCGGGTTCCTGCGGGCGTCGCTCCCGCCGTTCTGGCCCACGTCGGATCCCGAGGTGGTCAAGGCCGCGCTCAAGCGGCTGGACACCGAGACGGGGTGAGGATTTCGCAGATTAGTGCGACGGGGTCGCCCACAGCGCCGAGATCGGCAGGCACGTGAGCCCTTCACCGAAACTGAGGGACTCGCCACCGCAGTACAGGACGAAGCCGGCGACGAATCTGGCACCGAGTCGCCGCAACCTTTCAACTTGCCGATCAGGTCCCTTTCAACCCGCCGAAGATATTGCTTTCAATCTGCCGGTCAGCTGCCTGTCAACCTGCCGAATCGGCCGCCAAGGGTGGTCGTCCATAGCGCCGAGTCGCTCACCGATGGCGCTTGCTTGACACTGGATTCATGATGTATGCCATAACTCAATCTAGGGTCGACAGTGTCTATATTTGTAGGACAGCTCGCTCATATTGGTTGCCTTCGAATCCGTACCGCCTTACACTATGGAGTGTTTGGTGACAGTGAGAGGGAAAGGGCATATGACCGAGAACAACGGCGGCCGCGCCGGTCTGACGACCGACGCGCGGTCACCGGAGACCCGACACGGGGATGAAGTTCCTCCGGAGCCGACCACCGACCAAGGCCAGGCGACAGGTTTCGCCGATTTCCCTCATCAGCGGCGCCAGTCTCAGGTGGTCACGCGGATACCCATGCGCCAGCTGCTCAAGGACGTACACTCGGTCATCGCCGCGGTAGAACGGGGCGAACGAGTACAGATCACCAGCAGGGGCAAGGTTGTCCTGGTGGCGGTCGCACCGGATACGGACGAACAGACGCTGGATGAACTGGCGGCCGAAGGGGACATTCCCGCGGACTGGCGTAATCAGCAGGCCGTCTTCCACCG
>JAFAZC010000059.1 GCA_019239965.1 Kutzneria sp. | reverse complement strand
AATCCTGGTAGCCGCCGTCGACGAATACGCCCGCCGGCTTGTCGCTGAGCAATCCGGAAAGACTGCCGCCTGAGGGGGACACGTTGGCAGACAAGAAGAAGACCCGTAATCCTAATGGACGCTCGTCCATTTACCTCGGTAAAGATGGCTACTGGCACGGCCGAGTCACTATGGGTGTCCGCGACGACGGCACACCACACCGGTCTCACGTGCAATCCAAGGATAAGCAAAAAGTAATCAATGGGGTGAGCAAACTCGAAGAAGAAAGAAGTTCTGGAGTTGTCCGAAAGCCCGGCCGAGTTCCGACTGTGGCTGAGTGGTTGACCGAGTGGGTAGAGAATATCGCTCCGCTTACTGTGAGGTTCAAGACTCTGGCTGGCTACCGGACAGCCGTGTATAAGCACCTAATACCGGGTGTCGGTGCTCACAGGATGGATAAGGTCGAGCCGAAAAACTTCGAGAAGCTATACGCGCGGATGATCCGGGAGGGCCTAGAACCAGCGACGGCACACCAGGTGCACCGGACAGGGAAGACGGCGTTTCGCGAAGCGCGAAAGCGTAAGGTGATCGTTGAACAGCCGTTTGACATCGTGAAGGCGCCGCGGGTCGAAGAAGAAGAGGTTGAGCCGTTCGAAATCGAAGAGATTCAAGCGCTGATTGCAACGGCCCTGACGCGACGGAATGGCGTGCGGTTCGTCTTGGCGCTTGCACTGGGCACGCGGCAGGGTGAGACAATCGGCTTCCGGTGGACGCGGCTAAATGAGCGAACCAAAGTGCTGCGTGTCAGCAAACAGCGCCAGCGGCAGACCTATGAACACGGATGCATCAATCTGGCGGCCTGCGCGAAAAACCATCACAAGACGAAGCCGTGTGAACAGCCATGCAAACGACACAAGAAGTGTCCACCGCCATGCCAACCTGGCTGTGTAAAGCATGCTCGGTATTGCCCCAAGCGGATCGGCGGGGTTGTTGAAGTAGACGTCAAGTCGGCTGCTGGCCGCCGTGGTCTACGTCTGCCTGACCAACTGTTTGATCTACTCATGGCGCATAAGGAGGCACAAGATAAGGAACACCTGGTTGCCGGCAATATGTGGCAACCAGGTGAATGGATGTTCACCCAGCCCAACGGTAAGCCAGTGGACCCACGCAGCGACGCCTACGAATGGAAGGCCTTGCTTGCTGAGGCAGGCGTCCGAGACGCTCGGTTGCACGACGCTCGACACACTGCGGCAACTGTTCTGCTGTTGCTTGGCGTACCGGAACGGACCGCAATGGAGTTCATGGGCTGGTCCAACTCGAAGCTGGCGCAGCGGTACCAGCACATCACCGCTGCGATGCGCGACGATGTGGCGAACAGGGTCAATGCGTTCCTGTGGGCAGCCAACTGAGACGACAACTGAGACGACGCAACGAGGGGGCGCCTCCCGATGATCGGGAGACGCCCCCTCTGAACAGGGCGGAAGCGGAGGGATTTGAACCCCCGGACCCTCGCGGGTCTTCCGCTTTCAAGGCGGATGCATTCGGCCGCTCTGCCACGCTTCCCTGTTAGCAGGGTAGCCGGCCGCTCTGCCGACCGTCACTCCGGATTGACCCTGCGCAGATGGGCATCGAGACGACTGAACACCGTGGCGATCACCTGCTGCTCCTGGGGCGACAGCAGGTCAACGATCTGCTGCCGGACACCCTTGACGTGGGTGGGCGCCGCCTCGCGCAGCTTGTTCATGCCCTGATCGGTGAGTACCGCGAAAACACCGCGACCATCGCTGCCACACTCGCTCCTGATGACCAGTCCCGCTCGTTCCATCCTGGTGATCTGGTGGGAGACCCTGCTCTTGGACGAGGCGACCTCGATGGCCAGTTTACTCATCCGCATCTGGCGCCCTGGGCATTCGGAAAGGCGTACGAGCACCTCGTAGTCGGCGAGCCCGATGTCGTGAGCCTCGACAAGATCACGGTGCAGCTGACCTTCGAGAAGTATGCTGGCGACCCGATAGGAGCGCCACGCCGCCATCTCGCTCTCATTGAGCCAGCGCGGCTCATCTCGATCAGCGCCCACGTGGCCTCCTCGTTGAAGCTCATCGCTGCGGTGAGCGCAAGCGCTACGGTTTTCACGGCGAGCTGCGAGCTCGTTCACGGTCAGGCTATTCCGGTCCGATCGCCACGAACGGGTACGGATGTCTCGAGCCGGTGATTCACAGCGACCGCAGCCGCCAGAGCGGTCACACATTGTGACGGCGCGGTTCCACTCTGCCCGGGGACGGCTGTGAGTTGTGGTATCAGTCACATAGGCGCATGCTGACGACAGGGACGGCCGAGCGGAGGTACCGAGGCCGAGAGAGCGGCACGGACATTTCGCGGCCTTCCAGAAGGGACGCAGGTGGTGCTATGACAGGAGCACTTCGCGGCGGCGGTCAGCGTGTCAGCTGCATCCCCGCGGTCGGGCTGGTCGTACCGGTCCGGTCGTGACCGTGAGCAGCACAAGGTGAGGCTTCGAGTGCGCAGGTGCCATCGTCGGGTTTGTTCGCGCACATCGACGTTGTCGAGTCCGGCATCGGTCGCGTTTCGCGGTGCTACCGGCGGGACTCCACGCCACCCTCACCAGTGACCGCAACCGCCACCTGCTGAAGAAGAAATCTGGGTGCGGTGGCCTGTGACGGTCACCGCACCCAGCCGCGTTCATGACTGGGTTACCGTCACGGCCATGCGTGCGATCACGATCAGGGAGCCGGGCGGGCCGGATGTGCTGCGATGGGCCGAGGTTCCCGATCCGGCGCCCGGCCCCGGTGAGGTGCTGCTCGACGTCACCGCGTCCGGGGTGAACCGGGCGGATCTACTGCAGCGCCAGGGAAACTACCCGCCGCCACCGGGAGCCTCGGACATCCTCGGGTTGGAATGCTCCGGGACGGTCGCCGCGCTCGGTGACGGGGTCACCGACTGGCGAGTCGGTGACAGAGTGTGCGCGCTGCTGGCCGGCGGCGGCTACGCGGAACGGGTCGCGGTACCTGCCGAGCAGGTGCTACCCGTGCCAGCTGGGGTGGATCTGGTTTCGGCGGCCGGCTTGCCGGAGGTCGCCTGCACGGTGTGGTCCAACGTGGTGCGACTGGCCGGTCTCACTGCTGGCGACGTCCTACTGGTGCATGGAGGCGCAAGCGGCATCGGCACGTGTGCGATCCAGGTTGGCAAGGCGCTTGGGGCTACGGTCGCGGTGACGGCCGGCTCCGCCGAGCGGCTGGCTCGATGCCGGTCGCTCGGCGCCGACATGACGATCAACTACCGCGAGCAGGAGTTCGTCGGTGCCCTACGCAAGGCGACCGCGGATCACGGAGCTGACGTGGTGCTCGACAACATGGGCGGGGCCTACCTCGACCGCAACGTCGACGTGTTGGCCACCGGCGGTCGGCTGGTGGTGATCGGTATGCAGGGTGGCCGCAAGGGCGAGCTCGACCTCGGCAAGCTGCTTGGCAAGCGGGCGAGTGTGGCGGCGACCGGACTGCGGGGTCGGCCGGTGACCGGTCCCGGCGGCAAGGCGGAGATCGTGGCCGATGTGCGCGCCCGGCTGTGGCCGTTGATCGACAGCGGGGCGGTGCGGCCAGTCATCGACGCGGTGTTGCCAATGTCGCAGGCCGGTCAAGCACATCGCCGACTCGAGGACGGCGGCGTGTTCGGCAAGCTCGTCCTCGCTCGATGACCCGTCAAAGCGTGAGCACGGCGCAGCCGAGCCGAGCGGACCGGTTGGTGTGGAAGCGAAGACCGAACTCACGGCGCCAGCGGTTCATCACGGTCAGCTCACCCGGCTGACCGATGTCATCGAGCAGCACGACGGCACCGGGTGCGAGCACGCGGTGCAGCACCGGCAGCGCCGGATACCGGACCAGTTCATCGCCGACCGGGCCGTCGACAAGCAGCAGGTCGATGAGGCCATGCTGGTCGACGTAGTCGGACACCTCGTCGTACACCAGCCGCGGCGAGTACCAGCCAGCTCGGCCGAGCGCGGCGGGGTGCCTGGCCAGCGGCGCGTGCACAACCTTGGCCACGTGGCCAAGACTCTCCCGACGCAGCTGGCTGCAGACGAAGGCCGCCTGCCGCTCGTCGTGTTCAAGGGACAGCAGATGACCGAATCCGCGGCGGGCGAGCAGTCTGGCGACGACCACTGAGGACGACCCGCAACCGCATTCGACGAGCACGCTGCGCGCGCCGACGAGGATCTCGTCGAGCACGGTCGTCAGGCCTGCTGGCCGCAGTTCCCGAGCCGTGCAAGGCAGATACTCGGTGAGCAGGGGTCCCAGCCGCAGCCACGCCCCGAGGTCAGCGATGCGCTGTGCCAGGGACGGGTCCATGTCAACCGAGATCGGCGAGCGCTCTGATCAGCTGGTCGATCTCCATGGCGTTGGTGTAGTGCGCCAGTCCGATGCGCACCGCGCCGCCGATCTCACCGACACCGAGCACGGAGAAGACGCCGGTGTGCCCTGGGTCGGCGAATGCGCAGACCCCCCTTTCGGCCAGGTGCTCGACGGCCTCCGACGCCTTGACGTCGGACACCGTGAATGCCAGCACCGGCACCCTGCGCATCGCGTCGCCGATCACCATCGCATTGCGCGACCAGCGCAGCTCGTTGATCAGGTGGGCGAGTAGGCCGGCCTGATAGGACTTGACCGACCCGAGTGAGGACAGCAGTCGTTCGCGGCGCGGGCCGACGGCGGCGTCGTCGAGCGCGGCCAGATAGTCGATCGAAGCGACGAGGCCGGCGAGCAGGGGGTAGGCCGGTGGTCCCAGCTCCAGTCGTTCGGGACCGCGAGCCCCGGTCTCCAACGCGACCGAGGGCAGCCGGTCGAGCAGGGTGGGGTCACGGAACGCCAGTGCGCCGACCGGGGGGCCACCCCAGGCGTTGGCCGAGACCGCGACGACGTCCGCACCCATCGAGACAATGTCCAACGGCAGGAACGGCGCGGCCGAGGAGGCGTCGACGACCACGAGCGCGCCAGCGTCACGTGCGGTGCCTGCGATCTTGGCGAGGTCTGGCCGTGTGCCGACAGCACCCGATGCGGCCGTGATGGCCACCACCTTGGTGCGGGTCGAGACGAGCTCGTCATACTGCCACGCGGGCAGCTCACAGGTTTCGATGTCGATCTCCGCCCAGCGCACTGTTCCGCCGGAGCGCTGGGCCGCACGCTGCCACGGCGAGACGTTGGCCGGGTGGTCCAGTCGGGACACGACGACCTCATCCCCGAGCAGCCACCCGTCGCCGAGCGCGTCGGCAAGCCGCTGCAGCAGCACCGCCGAACTGGGCCCCAGCACGACCGCAGCCGGATCGGCCCCGACAAGGTCGGCGATCGCCCGGCGTGCGGCGTCGACAATGGCCTCGGCGCGCTGGGAAGCGGGGAAGATGCCGCCAGGTCCGGACACCGGGGCACGCAGCGCGGTGGACACCGCGCTGGCCACCTGTTCCGGTACCTGCATCCCGGCGGGCGCGTCCAGGTGTACCCAGCCGTCGCCGAGCGCGGGGAACAGCCCACGGACCCGAGCGACGTCGAACGCCATGACACACACCGTACGGAGGACGGCAAATCGTGCTGCCTCGGGGTCCGGGGACGAACCGCGTTCAGCGGCTCGCGGACGAGAAGGCAAGGGGCATATGTAACAGAACGCGACGTAAGGTGCGCGCTGCGTCGATTCGCCACCCGCTCGCGGGATCGGGGGCGGTAGGTCCAGGATAGAGATATGAACGCCCCCAACGGCAATGAGGCAGAAAAGGTCGAAAAGGAGCAGCACATCGTCGTGGTAGGACCAGACGGTGCGCAGCTGGGCTCCGCGCGGATCCCGACCGGTGCCGAGGCCGAGCAGAACGGACAGGACGTCAGCGGACTGGTCGAGCAGCCCGCGAAGGTGATGCGGATCGGCACGATGATCAAGCAGCTGCTCGAGGAGGTACGGGCCGCGCCGCTCGACGATGCCAGCCGCAGTCGTCTCCGAGAGATCCACAAGGCGTCCATCTCCGAGCTGGAGGACGGACTTGCCCCCGAGTTGCGCGACGAACTCGAGCGGCTCTCGCTGCCCTTCACCGAAGACTCGACCCCGTCCGACGCCGAGCTGCGGATCGCACAGGCCCAACTGGTCGGCTGGCTAGAAGGGCTGTTCCACGGCATACAGACCGCGCTGTTCGCCCAGCAGATGGCCGCACGGGTACAGCTGGAACAGATGCGCCGTGGCGCGCTGCCGCCGGGCTCGGGCGCCGGTGACCTCTCCGAGGGCCCGCACATTCGAGGCAGCGGCCAGTACCTGTGAGAGCACGGTGTGCCATGGACACACCATGATCGCTGCTCTTGTGGACCCACCGGCCACCTGACGGAAGCCGGACGGCGGTATGCGGCGCCCACGCGTCACGCCGCCGCTGGCCGCCGGTACCCTCGTTACCCGTGCATCCCCCCAACGTCATCGATCGCCCTGTGACGCCGGGCGCGTCCTCCAGTAGGAGCTGGTCACGTGCCTTCGGTGACATCCGTGACGGCTTCAACAGCCGTCAGTTGTGGGCTCACCTCGGCTGGCAGGACATCAAGCAGCGCTACCGCCGGTCGGTGCTCGGTCCACTGTGGATCACCGTTGGCATGGGAGTCACCGCGCTGGGGCTCGGCCTGCTGTACTCGGTCATCTTTCCCGTCAAGGTCTCGACATTCCTGCCGTATGTCACGGTGGGCTTCATCGTGTGGAACTTCGTTGACGGGTGTCTGCGAGAAGGTCTGGACACCTTCATCGCCAACGAGGGGCTGATCAAGCACCTGCCATCGCCGCTCTCGGTGTACATCCTGCGCACGGTGTGGCGGCAAACCCTTCTGTTCCTGCACAACATGGTCGTCTACGTGATCGTCGCCGCGATCTTCTTCACCAGCATCGACCACCCGTACTCGATGCTTCTCAACAATGGCGGCACCATGCATCCTGGTCTGAGCTGGATGATGCTGACCGCCATTCCCGCTTTTGTCCTGATCGCGGCGAACGGTGCCTGGGTCGCGATGTTGCTCGGCATCATCAGCACTCGGTATCGCGACATTCCTCAGGTCATCAACGCCGTCATCCAGCTGTTGTTCTACGGAACACCGATCGTCTGGTCGCTGGACACTGTGAACGGCGCTTCCAAGGTGGCCAAGACGGTGCTCCAGCTCAACCCGCTGTACCACCTGGTGCAGGTCCTGCGGGCGCCGTTGATCGGCCAGAACCCGACCTGGACGAGCTGGTGCGTCGTGGTCGCAATGGCCGTCGTCGGCTGGGCACTGGCACTGGTCGCGATGAAGAACTACCGTGCCCGCGTCCCCTACTGGGTCTGAATGAGGCTGTAGACACCATGGTCAGCATCGACGTCTGGAACGCCGCGGTCGACTTCCCGATCTTCGACGCCAAGTCGAGGTCGCTGAAGAAGGCCGTGCTCGGCAAGGCTGGCGGCACGATCGGTACCGACAGCCGGGTACCCATCATCGAGGCACTGCGCGACATCACCCTGTCGCTGCAACACGGTGACCGGGTCGGCCTCGTCGGCCACAACGGAGCCGGCAAGTCGACCCTGCTCCGGCTCCTGGCCGGGATCTACGAGCCAACGAGAGGTTCGGCCCGAATCATCGGCCGGGTGGCTCCCGTGTTCGACCTCGGCGTTGGCATGGACCCGGAGATCTCCGGTTACGAGAACATCATCATCCGCGGCCTGTTCCTCGGCATGACCCGCAAGCAGATGGAGAAGCGGGTCGACGACATCGCGGAGTTCTCCGAGTTGGGCAACTACCTGTCGATGCCGCTGCGGACCTACTCCACCGGCATGCGGGTCCGGTTGGCGCTCGGCGTCGTCACGTCGATCGACCCGGAGATCCTGCTCCTCGACGAGGGCATCGGCGCCGTGGACGCCGCGTTCCTGGACAAGGCGCGAGACCGCCTCAACGACCTCGTGAAGCGCTCCGGTCTGCTGGTGTTCGCCTCTCACTCCGACGAGTTCCTCATGGAGCTATGCAACACGGCGATCTGGATGGACCATGGTCAGATGAAGATGCGCGGCTCGCTGCGTGAGGTCCTCACCGCCTACAAGGGCCGTGATCCCTTCCAGGACATGTCGGCCGCGACACTGCAGCGACTCGGGCTCGCCGACACCCCGGTGCTCCCCAACGGCGACCCGGCGTCATGACCGCTCCGCTGCCCAAGGGCGCGATCGTCGCGGTCGTGGTGACCCACAACCGGAGTGAGCTGCTGGCCAACTCGCTCAAGGTGATGGCCACCCAGACCACGCCACCGCACCATCTCGTTGTGGTGGACAACGGACCTGACCAACCGGCGAGAGCAGTCGTCGAGTCCTGCGGAATACCCTCGACGTACCTGGTGTCGCACCGCAACCTCGGCGGTGCCGGCGGGTTCGCGCTCGGCATGCTGCACGCGCTCGCGCTCGGTGCGGACTGGGTCTGGCTCGGCGACGACGACGGCCGGCCCGCCGACGAGAAGGTGCTGGAGATCCTGCTCGAGGAGGCCGAGCGGCGTGGCCTCGCGGCGATCTCACCCGTGGTCGCCGACATCGACGACCCGGAACGGCTGGCGTTCCCGCTGCGACGCGGGCTCACTTGGAAGCGCAGCACTAGCGAACTGGGCGTGACCTTCCTGCCGGGTATCGCGTCACTGTTCAACGGCGCCCTATTTCGGGCGACCACGCTGGACGTCGTCGGCGTTCCCGACTATCGGCTGTTCGTCCGCGGCGACGAGGTGGAGATCCACCGCAGGCTGATCCGCAGCGGGCTGCCGTTCGGCACCAGCCTGCGCACCACCTACCTGCACCCCAACGGATCCGGCGAGTTCAAGCCGATGCTCGGTGGCCGATTCCACGCGCAGGACCCCGAGGACCAGGTCAAGCGCTACTACACCTACCGCAACCGCGGCTACCTTCTCTCGCAGCCAGGCATGCGCAAACTCGGTGCGTTGGAAGTGATCCGGTTCGGCCTGTACTTCCTCGGTGTCCGCAAGGACCCCAAGGCGTTCGCGCACTGGCTCAAGCTCGTCGCGCAGGGTCGTCACGAGCGATTCTTCCGCAAGTAGGGACGTCCGCGGATCATGTGTCCGTGCGGCGACCCTGAGACGCCGGGTGCTCAGAGGGTGAGGAGCAGCGGCGTCAGGAGGTTGGCGGCAGAATGCATGAGCCAGCCGGGGCCGACGCTGCCCGAGCGGTGTCGCAGCCAGCCGGCCAACCATCCCCCCGCGAGCTGAAGCGGCAGCACGGGCCATATCGCCAGGTTGGCAAGCAGCAGTAGGCAGTGCGGAGCGAGGAAAACCAGAGCCTGTGCGGCGTTGCCCACCGCGAACCCGAACCGGCGCACCAGTACGCCAGCCAGGAAGCCGCGGAAGAACATCTCCTCGGCAAGCGTCAGTACCACGATCGCGACATACCCGCTGGCGTCACCAGCCCTCCCCACCATGATGTTCGCATCGTCGGCCACCGACGGTGGAAGAGTTCGCAGCACGAGGAACATCACAGGGGTGAGCGCTACGCATATCACAGCGGCCGCCGCGTAGTCCCGCGGACGGCCAGCACGGAGTCCCACGGCGGCCCAGACCTGGCGCCCATCGGCGCCCCGCTGCCGCATCCGCGCCAGCACCAGGACCGCCGAGGGCAGACTCAGCGCAACCAGCTCCACGACGGCCGAGCTCATTGGACCCCTTCCCGCATGTGGGCACGCGGGAAAGAAACTGGCCGGCGCTCGCCGGAGGAGCCCGCGCATCCTCTGATGTCTTATCGAAAAACGATAAGACATCAGAGGATGCGCGTCAATGCTCGGCAACCTCGTGGGACTCGGGCACGTAGCCGAGGAGGTCCCCCGGTTGGCAGTCGAGCTCTCGGCACAGCGCTGTCAGGGTCGAGAACCTGATCGCCCTCGCCTTGTTGGTCTTCAGGATCGACAGGTTGGCCAGCGTCATGCCGACACGGTCGGCCAACTCAGTGAGGGTCAGACCGCGCTCGGCCAGCAGGCGGTCCAGGTGCACGGTGATCGCCATGGCAGCCTCTGTTCAGATTGTCAGGTCGTGATCTTCTTGCAGTCGGGTTCCCAGCCGGAGAATCTCCGCGAGCAGCATGATGACGACGCCGATGAGGAGCACCTCCACCCGCGGCGCGAACACGGTGTCGAGGTTGATCCCCGCCGCGGCGAAGTGGCCGCGCAGCCAGAGCGAAATCGTCCACTCCAGTACCGCTCGTCCCGCCTCGCCGACGATCACCGCGATGCCGATCAGGCGCACCCGGACGGCGTTGTCGGGAGTGAAAGGGCGTCCGGCCGCCACCGTGGCGGACAGTCGGCGCAACTGGTGAAGCACGAAGAGCACGAACACCACGAGGACAGCCACCACTGCCAGCGCGACCCAGCCGAACCCCGCCGGAATCGTGAACGCCGCCCTGCCCGCGGCATGGGTGATGACGGCGGATCCGATTCCCGGATCATGGCTCTCCAGGTGGTACGCACCCGGCTCGAGTACGAAGAAGACAGGCAGGTCCAACGACACGTGTGGACGCGCCGACACGGCAAGCAGCACGGCCATGATGACAAGGCCGACTCCGCATACGGTGGCGAGACCGAACCACACCACGTTGAGCACCCGGGCGAGCAGCAGGGGCGCCAATCGGCCGCGCCTGGAACTCGCCGCCGCGCCTCCCCATTTTCCACGCGTCATATCGTGAAACGATAAACGTCGGCCAGCGGTTGAACAACTGTCCGCGGTGCCACGGCGGCGCCGGTCGGCGCCACCCAGCCGTCAGTTCTCGAACACCTTGCGCCACGACTCGACGGAGGTCAGTTCGGGCAGCGCGTCCCGGTAGATCTGCTTCATCCGGGGCCATTCCCTTGCCAACCGCCGGTAGTTGGCCACAACCCGAGCGCCGAGCGCGCGAAACTCCTTGGGGTTCCTGCGCCGGAAGGACACGCCGCTGCCGTCCGCGTTGGACACCGTCGCACTGTCGAGGTTGCCGAGCAGGAACCAGCGGGCGTTGGTGGCCGGAACGTTGATCTGCGGGCGCTCCATGGCCGCTGGGTCCGGCTCCTTCAGGTTGTGCAGCAGCGCCTCAAAGGCCCGCACCGCGATCACCGCGGGATTCACCGGTGGGCGCAGCATCTGCTCCGCACGCACCATGTCGAAGGTGGGCGGCGGGAACTCACGCGCGGACGGCAGTGTCTGCGCGTCGGAGTACTTCTTGCGCAGGGCGGCAGCCTCGGGCAGTGCTGTGCGTAGCGAGTCGAACAGCCGTTCGGGACCGGCGAGGAAGTCCTCGATCGCCTTCTGCTGCAGGGCGACCGTGGAGTACTCCATCGACAGCAGGTGCCGCAGTGACAGCTTCAGGCCTTGTTTGATCAGGGTCTTGCGCACGTCGTACGGGCTGTGCAGCGCGGCGAGCACCAGCCGGTTGCGGGTGTGGAAGTAGGCCTGCCAGTCCGTGGCGTCGTTCTTGTCGGTCCACGGCATGTGCCAGACCGCCGAGCCCGGCAGCGTCACGGTGGGGTAGCCCCTATGCAGCGCGCGCAGCGAGTATTCGGAGTCGTCCCACTTGATGAACAGCGGCAGCGGCAGTCCGGTCTGCTCAACGACTTCGCGGGGGAACAGGCACATCCACCAACCGTTGTAGGTGACGTCGATGCGCGGGTGCAGCTTCTTGGACTTGCGCAGTGTCTTGGTGGCCAGGTCGTGGTTGGTCACCGCACCGGGCGCCGCCCGCCAGAAGCACGAGCCGAGGTCGATGACCTCGCCCATGCTGTGCAGGCGGGACCGCGCCTGCAGGTTGAGCATGTGGCTGCCGACGATGACCGGCTGTGTCGCCGCACGTGCGAAGGCGTTGGACCGCAGCAGTGCGTCCGGCTCGAGCCGGATGTCGTCGTCCATCAGCATGATCTGCTCGACGTCGGTGTTCACCAGCGACTCGAACAGTCCGCGGCCGAACCCGCCGGAACCGCCCAGGTTGTCCTGCTCGATGATCTGCAGTCGATCACCGAGCAATTCGGCCGCGGCCGCGTACCCGGGGGTGTCGCGGACCTTCACCGGACCCTGGTCGGCGACGAAAACCTTGCTGACCACGTCGAGCACCGCCGGGTCCTCACCGAGGGTGCGCAACGCGATCACGGCGTCGACCGGCCGCATGGTGGCCATCGCCACGGCCATCTTCTTGGCCGGCAGCTCTCGCTCGACGGTCCAGGCGCTGTTCCTGAGTTCGAGTGTCGAGTCGTCGGTGAACAGGTCGAACCAGATCCAGCCGCCGTCCTCGAACGGCGTCAGCGCGACCCTCAGCTTGACCGTGCTCCACTGCTTCGGGCTGCGGACGGCATGTCCCTCGAGGTGGACGATGTCGCCGCTTGGCTTGGACCGGTACACGTCGATCCGCCCGGAGCCGCGCACCGTCAGCCGCAGCACCACCTGGTCGACGTCGGTCCAACGCTTCCAGTAGCTTGCCGGGAAGGCGTTGAAGTAGGAGCCGAAGGACACCCTCGCCGAGCGCGGCACGGTGACTTCGCAACGCCCGGAGACATGGCTGTGAACGTTTTTCGGCTCGTCGAGGTACAGCGGCCGAACGTCACGCGGATCGTCGTCGCGCGGCAGGATGATCCGCTGGAGCACGGTCACCGGGGGGACCTTGGCGACGTCACTGGTCTTGCCGTCGGCGGCGGTCCGCTCGGCTGGCACCGCCAACTGTCCAGCACTCGTCTGCTCGGTCACGTCAGTCCTCCAGGGAGCCGTCCAAGGAGCGGCCATCGGTCAGATAGGGGGCGATCTTGTTGTCGAACATGCTGAGCGCGGAGCCGATCGCCATGTGCATGTCCAGGTACTTGTAAGTGCCAAGCCGGCCGCCGAACAGCACCTTGCGCTCGACCGCCTCACGCTTGGCCAGCTCCCGGTAGTGCTCCAGTTTCGTCCGGTCCTCGTCGGTGTTGATCGGGTAGTACGGTTCGTCACCCGGCTTGGCGAACCGGGAGTACTCGCGGACGATGATCGTCTTGTCGGTCCGGTAGTCGCGCTCGGGGTGGAAGTGCCGGAACTCGTGGATCCGGGTGAATGGCACGTCCTCGTCGTTGTAGTTCATAACGGACGTGCCCTGGAAGTCGCCGGTGTCGTGCAGCACCTCGGGCTCGAGATCGATCGTGCGCCAGCCGAGTTCACCGGCCGAGAAGTCGAAGTACCGGTCGAGTGGACCGGTGTAGACGACGAGGGTCCCGGTCGGAATGTCGGCGCGGACGTCGAAGAAGTCGGTGTCGAGCCTGACCTCGATGTTGTCGTGCGCGGCCATCCGCTCCAGCCATGCGGTGTAACCGTCGACCGGAAGGCCCTCGTAGGTGTCGTTGAAGTATCTGTTGTTGAAGTTGTAGCGGACCGGCAGTCTGCTGATGATGTCGGCGCCGAGCTCCTTAGGGTCGGTCTGCCACTGCTTGGCGGTGTAGCCGCGCATGAATGCGTCGTACAGTGGCCGCCCGATCAGTGAGATCCCCTTCTCCTCGTGGCTCTTCGCGTCATTGGGGTTGATCTCGCTGGACTGCTCGGCGATCAGCGCGCGTGCCTCGTCGGGCGTGAACGAGCGGCCGAAGAACTGGTTGATCAGGGCGAGGTTCAGCGGCAGCGGGTAGACCTGCCCCTTGTACTTGCCGAACACCCGGTGCTGGTAGTTGGTGAACTCGGTGAACTGGTTCACGTAGTCCCACACCCGCTTGTTCGAGGTGTGGAACAGATGTGCGCCGTAGCGGTGCACCTCGATGCCGGTCTCCGGCTCCACCTCCGAGTAGGCGTTCCCACCGATGTGGTTGCGGCGGTCCAGCACCAGCACCCGCTTGTCCAGCTGGCTGGCTGCCCGCTCGGCCACCGTGAGACCGAAGAATCCAGAACCGACGACGACCAGGTCATAACCCGAGAAGCTCACAATGGCGCAGTGTACCTATCGTGAGGTAGGTCACTTGGCGTGGCATCGGCCGTCGCATCCCCGGTACGGAATGGTCGGACAACTGTTGTGGCTGGGCGGGCGTCCACTCGGTGTGCGAACTCACTGGGAGTGAAGATGTCGAACATGCACCTGGTCGACGTGCCGTCCTGCTACCCGCCGCACCACGGCGGGCTGGAACTGTATGCGCGGGAACTGCACCAGCACCTGCTCGCCGCCGACCCTGAGCTGCGGATCACGGTGCTCACCTCCGAGCTGGGTGCCTCGCCGGGTACCGAGGTGATCAACGACCGCTTGACGGTGGTCCGCTGGCCGGCGTGGGAACCAGTATCACCCTTTCCGGTGCCAAAGCCCGGTTTCACGGCATTGCTGCGCCAGTGCTGCTCGCAGTCCCCGAACACGGTGCTGATGACGCACACCCGATTCTTCTACCACGCCCTGCTGGTCAGCCTGTGGGCTTCGCGTCACGACGTCCGGCGGGTACACATCGAGCACGGAGCGGGACTCGTCGAGAGCGGAAACGCTGGCGTCCGGCTGGTCGCCAACGTCGTCGACCACACGGCCGCCAAGTACGTGTTGCGCAGGGCGGATGCTGTCCTGGCCGTGTCCGAGTCGGCGAAGCGATTCGTCAACCAGCTGGCCGGCGTGCGGGCCGCCGCCGTGCGTCGGGGAATCGACCTGCCCGACGGCCTGGTGGCCAGGTCGGTCGCCGACCCGCCGACGCTGTGTTTCGTCGGTCGACTGATCAGTGGCAAGGGGGCCGCCGACCTGCTGGCCGCGGTCAAGACGTTGTGTGATGACGGGCTTACGGTCCACGTGCGCATCTGCGGCGACGGCCCGGCCCGCGCGGAACTCGGTGAGCGGGTGCTTTCTCTCGGCCTGTCCTCCCAAGTCGCCTTTCTCGGCGCGGTGGATCACGAAACGGCACTGCGCGAGATGGCAGACTGCACGGTGTTCGTCAACCCGAGTTGGACCGAGGGCCTTGGTGGCACGGTCCTCGAGGCGGCCGCATTGGGCTGTGCCGTGGTGGCCACGGCTGTCGGGGGCGTCCCCGAGATCGTGACCGACGGGGAAACTGGCTGGCTGGTGCCGGCCAAGCGGCCTGCGGAGTTGGCGCGGGCACTTCGGGACGCGATTGGAGACGCCGACCGGAGAAGGGTATACGGTGAACGGCTGCGCAGGAGCACGGCCGAGCGGTTCTCCTGGGATGACGTGGTCGGGGTGGTCTCTGGGATGCTCAGGGGAACGGCGGTCTCGCGGAGCGACTGATCACTCTGGGCTGTCGATGACTCTGGGCTGTTGATGACTCTGGGCAGCTGACGATCAGGTATCGACCAGCGTGTACCCCCTGGACGACCTGCTGGGCAGGAGGGAGCCTGTGGGTAGCGTGCCACCGATTTGGGAGGTTCTCTGGTCGAAAGGGGTCGATCACGATGTCAAACGAGTGCGTACCCGCCAAGAGACACATGCGCCGGTTGGTGATCAAGACCCCTGGAACCGTGACGGCCGTGGCGTTGGTGGTCGTGACGGCGATGGCTGCGCCCGGGACGGCGCACGCCTCGGCCGCCGCGGGGCAGCAGCCCTTCGGGGTCGGCGTGCGGCATGGCGACAACTGCGCGGCGGCGAACCTGTGCGGCAGGTCGTCGTGGGGGACCGATTCGGCAACCTTGACCGCCGGGCTGCTCGGCAACGGGCGGACGACGGTCGCGGTGTCCCCTTCCGAGGCGCAGGGTGCGTCCTACGTGCCGGACAGCAACGTGTTGAGGCTCCCCGACGGCCAGTGGCGCTACCTTCCCGCCGGGGCGAGTGAACCGGTGACGGTCCCCGCCGGTGATCCCGGTGCGCTGGTACAGATCGCGGAGTCCCGTACCTGGCTCGCATCGGGAACGGTGCCCGGGCGTACGCCACTTGAACGGTCGGTCGTGGCACGTGCCCTGTTGTCGATGCGGCTGCTCACCCAGCCCAACGGCGCGGTCGCGGCCGCCTGGTACGGCGGATGGGATTTCTCTTGGCCCCGCGACTCGAGTTTCGTCGCGGTCGCGTTCGCCCGCACCGGCCACCTCCTCGAGGCACAGCGGATCCTGTCGTACACCATGCGCACCCAGCGTGCTGACGGCACGTGGGACGCCCGCACGAAACTGGACGGCTCGGGGCCGCCGGATGACCGGCCATGGCAACTGGATGCCAACGGCTGGGTGCCCTGGGCGGTGTGGGAGTGGTACCAGGCCGCTCTTCCGGTGCAACGCGACCAGTTCCTCCAGACCCTGTACGCCGGAACGCAGAAGGCCGCGAAATACGCCGCTGGTTCACTCGACGTCCACGGGTTGCCGCCCGCCAGCCCTGACTACTGGGAGCTGGGCACATCGACCCCCAACATCGGTACCGCCGCGCCGCTGCTCGCCGGGCTGCGTGCCGCCGCCGGCCTCGCCGACCTCATGGGAAAGCACAGCGACGCATGCGCCCTGGACGTCGTCGCGAGCAGACTCTCCGACGGTATCGCCACGTACTTCGCGCCACTCGGTTACCCGCGTACTGTCGACGGACAGCACGGTCGGGATTCCGCGGTGACCTTCATGGCTCCGCCGTTCAACCAACCACCCACCGACCTCGCGGCCGCGATAGACAGCACCTATCAGACGTTGCTACGTCCCAACGGTGGCGTCATCCCGGGCAATGATCCCGACGTCACGTGGGCGAACAGTTGGACGCCAGCGACGTCGACCTTCGGGCTCGCCTGGTCGACAACCAAGCAGCAGCGGAAGGCCACCGAAGTCGAAAACTGGGTGGTCGGTCAGCGCAACTCCCTCGGTGAACTTCCCGAGCAGGTCAACCAGGCGGGCGCCCCCGCATCGGTGACGCCGCTCGGCTGGGCCGACGCGATCACCGTGCTCACCCTCAGCCAGCTCGGCGGAAGCGTGATTCCCGTGCCCCGCGCACACGTGTGCTGACGCTGCGTGCGAATCACCCCAATCGGTATGAGCCACGTCACTGGTGAAGCAACACGGCGGGTCTCCGTGACGTCAGGTCAGTAGGGCAATCGCCCAACGGGAGTCCGAGCTGGGGGACATGATGTCGACGGTCGCTATGCTGGTGACGGTCTCGGTGTTGGTGCTTGTGGTACCGGGCCTGCTGATCGGGTTTGTCGGCGGATTGCGCGGCTGGTTACTCGCTGCCGCCGCACCTCTGGTCAGTTACGGGGTGATCGGTATCGCCGGGCCGTTGCTGCCCGCGATCGGCATCGTCTGGTCACCGCTGGCCCTGGTGGGCTCGACGCTGTTGGTCGCCCTGCTGGTCGGCACGGCAGGGACCGCGCTCGGTAGATGGCTTCCGCCCGCGGCGGCCGAGCGGATCACCGAGGAGCCTCGATTACGCTGGTCGCTCCGGCACCACATCGCCGTCGCCGCCACGGTTGCCGTCAGCATCGGCTACGGCGTGTTCGCGATGGGGCGGAGCAGCCGATGGTTTACGGCGGTACCGCAGTGGTGGGACGCCATATTCCACCAGAACGCGATCCGATTCATCGCCGACAGCGGCAACTCGTCACCGTCAGCGCTGCGGATGCTCGACCGTCCCGGTGCGGTGCATTACTTCTATCCCAATGCCTACCACGTGCTCGACGCCACGGTCATGCGATTGGGGGACTGGTCGGTCCCGCAGGTGGCGAACGTCGGCAACAGCCTGATTGTCGGCAGCTTCGCACTGGCCATGGTCGCACTGGTCCGGCAGTTCTCCGGGCGCCCCGCGCTGGCTGCCGCCACCGGGCTGCTCTGCTGTGCTTTCACCAGCTTCCCCTTCGACGTGCTGGTGTGGGGACCGCTGTTCCCCTTCACCGCTGGTGCCGCTCTGGTGCCGGCGAGTCTCGCCCTGCTCTCACGCACTCTGAACGACCCTGGACAGGGCACTGTCGCGGTGACCGCGGTGGCGCTCGTCGGTTTGGCCGCGCTGCATCCCAGCGTCGCGATCGCGGCGGCGATCGGTGGTGTCGCCATGTTCGCGCAGCGCTGGGTGACCGCGAGGCGGATTCCGATCGGTGACCTGACCCGGCTTGGCGCCTTGGCGCTGCTGGCGGCGGTCTCGGTGTAGCCCAGGTCCTCGGCGTGCTGACAGCCTCGCAGCAGGGTGGCGTCGACTGGCCTGTTCTCGGCTCGCCCGCGACCACCCTTGGCGAGTTCCTGACGGTCAGCCACGTGAGTCCCTATCCGGCCTGGTGGCTGGTGGCGCTGTGGCTGCTTGGGCTGATCACGGTGCGGAGGCTGCGGAACCTGGCCTGGTGGCTGGGGACCGGGCTGGTCTTCACCGCGCTGTTCGTGTTGGACGCCTCGTACAAGAGCACGCTGATCGCGACACTGACCAGACCGTGGTGGAACGACTCGTGGCGGTTGGAGGCGCTCGCGACCTCCCTGCTGGTCACCTTGGCCGCCTCTGGCCTTGTCGCCGCGTTGGACGCGGGGATCTCGGTGGCCAAATCCCTCGGTCGCGTCCGGTTCGTCGAACGAATAGTTCCGACCAGGGTGACAGTGTTGCGTGCCGGCGTGTTCGCGATGCTGCTCGTCGTGCTCGCGGCCCTCACGCACGGCCTCTACCTGAACCGCAACAGCATCCGATTGGCGAGCCTGTTCGAAAACGGGCCTACGATGAGCGATGCCAAGAGGACCGTGTTGGACAAACTGCGCGACATGGTTCCCGCTGACTCGCTGGTGATGAATGACCCGCAAGACGGTTCACCGCTGATGTGGGCACTCGACGGCGTTCATCCGGTGTTCGGACACGCCATGATGGCCTCCCTGATCCCAGAGCTCGGTCACGACCGGCAGGTGCTGTTGGCTTCGTTCAACAAGCTGGACACGGACCCGGCCGTGCGGTCGGCGGTGCGGGCGCTGAATGTGCGTTACGTGTTCGTCGGTGACGGGTTCGTCACCGAGGAAAGCACCCGGTTGCCGAGTCTGACCGGCCTCGACCGGCTCGGCGGTCTGCGGTTGGTGTACGCGAGCACCGAAGGCAAGATCTACAAAATCCTCGACGGTCCCACCCCCAACGGGTGACGTCACGTCGACGCTTCGTCGACCGTCGCTACACTCCCGCAAGCAATCGAGGAGGTAGCGACACCGATGACCTGGTTCGAGGTGGCTCCCGTCGCGCTCGTTTCCGTTGGCTGGCTGGTAGTTCCGGGCCTCGTCATCGGCTATCTGGCGGGACTGCGCGGAATCGCGGCGTGGGGCTCCGCGCCGATGGTGAGCGTTGCTGTCGTGGCTACGACAGCGGTGGTGGCCGGCGCGGCCAAGGTCGCCTGGTCGGTACCACTGGTGCTCGCCGTCGCCGCGGCTGTAGCGGCTGTGGTCGGGCTGGCGGCGCTGGTGCTGCGCAAGCGGTTCGCCGCCGTGCGTCCGGCGGACGGGAAGCGCGTCACGATAGCCGCCGCTATCGGTGTGCTCCCCGCCATCGCGCTCAACGTCCTGGTGGTGGTCAGAGGCATGGGCAGCCCCGACGCGATCGCCCAGACCTATGACTCGATTTTTCACTACAACGCGGTCCGTCAGGTCCTCGATACGCACAACGCCTCGTCACTGACCCTCGGCGGCCTGAACTCGCCTGGTATTCCCGCCGCCTTCTACCCCGCCGGTTTCCACGACGTGACCTCACTGGTTCTGCTGACCACGGGTGTGAGCATCCCGGTCGCGGTGAACCTGACCGCGGGCGTCATCGGTGCGGTGCTGTGGCCGCTGACAATGCTGTTGTTCGTGAGACAGATCGCCGGCCCATCACGGATGGCCATGCTGATCGCCGGACTGGTCAGCACCTGCTTCATCGCGTTTCCCTGGGTTTTCCTCGGATTTGGCATCCTCTGGCCGAACCTGCTCGGCATGTCCCTCGTACCGGCCGGAGCCGCCGCCGTGATGTCGGTCGCCGGCGTGGCCAATGACGACGTGCTCGGCAAGGCGAGGGGCTGGATGCTGCTGTGTGTCGCCCTGGTCAGCGGCGGGCTCGCCCACCCGAACACAGTGTTCAGCCTGGCTGTGATTGCCTTCTTCGCTGTGCTGACTGGCTTGTCGCGGTGGGCCGCCCGGCAGCGCGCTGACGGCAACGGCCGGCGTGGAACGCTCGTCGTCGCCGGATACCTGCTCGCCGTGCTGGCCGTCTGGTACTGGGCGGCGACCACACCGGTCTTCGCCGACGTCAGGAACTTCTACTGGCCGCCGATGGAAGGTGCGGCGCGGGCGATCGGCGAGATCCTGCTGAACGCCCCGGCTGGCCGGCCGACACTGTGGGCGATTTCGGCCGCCGTACTTGTCGGCGGCTGGCTTGCGATCCGCCGCCGCGAGCTGCGCTGGCTCGTCGCAGCCCATGTGACGTCGGCTTTCCTGTACTTGCTTACCGCCACGGTGAACTCGCCGAGCACCCGTGGGTTCACCGGATACTGGTACAACGACCCGCAACGGCTCGCGGCGATGTTGCCGATCACCGGCGTGCCGCTCGCCGTGCTCGGTATCGTTCATCTGGCGCGGTGCCTGCACGACCGTCTGGCCCCGGGAGATGCCACCCCACCCCGGTGGAATTGGTGGCGTGGTCCTGTGCCTTCGGCTGCCGCGCTGACGCTGGTCCTGCTATTGGCGCTGGGCGTTGGCAGCTTCGGCTTCTACGCGGCCAAACGGATCACCACGGTCAGCGTGGTGTACGGCATCGCGTCGCACAATCCTGAACAGACCATGCTGACTCCGGCTGAGCGGGACTTCTTTCTACGCGTCAAGGGCAAGATCTCGCCGGACGAGGTGGTGGCCGACAATCCGTGGGACGGATCGGCGATGCTGTACACCATTGCCGACCGCAAGGTGCTGTACGCACACGTGGACCTGCCCCAGAGTATGGACCGCGACTATCTCGCCAAGCACCTCGACGAGGGTTCCCGCGATCCGCAGGTATGTCAGCTGGCAACCAGGATGAACGTGCGGTACCTGCTCATCGGGAACAACCGCTTCTGGTACTGGGATGACAGGCGGAAAAACTACCCAGGGTTCGCCGATCCGCAGGGCAAGCCCGGATTCGAGCTGGTCGACTCACAGGGCGGCATCAAGCTCTACCGGATCACGGCCTGCCACTGGCCAGCTGGTCACACCTCGATTGGGTAGTCGCCGCAGAGGTTGTCCACAGCCAACGGTCCGGCAAGATCGTTTTTCGGTTGCCGCTGATAGGCTGGGTGTGGGGTCGCCCCCCTGGGATGGGTGGGGGGTGCGCAAGGCGTTGTTCAAACGCCTCTCAGTGGTGATCCTGCAGAACGTGCCGCGACGGTCCGAAGGCGTGCCGGGACAGGTTGCGCATGCCCTCGACGTGCCGCTGCCCAATCGCCTTCGGCAGCAGGGTCAGCGCGTGCAGCCGTGAGGACATGTGAGCCCGCGCCACCTTCGCCGCGCGGTCCCAGCCCTGCGCACTGAGGCGTTCGGCGACGTCGAGGAAATAGTTGCGCTCCTCGATGAATCGGCTGCCGGCGAGGGCCCGCCACGACGAGTCGCTCGCACGGTGCCGGCGGTACTGGAAGCAAATGGTGTCGTCGACGACCATCTGCTCGCCGGCTTGCAGCAGATCGATGACCAGTGCGAGATCCTGCACCACGTCGAGGCCCTTGCGGAACCCGGCGTTGACGATGGCGTCGGAGCGCCAGCACAGCGACGGGAAGTACAGCCAGTTGCCGCGCAGGAGGCTGACCGCGAGGTCCTCGCCGCCGCCGATCCTCCGGCCGGTGACCTTGGGCGCGTACAGCCGCTTCTTGGTCTGGTCGACCAGGTTCGTCGACGGGTTGCCGTCGCCGTCGATCACCTCGACGCCCGGTTGAATGATGCCGGCATCGGGAAACGCCTTGTAGGCGGCCCGGACGACGCGCACATAGTTCGGCAGCATCAGGTCGTCGGCGCCCATCATGACGACCAGTTCGTTCTCGACGAGCGAAAGACACTTCTGGTAGTTCAGGTTCGCACCGAGGTTGTGGTCGTTGCGCAGGTACCGAACCCGGTCGTCGCCAAGCGCGGAGAACCATCCTGGAATGCTGTCGTCGGGGTAGCCGTCGTCGACGACCGTCAACCGCCAGTCCGGGTCGTCCTGGACGAGGATGCTGCGAACGGTCGCGCGCATCAGCGAGACGTCGCCGTAGTAGGGCAACATAATGTCGATCGTCATCGCAGTATCGAATCCTTTTCGGAGACTCCCTCGAGGCCGGGCCGAGGTTAGCAGCAGCCCGAGGGTCACCTGGTCAGTGGTCTACCTGCTCTGGCGCCGGAGTCGAACGCCCATTCGAACGCAGCGCGGCGAACAGTGCGACTCCCATCACCAGCACCACGAGTACCCCGGCGGACACCTGGGCTACCACCGCGACGCTGATCGGATCGCCGGGGAGGAAGAACAACGCGAACAGGCTGGCGCAGCCCGCCGCCCAGGCCAGGGTGGCCATGCGGTGTCGGCCGAGTGCGATGAGGGCCGGCTGGAGCACCTGGGCGATCATCAGCATGACGGTGCTGACACCGAGCACGCCGAACACGACGGTGGGCAAGCCGACCTCCATGCCGAACAGCACCCTGTTCGCCCACGGGCCGAGCAGCAGTGTGGCGATGGCACCGGGGACACCCACCGCGGCCACCGCGAGCAGGATCAGCCGCAGCCTGGTGCGTACCACGTCGTACCGACCTCGGACAGCGGCCTCGGTCAACCCCGGCAACAGCACCGAGGGCACCGGTGCGAACAGGAAAAGCGGAAGTCGTACCAGCCCGAATGCCGCGGTGAACGATGCTGCCAGACTGGGATTGCCGATCAATTTTCCGCTGACTTCGACAGGCGCGGCATTGGCCACCAACTGAGTGAGCAGACTGGCGCCGACAAGGGCGAGCAGCCCGTAAGTCATCTGGCGACCCTGTCCCGGTGCCTCGCCTGGAACCGACACAGAGCTGGCTTGAACCGGACGCAACGCCCACGGCAGGCCCGCGAGACCGGCACACCCCGTGCCGATGGCGAAGATGAACGAATACGCCGGTGCGGCGGCGAGACTGGCCACTGCTACGAAGACACACGGCAACAGCCGGGAAAGGCCTTCGACGGCCAACGTCACCGCGTACCCGTCGTATCGCCGCGTGCCGCTGAGGATGCCGCGCACCAGATAGCCGCCCGCCGCACTGACCGCGCCGAGCATGATCGCACCGTAGAGCAGCCAGTTTCTGTGGAGTACCGGACCGACCAGGACCGGAAGCAGCACTGACAGCGCGATCAGGACGACGACGAGCAGGACGAGCCCGAGCAGCGCGGCCTTCACCGCCACAGGGCGGATGGACCGGCCGACCGTGAGCGCGCCACTCGTCGCCCGACTGGTCTCCTGTTCGAGGGCGGTGAACACCCCGGGCCCGATGATGTTGATGATCACGTAGACGGCCAGTGCCGCCGCCTTGTCGGCCGCCGGCAACGTGTGGCCGGCAAGTGCCTGGAAGCCGTAACCGGCCGCGCCGACCATCGCCAGGCCGGCACCCATCCGGACCGGTGTGCCGAGGCGGCCGCGCAGTCGGCCCGGCACGGGCGCCGGGGTCAGCTCCATGGCCGTCATTCAGGCTGGCGCTCTCGCTGCTTCTGCTCGCGGAGGTCCTCGACCTCCAGCCGCAGGATTGCCAGGTCCTCAGCCAGCTTCCTGGTCTCGTCCTCCACCCGCGACAGCTCCCACGACAGGTGCAGGGTGACCCCGAGTAGGAACAGGATCGCCAGGAAGAACAGCAGGTTCGACGGGACGGTGAAACCGACCGCCCGGCTTAGTACTGTGAGACCGGTCTGCCCAAGGCAGGTCAGCGCCAGGATGATGACCCCAATGACCAGCCAGAGCACCGCGTACTTCTCGGTGAGCTGGCGCCGGCGCAGCAGTTCCACGATCAGGCCGAGCACGATCAGACTGCCGATGATGCCGATGATGTAGGCGGTCACAGGGCCACGCTCCCTTCGACGACATCGGCCTCGGCGCGGGGCTTGACTGAAACGTCCCACTTGCGGATCAGTGCCAGCAGTAGGGCGAATCCGGCACGGAACAGGTAGACCGCCGCCTTGATCGGGCTGTGGCTGGGGGTTCCGGCCCGGCGCGGTCGCATGTTGGCGGGCACCTGCCTGATCACGCATCCGGCCCGGACGGCGATCACCAGCGACTCGATGGTGTCACCGAGATACTCGACCGGGTAGTACTCGGCGAACAGCGGCAGCGCGCGGCGGCCGGTGGCCTTGAAGCCCGAGGTGGTGTCGGTCAGCTTCGTTCGCGCCACCTTGGACAGCGCCTTGGCCAGCACGGTCATCGCCCACTTGCGCGGACCGCGGACCTGGTAGTTGCTGCCGTTGCCGGCAAACCGGGCGCCGATCACGACGTCGGCGGTGCCCAGGCCGGCGAGCAGCGCGGGCACCTCTGACGGATCGTGCTGACCGTCCGCGTCGACCTGCACGGCCGCGTCGTAGCCGTACCGGACCGCGTAGCGGAACCCGGCTCGCATCGCCCCGCCGACGCCGAGGTTGTAGGGCAGCTCGAGTACGCGTGCACCGGCCAGCTTCGCCGCTCGCGCGGTGTCATCGGTGGATCCGTCACTGACCACGAGGACATCGGCGGACGGGAGCGCGGAGAGGATCTCACGCACTGTCCCGCCAACCGCGGCTTCCTCGTTCCATGCGGGCACCACGATCAGAACGCGGCCCCGGAAGGAGTCGTCCCCGGCGGAACCGCTCGTGGAGGAATTGCTCGACACGGGGCAAGGGTAGCGGCCTGCGGAAAACGGCAAGAACCGGTGGACGGCCAGTGCCGTCGGCGGGGTCAGAACCAGCGCTCGAGGACCAGCGCGACTCCGTCGTCGGCGTTGGACCCGGTCACTTCGTCGGCAGCGGCTTTCGCGTCGGGATGGGCATTGGCCACCGCAACGCCATGCCCGGCCCAGCGCAGCATCGGCACGTCGTTGGGCATATCCCCGAAGGCGATCACGTCTACCTGTGGCACACCGTGCAGCTCGGCGACCTCAGCCAGACCTGTGGCCTTGGTGGCGTCGGCGGCAGTGATCTCGATGAGACCGCTGTTGCTCGAGTAGGTCACGCTCACCTCGTCGCCGACAACGGCGCCGGCCGCGAGCGCCATTTCCGCACTGGTCATGGACGAATGTCTCACCAGCAGCTTCACGGCGGGCCTGCCGAGCACGGCCGCGCGGCTGGTCGCGGTCGAGTCGGGGTTCGGCCATGGATGTCGGTAGCCCGGCTCGGCGAGGAACTGCTGCCCGGCGTCGTCGGTCGCGGTCGCGCCGACGCGCTCCGTGGCGAGGAGGCAACCGGGCAACACCTCGGTCAGTGCGGCGCTGAGGTCATTGAGCAGGACCGGGTCGAGCCAGCGCGCCCGCAGCACCCGATCGGCGGCGATGTCGTACAGGGCGGCGCCGTTGGCGCAGACCGCGTATCCGGTGACGCCGGCGGCCTCGGCCACCCGCGGCACCCACCGCGGCGGTCGGCCGGTGACGAGTACGAACGGCTTGCCCGACTCGGTGATGCGCCGGATCACCTCGGCCGTGCGTCGGGTGACCCTCTCGGCCGGGTTCAGCAGGGTGCCGTCGACGTCGGAGGCGATGAGAAGGGGCACACGCACTCGTCCATGGTGCCCGGTTGCCGCCGATCACCGCACTGACGACTGTCTGCGAGTGCTTGCCATTACGCTGCCCGAATGCGAATCGGTATCGCGATTCTTCCGGAGTACCGCTGGTGGGCGGCCGAACCGAAGTGGCGGGCGGTCGAGGAGTATGGCTTCCATCACGCTTGGACCTACGACCACCTCGGCTGGCGTTCCCTCGTCGACGGCCCCTGGTTCGGCGCGGTGCCCACGTTGACCGCCGCCGCGATGGTGACCTCGCGGATCCAGCTGGGCACGATGGTGGCCTCGCCGAACTTCCGGGATCCGCTCGTGTTCGCCCGTGAGCTGACCGCGTTGGACGACATCTCTGACGGACGGCTCGTGCTTGGTGTCGGCGCCGGCGGACTCGGCGGATACGACAACGCCGTGTACGGCACCGACGAGATTCCTGCGGCCATGAGGACGAGCCGCTTCGAGGAGTTCGTCGAGCTGACCGACTCGCTGCTCACCAAGCCGCAGACGACGTGGCGGGGCAAGCACTACGCGGCGGTCGAGGCACGGTCGGCGCCTGGTTGCGTGCAGTCGCCGAGGGTGCCCTTCGTGATCGCGGCCAACGGTCCGAGGGCGATGAAGCTTGCGACGCGGTTCGGTGCGGGGTGGGTGACCGCTGGCACCGACCGGGAGACCGTCGAGGTCTGGTGGCGTTCGCTCGCCGAACTGTCCCACCGGATGGACGACACGCTGGCGGCCGCGGGTCGACGGCCCGAGACGATGCGGAGGTTCCTGCAGTCGGACGGCTGTCCGACATTCTCGCTGTCCAGCAAGGAGTTCTTCGCCGATGTGCTCGGCAGGGCCGAGGAACTCGGGTTCACCGACGTGGTCGCTCAGTGGCCGAGACACGAAGGTGTGTTCGCGGGCACCGAAGCGGTGCTGGAAGCGGTCGCCGCCGACATCCTGCCCGCCTTGTCCACCTGATCGGATGGAGGCCACGGTTCGAAGGGAACCATTGCGGCCGGCCGCACGTCGTACTTGTGGAATCTGGGGAACCTGGGGGGCGAAAGAGGCCGGGGTGAGGGGAGAGGAAGGTCTCCGCGCGGACCAGCCGGGGCAACTGGTCCGCGCGGAGATCGGCACGTCGGCCTGTTCAGGTGACCGGGACGAGTCGGTCCTTGCCGCCGAGGAAGGGACGTAGTGCGTCGGGGATGCGCACCGATCCGTCGGCCTCCTGGTGGTTCTCCAGGATCGCCACGATCCATCTCATGGTGGCAAGGGTGCCGTTGAGTGTGGCCGCGACCTGGGTCCTGCCATCCTCCGTGCGCAGTCGCACGTTGAGTCGGCGCGCCTGGAACGTGGTGCAGTTGGAGGTCGAGGTGACCTCGCGATAGCTCTGCTGGCTGGGCAGCCACGCCTCGCAGTCGTATTTGCGCGCGGCTGACGAACCGAGGTCGCCGGCTGCGGTGTCGATCACTCGATACGGCAGTTCGACCTTGCTGAGCATCTCCTCCTCCCACGCCAGCAGGCGCAGATGCTCGTCATGGGCCTGCTCCGGCGGGCAGTAGGAGAACATCTCCACCTTGTCGAACTGGTGCACCCGGATGATGCCCCGCGTGTCCTTGCCGTAGGAGCCAGCCTCCCGTCGATAGCACGTCGACCAGCCCGCATACCGGCGCGGCCCCGCGGAGAGGTCGAGGATCTCGTCACTGTGGTAGCCGGCGAGCGGGACCTCGGAGGTGCCGACGAGATACAGGTCGTCATCGCGTAGCCGGTACACCTCGGAGTCGTGCGCACCGAGGAATCCGGTGCCTTCCATGATCTCCGGGCGGACCAGCGACGGGGTGATCATCAATGTGAAGCCGGCGGCCGCGGCCTGCTGTGCGGCCATGCTGAGCAGGGCGATCTGCAGCTGGGCGCCGACGCCGGTCAGAAAGTAGAACCGCGAGCCGGACACCTTGGCGCCCCGTTCCATGTCGATCGCGCCAAGGCCCTCACCCAACTCGAGGTGGTCACGCGGGGTGAAGTCGAACTCGCGGGGCTTGCCAACGTGCTTGAGCACGACGTAGTCGTCCTCGCCACCGTGTGGCGCGCCGTCCTCGACGAGATTGGGGATTCTCCTGTGCGCCTCGACCAATTCGGCGTCCGCGGCGTGCTGATCCGACTCGGCGGTCTTGACCTCAGCCGCGAGCTCCTTGGCCTTGGCCAGCAGCGCGGTGCGCTCGTCGCCGCTCGCGGCCCCGACCAGCTTGCCGAGCCGCTTCTGCTCGGCGCGCATCGAGTCGGCGCGGGACACCGAGGACCGGCGACGCTCGTCGGCGGACAGCAGGCTGTCCACCAGCGATGGATCTTCACCTCGTGCGCGCTGCGACGCGCGGACGAGGTCCGGGTTCTCGCGAAGTGTCCTGAGGTCGATCACAGGGTGAATCTACTCAGCTGATGGCGACCGCCACGACAAGGCCCATGGACAGGTGCGCACTGGCCAGCACGACGCTGACCGGCGAGAACCTCTCCGCCGCGAGCAGGGCACTGACATTGATCCGCATCCCGAACTCGAACACGCGGATTGCGATCACCTGCGCGAGGATCCCGACCACTCCGAAGATCATCGAGGCGACGATGCCGTCGCTGAGTTTGGCCGGCGAGTTGAAGATCGCGACCACCACGATGAACGCCATGCTGAGCAGGCCGGCCGCCGTCACCGCCGCGGCGTTCGGCCGACCGTCCCTGACCAGCTTGGACAGTTTCCCCGGGGTGGTCAGGTCGAGTATGGAGAAGCCGATGAGCATCAGAGCGAGGCCGATCACCGCGTACAGCGCGATCGCGCCGACACCCTGGCCGAGTGAGGAGATGGTCACGGGTCAGCAGTATTCACGACCCGACGATTCTGTGCGGGACGAAAGCGGCACCGTCGTCGGTCACGAGTCCGACACTTTCCCTGATGCCCATCCCGGCCGAGACGTCGGCAACCATCCAGGCGCCGATCACCGGTCGGTAGCCGTCATAGCAGGGCAGCGGGTCGAACAACTGGTAGACGTAGCCCTCCTGGCCGTACATGCCACCGGTCTCGACGTGGTGTCCGGGGGCGACGACCTGGATATTGGCACCCTCCCTGCCCAGTAGCGGCTTGCGCACGTACTCGGTGAGGAATCCGGGGTCACCGAGGAACGCCGGCAGCAGATTGGGGTGGCCGGGATGCATTTCCCACAGCACAGCGAGCAGCGCCTTGTTGGACAGCAGCATCTTCCACAGCGGCTCGATCCACAACGTGGCGGGAAGGCGGTCCACCGCGTGCCGGCCGAACTGTTCCTCGACCATCCACTCCCACGGGTACAACTTGACCACGGTGCCCATCGGCGCTTCCTCGAGGTCGACGAACCGCTGCAGGGTGGTGTCCCATCCGACGTCCTCGATGGGAAGGCCGATCGTGTCCATGCCGGCTTCCGCGGCGGTCTCCTGCAGATAGGCGACGGTCAGGTGATCCTCACCGGTGGTGTCCGCGGATGACCAGGTGAAGTGCAGCTCGTTGTGGGGAAGCAGGGTGCCGATCTCCCGCCAGCGGTCGATCAGCTTCTCGTGGATGGAGTTCCACTGGTCGTCCTCGTCGAACAGGTCGCTCTTCCAGTTCCACTGGATGACCGAGGCCTCCAGCAATGAGGTGGGTGTGTCGGCGTTGTACTCCAGCAGTTTGGCCGGCCCGGAACCGTCGTAACGCAGATCGAAGCGGCCGTACAGATGTGGATCCCGCCGCTTCCACGACTCCGCGATCGCGGGCCACAGCCACTCGGCGATACCGAAGTCGGCGTACCGCTCCGTGGTCACCACGGTGTCGACGGCGTCGAGACACATGGAGTGCAGCAGTTCGACGTCGGCCTCCATGGACAGCACCTCGTCCAACCCGAGAACGTAGTGCGCTGACTCGTCCCAGTACGGCCGCTGTGCGCCGCCCGCGCCCATGGACGGTGTGCCGAAGACCAGCCCCTGCTCGGCGACCAGGCGCCGCCAGTCCGGGCGGGGCCGTGAGGTCTCCCGACGCACTCAGCTACCCCCACTCTTCCCGCTGCCGCCGTCGCTGCCCGCGCTCGCGCCGCCGCCCTTGACGCCGAAGCCGCCCCGCTGGATGGTCCGGCCGCTGGGCGAGGTCACCTTGGCATTGCCGCTCGGCGGCGTGGTGGTACCGCCCGTCGCCCGCTGCCCGACGCTGCCGCTCCCGCCGTAGTAGTAGTGGTACTGGCGGCCGCCGGGGAAGATGAACAGGCCACCGCTGTGGTAGCCACCGTAGTTGCGGTAGTAGGCCGAGTCGGTGTCGCAGTACTGGTCGTCGACCACCACACCGTTGGTGTCCGTACAGCGTGCGGTCACGGTGGACGGGCTGGCCAGTGCATACGAACCCGCGATGAGGCCAACCAACCCGACACCGACTCCGCCGCCGATCAGTACCCGCTTGCGAAGCTTCTTCTTGCGCTCGGCCTCGGCCCGCGCTGCCTCCTCGGCCACCGCGTGCTCGCGCTGCTCGGCCTCGACCCGCTGGCGGGCCCGCTGTTCGGCCAGAGTGGGCGGCCTGGGTGTCGTCGAGGAGTCCTGGAAGCTGATGCGCCCCTTCTCAGGCTCATCGTGCTCGGTGGCTTTGTCGTTCTCGGACATCGACGCCTCCCCTGAGAAAAAGATACCCGGTGTCGGTCTCCCGCGAGCACAGGCATCATGGGAGGCGATGCCTGAACTCACCGAGTGGTTTCACCCGAAGCGGCGACCGGGGCGGACCCGTCTGATGATGGTCGGTGCCTTCGTCGGGGCACTTGTCGTGCTCGCTACGAGCACGTTGTTCTCCTGGCCGCTCGGTGGACTGTCCGCGGCCGCGAGCAACGTCGCGTTCGAGGCGCCCGACGGCAGTTGCCTGATGTGGACCGACGGCAACGACATGAACAAGGTCGACTGCTCGGCCTCGCACCTGTTCGAGATCGCCGGCACTGTCGACCTCGCCGCGTCCTACCCCGCGGACGCCCCGTTCCCCGACGGCACGCTGTGGCAGAAGATCGTGCAGGACAACTGCACGGGGGTTACGGCGCGGTTCATGTCGAACAAGCTTGATCCGTATGGCAGATACCACACCGGCGCACTCAAGCCGAAGGACCAGCAGTGGGCCGCGGGCAGCCGCAGCATGCGGTGCGGGCTGCAGGTGATCGGCCCCGGCGGCAAGCTGCTGCCGGCGACTGGGTCGGCGACCACCGGTGACCAGTCCGCGGTGTACGACGTCGGCACCTGCCTTGGTATCGATGGCAAGAGCGTCAGCGACCCCGTACCGTGTGACAACGCACACGCGTACGAGATCGTCGGCATCGTCGATCTCAAGCCGCTGTTTCCCGACGGGTACCCCGACCAGGGCAAGCAGGACGCCGCGCTGTCTCCGGCCTGCGGCAAGGCCGCAACCGACTACACCAAGGGTTATGACCTGACGAAGAACGGGCTCGGTGTGACCTGGGACGTGGTTCACCAGGAAAGCTGGGCCATCGGATCCATGAAGGTCAACTGCAAGGTGGGCCAGAAACTGCCCGACGGATCAGGGCTCCAGAAGATCATCAATTCGGTCAAGGGAGTCGGCCCGCAGCTGGTGCCGTCCTCCACACAGGCCGCACCCAGTTCCAATCCCCAGGACTCGCACTAGTGGCTTTCGATATGGCGCCGAGCCGGTTCGAGGAGTTGGTCGGCCAGGCGCTCGACCTCCTCCCGCCCCGGTTCGCCGCGGCGATGGACAACGTCGTGATCCTCGTCGAGGAGCGCAACGCCGAGGACCCTTCGCTGCTCGGGCTGTACCACGGGATCGCCCTGACCGAGCGGACCGCCGACTACGGCGGAGTCCTGCCGGACCGGATTTCGATCTACCGTGCGGCCATCCTGGACATCTGCGACAGCGAGGACGATGTGGTCGACGAGATCGCGGTCACGGTGATGCACGAGATCGGCCACCACTTTGGCCTCGACGACGAGACCTTGCACCGACTCGGCTGGGGCTGACCTCTCCCGGATCCGTGCCGCGCCCGCCGGCTCGCGGGAGAGCCACGGCGTTCAGGACAGTGCGATGCCGCCCCACTCCAGGCAGCGCCAGCCGGTTGGCGCCCCGAGGTCCGTTTCGAGCACGACGGTGGCGGCATTGGCGAGAAGGTGCGTCCCGGCCAGATCAGAGGCGATGTTGTCGGCCAGGGCGAAGGACGCCAACCGAATGGCCGCCCCGTGGCTGACGAGTACGACGGTTCCGTCCGGATGTCGCTCGCTGATCACTCTCACCGCACCGAGGTACCTGCACAGCACCTGACTCGCCGACTCACCGCCAGGCATGGGAATGTCGAGATCCCCGCCGGCCGTCCAGCTGTCGAACACGGCGAAGAACGTACGCAGGGCCTCGTCGTCGTTGCGGCTGTCCAGCTCGCCGACGTACACCTCCTGCACGCCCTCGAGGATCTCGACGGCCAACCCGTGTACGGCCGCGATGGCGGCGGCGGTCTGCATCGCGCGCACGGCCACGCTGGCGTACACCGCGACAACCGGCTCGCTGCTGAGCACCTGTGCCACCGCGGACGCCTGACGCCGTCCTTCCTCGGTGAGCGGGGGGCCGGGCGGCTTCGAGTCCAGTGAGTTGATCACGTTCGACGAGGTCTGCCCATGCCTGACCAGTACCAGTCGGCGAGGACTCATGCGCGTTCCCCGCGCCGGATCGCGGCGACCCACTCGATCGCCGAGGAGAAGTCCTGGTCCGTCGTGGGTGGCATTACCGCGGTGCTCCTCGCGTCGGCCTGCGGATACGAGCCCAGAAAGCGGACCTCGGTGCACCGTCGGTGCAGTGCGGCAAGTGCGTCACCGATCCGGTGCTCGGCGATGTGCCCCTCCACATCGAGGAAGAACCGGTAGTCGCCGAACCGGTCCTTGGTCGGGCGCGCCTCCAGCCGAGTCAGGTTGATCTCGCGCAACGCCAACTCGACGAGCAGGTCCGCCAGCGCACCGGTCCGGTTCGCCGTGACCGCGACGAGCGAGGTGCGGTCGGCACCGGTGGGCGCCGGACTAAGCCCAGGCTTGCTGATCAGCAGAAACCTTGTCACCGCGTCGGCGTTGTCACCGACGTTCGTCGCCAGCTCGTGCAGTGGATAGCGTGTCGAGACGATTGGCGCGGTCACCGCCGCGTCGAAGTCGCCGTCGAGCACCGCGCGGGCCGCACCAGCGGTCGAGCCAACGGCGACCGCGGTCACCCCCGGTAGGTTGGCCTCCAACCAGCTCCTGACCTGGGCGAGCGCATGCGGATGGCTCGCGACGGTCCGGATCTGGTCCGGCCGAGTCCCCGGCCTGACCACAACGGTGAAGCGCACTGGCAGCACCAGCTCGGCCACGGCCACGACAGGATCACCGACAGCCAGCGCGTCCATGGTCGCCGGCACGGCCCCTTCGACCGAGTTCTCCACCGGAAGGCAACCCGAATCGGCCTCGCCGGTCCGCACGGCGTCGACCACGGCCTGGATGGTGTCGACTGGAACGAGTTCGTGCTGGTCCGGATCAACCAACACACGGACCGCCTGTTCGGTGAAGGTTCCCTCGGGTCCGAGAAAGGCAGTCCGTGGCACGTTCCCACTCTATTGGCTACCGGGTCACCGTCCCCGATTGAGGCGTATATCACTTACCCGGACAGTGGGCTCCCCCGTTACGCGCAGTTCCGTCTCCTGGAATGCTTGGACGCGTGACCGCCGACGTGCTTGCCTCAGCGGAGGCGGCGTCATGACCGCCGACGTGTTTATCCCAGCGGAGGCGGCATCGTGACCGCCGACACGGAAGGCGATACGACCGTTCCGCTGCTCCAACTCGTTCTGTGTGCTGTCGAAGCGCCGCTCGCGGCCGCATGGTCGACCGTCGCCGAAGGTCGCAAGGGTGTTCGAGTCCACGAGGGGTCCGTGCTGGACATCGAGGCCGAGGCCGTCGTCAGTCCGGCCAACTCCTTTGGCTGGATGCGCAGTGGCGTCGACGCGCTGTACTCGCGCGCGTTCCCCAACGTCGAACAACACGTGCGGAGCGGCGTGCTGGCGTACCACGGAGGTGAACTCCCCGTCGGGGAAGCGCTCATAGTGCCAACAGGTGAGCTGACCCCCGAATGGATGATCAGCGCTCCCACTATGCGTGACCCTGGTGAGCGACTGCCGTTCGACACCGTCCACCCGTACCTCGCAGCGCGTGCGGTGTTCCGGCTGTGGCTGCACGGACGGCTGGAAAGCGGTATCCCCATCCGCTCGGTCGTGCACACCATCGCCATGCCTGGGCTGGGCACCGGGGTCGGCGAGGTTGCGCCCGATACCTGTGCCCGCCAGGTCGCGGCGGCATGGGACGAGGTCTTCAGCGAGCTCACGACCCCGAGCGGGTGAGACGGCTCCTGCATACTCGACGGATGCGTGTGGACTTCTCGCCAGGAACCATGACGAGTCGGACGTTCTACCAGCTGCTGACCGCCGTCGTGGTGCCCCGCCCCATCGCATGGGTGTCGTCCACCTCCGAGTCGGGAGTCGACAACCTGGCGCCGCACTCGTTCTTCACGGTGGCCTGCGTGTCGCCACCCGTGATCCAGTTCACCTCTGTCGGCCGCAAGGACAGTCTGCGCAACATCGAGCGAACCCGCGGATTCGTGGTGAACCTCGCGTGCGAACAACTCCGTGAGCAGATCAACGTCACCAGCACGAACTTTCCTCCCAACGTCGACGAGTTCGCGGCGGCCGGCCTTGCCAAGGAACCGAGCCGGCTCGTGACGCCGCCAAGGGTCGCCCAGTCACCAGTCGCCCTCGAGTGCGAGTTGCACAGCACGGTGTGTCTTGGCGATTCGACCGTCGTGTTCGGCAGGGTCGTGCATGCCGCGGTGGACGAACGCGTCCTCGTCGCCGGTCATCCGGCCATCGACCGGCTGCGGCCGGTCGCGCGGCTCGGACGTGACGAGTGGGCCACCGTAGGCGCGGTAATGGACATGCCCAGGCCCGTCTACCAGGCCGACAACGACCGTCAGGACATCGATCCGACGCGCTACCGTTGACCGGTGCCGGTCACCGTGCTCCTCGTCGACGACCATGAGGTGGTCCGCCGCGGCCTGCGTGATCTGCTGGACGGCGAGGCGGACGTGCGGGTCGTCGCCGAAGCCGGCGGCGTTCGCGAAGCGGTTGTCATGGCTCGCGCCCGCCGCCCTGACGTGGCCGTGGTGGACATGAGACTGCCTGACGGCGACGGCGTCGGGCTGTGCCGCGAACTGCGTGGACTCGCCGACGCCGACTGGCGAGGGCCGCGCTGCCTCGTGCTCACCGCCTTCGATGACGAGCAGGCACTCGTCGGCGCCATCATGGCCGGCGCATCGGGTTACCTGCTCAAACAGGTACGCGGACAGGACCTGGTCAACGCGGTGCGCGAGGTGGCGCAGGGCCGATCACTGCTCGACCCGGTCACCACGGCGAGGGTGCTCGACCGGATGCGGCGCCCCGCTGTCAGCGACGAGCTGGGTGCACTGACCGAACAGGAACGCAAGGTGCTCACGCTGATCGGCGAAGGATTGAGCAACCGGCAGATCGCCGAGCGGCTGTTCCTGGCCGAGAAGACCGTGAAGAACTACGTGACCTCGGTGCTGGCCAAGTTGGGCATGCAACGGCGTACCCAGGCGGCGGCCTGGATCGCCAGGCGCTCGCGGGACTGATCCACCGGACTAGAGCGGGACCTGCCAGAGCACGGCGGTGCCGCTGCGGGCCGAGGAGGTCACCGTGCATCGGCCGCCAGCCGCTCTCGCCCGCTCCTCGAGATGCCGCAGACCTCGTCGGGTGACGCCGGGCGGGATGCCGCAGCCATCGTCGGCGACCCGCAGTCGCAGATTCCGCTCACCGCGGCTTAGTTCGACGCTCACCCTGCTGGCGCCGGAATGTCGAACCACGTTGGAAAGGGCCTCGCGCAAGGCGGCCCGCGTGTTGTCGGCGACGGCGACCGAGATGTCGGTCAGATCGCCTTCGATCCGTACATGCGGTGGGAACCCGAGCAACTCGCCAGCCGTCTCGACCTCCGCGCGGACAGAGTCGGACAGTGTGGGGATCGCGCTGGCGTTGGGTGGGTCGACGCCGCGCAGGGTACGCACGTGCGCCCGTACTTCGTCGATGGTCCTGTCGAGTTCGTCGACCGTTTCAGCGAGGCGGGCAGCTTCCTGCCTGGTCAGCTTTCCGGCGAGCCGTCGACCGAGCAGGTCGAGTTGGACGCCGGCCGCGTAGAGCCGCTGGATGATCACATCGTGCAGGTCGCGGGCGATACGCTCGCGTTCCTGGTACACCGCGACCCGCTGGCGCGCCGTCCATCCCTCGGCGAGTACCAGGGCAAGACCGGCTTGTGCGGCGAACGAGGTGAGCACATCGACGGCGGCCGGGGCGAATGGCTCCGCTCCGCGCCGCCGGTACACCGCCAACGCGCCAAGCCGACGTTCCCTCGTGCCGAAGGGGACGACCGCGAACGGTCCATAGACACGCAGACGCGCGGGAACGAACGGAGCGGTTGCCGGATCGTCGGCCACGTCGTCCACCATCACCGGCACGCCACCTCGTGCCACCCTCGCCGCCGCGGACCGCGCCGAGAGGACCGTTCCGATCGGACTGTTCGGGCCGTCCGGACTTCCGTGCGCCGCCTCAACAGTCAGCGTGTCGTTCTCGCCACGGACCGAGATCAGGCAGAGGTGCGCGCCGACCAGCTCGGCCGCGCCTCGGACCACGAGAGGAAGCACCTCGTCCGGATCGTCACGGGACAGTGCCGCCATGGTGATCTCGGTCGCCGCCTTGAGGGTCCTGGCGGCCAGAGACGGATCGGTGACGCCCATGCGTAGTCAGGCCACCTTCGGAGCGCGTACGTTGATCGTGCCCTGGCATACCTCGACCACCAGATCCGCCAGCCCCGTCTCCTCAGATCGGTGAGTGACGTACACGACGGTACGACCATCGAGCCGTTCGCGCAGCCGGTTCAGCACGGCAGTCGCCGTTGGTCCGTCGAGGTGTGCCGTCGGCTCGTCGAGCAGGACAAGGTCGGCGTTGTCGGCGCGAAGCAATGCCCTGGCCAGTGCCAGCCGTCGCGCCTCGCCACCGGACACCGCGAACCCTCCGGCGCCCACCACGACATCCAACCTGGTCGTCCAGTCCGCAAGACCGGCGTCGACCAGGGCACAACGCAGCGCATCATCGTCGCCACGCGGATCGCCCAGTCGCAGGTTCTCGCGGACCGTGGTGGAGACCAGTTGCGGTTCCTGAGGGCACCAGGACACCGTGCTGGGCAGACTGATTCGTCCCCGCTCGGCGGCCAGGAAACCCAGCAGCAGAGCGAGCAGAGTGGATTTGCCGGCGCCGGAGGCACCGACGACGGCCAGCCAGGTGCCGGCGGGGACGTCCAGATCCACCTCGCTCAGCACCGGTGTCTCCGCCCCTGGCCAGCGTGCCTCGACCCCGACAAGGCGGAGGCCGCGGTCGCCGGGAGGGGAGCTCTCCCTGGTGCCGGCACTCCCCTCCCGGTTTACCCCGGACAGCTCAGCGACCCGCTGATGGGCGGATCTGAGGGCACCCCACTGCTGGGCTGCCGGGGGAACCGCGGCAACGGGCTCGGCCGCCGCCAATGGCACCAACGCCACTAGTGGTGCTAGCACCGGAGCCAGGCTCCCGGCGCTGACGGCGGAAGCCGCCAGTTGGGCGCAGGCGACTGTCGCCATCCCGACCGCCGTGGTCACCACCGCGTTGGCCGCGCCAGCGCCGAACGCCTGTCGTCGGGCCGCGGCGGCCAGCGACCTGTCGGCCGCGGCCAGTTCGGCAAGGCGTTCGCGATGGGTCCCGAACGCGATCAGGTCGGCTGCGGCCTCGAACAGCGTGAGCACCGTCGCGGCAACCACACGCCGGCCGGCGGACAACACGGTGCTCGCCCGCTGCTCGGCCACTGCCGCAACGATCGCCCCGCCGACAGCGGCGAGGGCAAGCGCGATGCCGAGCACCAGGCCGGCGGCGGGCAGTACGGCCGTCTCCAGGGTCACCGCGGCGCTGGCCACGGCGATGCCGACCAGTGGCGGGATCAGCACTCGCGGCACGAGGTCCCGCACGGTGTCGGTGTCGTCGACGAGTCGTTGAATGCCACCGGTTCTGCCCAATGCCGTGGCCTGCGCTGGACCCAACCGGACGAGGGTGCTCCACAGTCGCAGTCGCAGCTCACCGCTGAGCCGGAAGGCGGCGTCATGCGTGACAAGCCGTTCGAGATAGCGCAGCACGCCCTTGCCGAGACCGAAGGCCCGCACGGCCACGACGGCGACCGTCAGCGTGAGTACTTGCGGCTGCTGGGAAGCCTTGGCGATCAGCCAGGCGGCGGTGGCGGTCAGCGCGACACCGCAGCCGAGCGCGGCGGCGCCGAGCAGGACACCGACCGCCGTCCGCCCGCTGAACAATTCGCGTATCCTGCCCGTCCCGGTGCGTCGCGGCGGCGTCCGGGTGACCGGAACGGCGGCGGCTCGCACCGAGGCACCGGAGTCAGGGGTGCCATCGGACTCGGCCGGACGGTGGGTGGCGAGCAGGACACCGACCCCGTCGGCCGCCGTGTCCGTGATCGCGGCCATCACCTTGGCCGCTGTCACCGGATCCAGATGGGCGGTGGGCTCGTCCAGCAACAGCCATTTGGCACCCTGTTCGATTCGCAGTAGTGCTCTCGCGAGCGCGACCCGCTGCCGTTCGCCCGTCGACAGTTCGACGATCCGCCTTGTCAGCAGGTGGGTGGCCGCGACCTTGGCTGTCGCGCCGCGCGGGTTCCCGCCGATGGCGGCCAAGGTCGCCGCGACGGTCTCGGCATCGAACTCCGGCCGCTGTGGAACCCACGCCAGCTGCTCGCGCCAGATCGCCATGTCCATCGTGGACAGATCGGTGCCGCCGACGGTGACTGTTCCGCGTTCGGGGTGGACGAATCCCAGCAGGACTCCGAGGACCGTCGACTTGCCGGCGCCGCTCGGCCAGTCAAGTCGAGTGATCTCACCGGCCCGGACGGTGAAGGACACGCCGTCTGGCGCATTCCGATCGCGTCGCCGCACACCCAGTCCCGCAACCCTGATCTCCCCGGGCCCGCTGACGGCGGTGCCGGCGGGTGGCGGTTCGTCGATCATCGCCACCCGCCGGACCGCTTCGAGGCCGTCCGTACTGGCGTGGAAGGCGGCCCCGACGGCCCGCAGCGGCAGGTAGCACTCGGGCGCAAGCAACAGAACGAGCAGTCCGGTGCCGAGACCGAGATCACCGGACACCAGCCGCAGCCCCACGTCTACGGCGACGAGGGCAACCGACAGCATGGCGACGGTGTCCAGGGCGAATGCGGACAGCATCGCCACTCGTAGCGTCGCTCCGGTCGCTTTCCTGTGCTGTTCGCCGACCCGGCGTACCACCTCGATCTGCGCCGACGCGCGCCGGAACGCGGTGAGCACCGGAAGAGCCCGGATCAGCTCGAGCAGCTGGCCGGACAGCCTGCCCGCGGTGTTGGCGGCCTTGGCCGTGCGGTGTTGGGTGAACTTGCCGATGAGAACGGCGAACAGCGGAACGAGCGGCACGGTCGCGGCGACGAGTGCCGCGGACGTCACGTCACAGCACAGAATCCAGCCCCCGATCAGTGCCGGCACAACCGCGGCACGCACCAGAGCGGGAAGGAACCGGGTGAAGTAGTCGTCGATGCGGGTGAGGCCCTTGGTGGCCACCACGGTCAGCTCGGCAGGGCCGTGTCTAGCGATCCAGTCAGGACCGAGGGCCACGGCCCGCTCGAGCACCCGTTCCCGCAGCTCCCGTTCCGTCCCGGCGGCGGCACGGGCGGCCGTGGTGTCTGTCGCCCACTGCAGCAATGCCCGTGTCACGGCCGCGCCTGCCGCGGCCGCCAACCATGCCGGCGTCGTCGTGGCCGTCGTTCCGGCGACGACCGAGGCGAGCAGCGTCGACAGCGCCAACGCCTGGACGATCAGTGCGATGGCATCGAGCACGGCGAGTGCCATGCAGACGACCAGAGCACGCCGGGTAGTCGGGGAAAGTCTCGGTAGCGCGCCGAGCGGTCCACGAGGCATCACGGCACGTGCGCTTCGGGAATGTGCCGGGTGCCGATGCGTCGCCGGAACACCCAGTAGCTCCAGCTCTGGTAGGCGAGCACGATTGGAGCACAGAAGGCGGCGAGCCAGGTGATCACGCCGAGCGTGTACGGACTCGACGAGGAATTCCGCACCGTCAGGGAGAAGGCGCTGTCAATGGTCGACGTGACGATCGTCGGGAATTCGGACCCGAACAGCAGTGTCATCGTGCCCGCGAGTAGTACCCCGAACAGGACGAACGCCTGACCGTCCCGTCCGGCTCTCGCCCGGAGCATGGCGGCGGTGGTGGCCACCAGACTGGGCATGGCGACAGCAAGGGTCCACCAGCTCCCGTTGCGAGCCTGGAGCAGGATCACCAGCACGACCATGGGCAGCAGGCACACCGGTCCGATCTTCCGCACGGCTGTCGCGGCCCTGGCGCGGATCTCGCCCTCCGTCTTGAGCGCGAGGAACACCGCGCCATGGGCGATACTGAACCCGAGTACCGCGAGGGAGCCGAGCACGGCGAGCGGCGTGAACAGTGCGAACGGGCCGCCACGCAGCACGCCGGAAGCGTCGATCGGCACGCCGGTCGCCATCGCGGTGAGAACGAGCCCCCAGCCCGCCGGCGGAACCAGCGAGCCGACCAGGAGAACCGTGTCCCAGGCGCGACGCCAGCGGACGTTATCCACCTTGCCGCGGTACTCGAATGCCACCCCGCGACCGACCAGCGCCAGCAGGATCATCAGCACGGGAAGGTAGGCGGCGGACAGTGTCGTGGCATACCAGGCCGGAAAGGCCGCGAAGGTGCCGGCGGTCGCGACGATCAGCCACACCTCGTTGCCGTCCCACACCGGGCCGATCGTGTTCAGTACGACCCGCCGTTCGGTGTCGTCGCGGGCCAGTGAACTCATCAGGATGCCGACGCCGAAGTCGAAGCCTTCCAAGAAGAAGTAGCCCAGCCAGAGTGCGGCGATCAGAGCGAACCAGAGTGTCGGCAGATCCATGGCAAGCTCCTTCCTGTGCGGATCGGGCGAGTTGTGCACAGGCCCTGGGTTGTCCACAGGCGATCGACTGCCAAGATCCACTTGTGGTCATCGCTGGTAGACTGGATGCGGGGTCGCCCCCCTGGGACGGGTGGGGGCTGAACGGCGTCGCCCGAACGACACGCCCTAGTAGGCGAATGCCAACACATCGGTTGGTTCATCGGACTCGTCGGATGGCGGAAGCACGCCGCTTACGCCGGCCCGTGCGTAGCGCATGAGCAGATAGCCCTCGACCGCGGCGAGCGTCCCGTATACCACGGTGAGCGCGATCAGCGAGGTGAGCATTTCGCCGGTCGAGACACCGGGTGACACCGCCTGGGCGGTGAACATCCACACACCGTCGACGCCGGACGGATTCGGCGCCACGACGAAGGGTTGACGGCCAGTCTCCGTGAAGATCCAGCCGAAACTGTTGCCGAGGAACGGAGCGGCGATCGCGACCAGCCCCACGACCGGGAACCACCTACTCCTGGGTATCCGTCCGCGGCGGGTGAGCCACAACATCAGCAGCGCCGTCGCGGCGGCGAGGGCGCCGAAACCGATCATGAGACGAAACCCCCAATAGGTCACGGGAAGGACGGGGACGTAGTCGATCGGCTTGCCCGACAGGGCGCCGAGGGCGGGGTCGGTCGGATAGTTGGCCCCGTACTCGGCGCGGTACCGCTCGACAAGAGGGGTGACCCCGTCGACCTTGGTCGAGAAGTCGCCATGCGCCAGGAAAGACAGCAGCGCGGGCACCGTGACACTCTTGACGTGCTCACAGTCGGGTCGTGACACGTCACCGTAGGCGAAGATCGAGAAACCCGCGGGTGCCGCGGTGTGGCAGAGCGCCTCGGCCGCGGCCATCTTCATCGGCTGTTGGCTGAACATCAGCTTCCCCTGCGCGTCCCCAGTCAGGGCCAGCGCGGCGAACGCGGCTACGCCTACCCAGCCGCCGAACCTCAACGCGCCTGTCCACACCGTGCGGTCCTGATCGTCCTCGGTGCGCCCGCGCCACAGATGCCAGGCCGAGATACCGACAAGGAACACTCCGGCGACGACGAATCCGCCGGCGACCGCGTGCGGGAACGCTGTCAGCGCGGTGCTGTTGGTCAACACCGCCCAGATGGAGGTGAGTCGGGGTCTTCCAGCAACGAGTTCGACGCCGACCGGGTGCTGCATCCAGGAGTTGGCCGCCACGATGAAGTAGGCGGAAGCGGACGAGGCCAGCGCGGCCGCCCAGATGCACGCGAGATGGATCCGCGCGGGAAGCCGATCCCAGCCGAAGATCCACAATCCGAGGAACGTGGACTCGACCATGAACGCGACGATGCCCTCCATCGCCAGCGGGGCACCGAAGACATCACCGACGAACATGGAGTACGAGCTCCAGGCCATCCCGAACTGGAACTCCTGGACGATTCCGGTGACGACGCCCATGGCGAAGTTGACCAGCATCAACTTGCCCCAGAACTTGGTCATGGCGAGGTAACGCCGCTGACCGGTGCGCACGAGGGCGGTCTGCATGACCGCGACGACGACAGAGAGTCCGATGGTGAGCGGCACCATCAGGAAGTGGTAGACGGTGGTGATCGCGAACTGCCACCTGGCAACATCGAGCGCGTCCACGCCTGCCACTGTGCCAATGGTTTCGTCACTCACTCAGGTCCGAGCGTCCTGGCCACGCGGGACCTAGGTCCTGTCCGGTTGGCATCGCGGTACAGTCGATCCGCTGGTCCGGACGGGAGGGACTCGAATCCTGTGGCTTCCAGTGCGCTGGTCCTGCTCACGGCCTTCGCCGTGGTGTTCGCCGTCGAGCTGCCGGACAAGACCCTCGTCGCCACCCTGGTGCTGACCACCCGCTATCGCGCGGCCGCGGTGTTCTCCGGCGTGTGTGCGGCATTCCTGGTGCAATGCGTCGTCGCTGTGACCTTCGGTGACCTGCTGACACTGCTTCCGGACCGGATGGTGGCAGGCGTGGTCGCTCTGCTGTTCGGCCTGGGCGCGGTCATGTTGCTGCGAGAGGGCTTCACCGCCGCGAATGACAATAGCCAGATCGTGGCCACGGTCGGCATCGGCAAGGTGTCGTTTCGGCGCGCCGCCCTGACCTGCTTCGGTGTGCTGTTCGCCGCGGAGTGGGGTGACGCGTCCCAGTTGGCGACGGCCGGCCTGACCGCGCGGTACGGCCAGCCAGTGCTGGTCGGCCTCGGTGCCTGGCTGGCGCTGGTCGGGGTGGCCGGTGTCGCGGTGCTGGTCGGCCGCAAGATCAGGAATCGGTTCAAACCACACCTCGTGCAACGCGTCGCCGGTGTGCTGTTCGGCGCGTTCGCGTTGCTCGCGGCCGGTGAGGCGGTGCTGGGGTAGAGCTCGGCGCGTCAGGCGATGCCGCGTCCGCCGCTGTGGCGCAGCGCTTCCGCGACGTCGGCGGCGGTAGCGGCCACCTGCGGACCGATTCGATCCGACTCGAGCGGCTCCATCGACACCACGCCCACGCTGGCCTGCAGCGCACGGACGCCCCGTACCGGCGCGGCAACGCCGTGTGCTCCGGGCTGAAGTTCACCCGAACTGTCGACCCACTCTGGGCCACCGGAGGGCATGCCGATCGCTCGACCCGCGGCGCCCCGGTTCAGCGGATGCCTTGTGCCCACCCGATAAGCCACGTGATAGGTCGTCCATGACGGCTCGACGACCACGACGACCTGTGCCTCACTGCCTTCGGCGACCGTCAGGTGGGCGGTGGCCCCGGTCGTCTCAGCCAGCTGGCGCAGCGCCGGCAGCGCCGCGGCCCGCAACCGCGGCAACACTTTTGTGGCTAGCTCGAGCACACCGAGGCCGAGCCGCACCTTGGCGCCGTCTCGCACCACAAGCCCCCGGGCCTGCAGCGGCACGAGCAACCGATACACCGCCGCACGGGAGGCGCCGATTGCGGTGGCCAGATCACTGATGTTCGGTGCCTCGGTCTCCGCATCCGCGACGGCCTGCAACAGCGCCAAGCCCCGCTCGAGGGTCAGCGAGCTCTCCCGGACGACCGCGGCAGCCATGCTCAGTCCGCCGCGACGACGGTGCCGCGCACCTCGCCGACGCCGACGACCGAGCCGTACTCACCAGGTGCGGTCGCAGTGATCACCACCATGTCGCCGTCCTCGAGGAAGGACCGTTCGGCACCGTCGTCGAGGACGACCGGTTCCCGACCAGACCAGGTCAGCTCGAGAAAACTGCCGCGATGCCGCTTCTCCGGTCCCGACACTGTGCCGGAGGCGAAGAAGTCGCCGGGCCGCAGGGTGGCTCCGTTGACGGTCATGTGCGCCACCTGCTGGGCGAAGGTCCACGACATGTGCCCGAACCACGGCGTGGCCACCACGGTTCCATTCCACGACACCCGCATGGACAGGTCGAGCCCCCACGACTGGTCCTGGACCAGGTAGGGCGACAGCGCGTGCTCCGGCGCCGGAGAGGGAATCCGTGCGACCGCGAGTGCCTCAAGCGGTGTAATCCACGCGCTGACGGAGGTCGCGAACGACTTGCTGAGGAACGGGCCGAGCGGCTGGTATTCCCAGGCCTGGAGATCCCGCGCGGACCAGTCGTTGACCAGCACAACGCCGAAGACGTGCTCGGCGGCCGCCGAGGTTGGTATCTGGCTGGTGACAGGGCCACCACACACGAATCCGACCTCGGCCTCGATGTCCAGCCGGGTGCTCGGTCCGAACACCGGGCCATCCCCGCCCTTGCGCTGCCCTTTCGGGCGGACCACCTCGGTACCCGACACCACCACGGTGCCCGCCCTGCCGTGGTAGCCGACGGGCAGGTGGGTCCAGTTGGGCAGCAGCGGGGCACCGTCCGGGCGGAAGATCTTGCCGACGTTCTCGGCATGGTGCCGCGACGAATAGAAGTCGACATAGTCGGCCACCGTGAACGGCAGCCGGTTGGTCGTGTCGCGCAGCGGCACCAGCCCGGCGTTTCTCGGTGCCGCCGTCGCCGTGACCAGTTCGGTGAGACGGGCCCGCAGTTCGCTCCAGCGGGGCCGGCCGGCCGCGAGCAGGGGATCCAGCGAGTTGGCGGTCACCAGTTCCGCCAGCCGGTCGCTGAACGACGCGGCGATGGGGCGCAGCGGCAGCGCGTGATCACCCACCCGGACCGCCACTCCCTCGTTGATCACCCCGTAGGGCAGTGTCTGGGGTCCGAACGGCTGGTCTCCGGTGAAGGACTCGTCCTCGATCCAGCTCACAGCAGTCCCAGTTTCTCCAGGTCAGTGACGGGTTCGGAGAGCGAACACGATCCGTAGGAGGCGAAGACGCCGCGCACCGCGTGCGCCGCCGGATCCGACAGCGCACGCGCCTCGTCGGCCAGTGCCTGGCCGTCGGTTTCGGCAAGTGCCTCTCGCATGTCCTTGCCCGACAGCGCACGCGCGGTGGCGACCAGCAGGTTCAGGAAGCCGTGGTGGGTGAACCCGGTTTCTTCTGAGGCGTGCCGGACCGCGTTGTGCAGGCCGGCGGTGGCTTTGAAGGACACGCCCCCGTCGGACACCACGGAAAGGAAGTCCGCGATCTGGTCGATGCTCGGGAAGGCCTCCTGGCTCAGCCCGCCACAGCGGATCTTGGGCCAGCTGCCGTGCTCGATGACCCTGCCAACGCCGTCGAGCCACTCGGCGCCGCCTCTGCGAGGCTCGACGACTCGGATGACGTCCTCGGGGACGAACTCCGACACCCGTTCCAACCAGACCTCGTCCACGTCGGAGGGCGCGGGCATCTCGACCATGCGCAACGAGAGCAGCTCGGCGCGGGACTCGACGATGGACACGGCCTTGGGTACCCCACCGAGGCCGGTGTCGATGACCAGCGAGATGGTCACCGGCTTGATGGGCTTGACCCTGCTCAGTTCGGTGATCAGTTCGGGAAGACGGGACGCCGGGCACAGGAAGAGGCCGAGCACGCCGGCTCGGTCCCCGGAGCGCCCGTCTAGGTATCCGCGAACGGCGTCGGCCATGGGCGCGTTGCCGGGAGGGAACAGCGCCGCGTCGTCGACGAGCCTTGCGAGCAGGGGCGGAGTGCCGTGCGGACCGGACGCACGGAGGTCTACAGCGCTTGACACGAGTGACACGCTAGCGGTGTACCACAAACTGAACAAAGATGTCCGATATCCGGACGCCAGGAGGTGTGTATGCCGTACTACCGCCGGGTCGGGCAGATTCCACCGAAGCGGCACACTCAGTTCCGCACCCCCGAAGGAGGCCTGTATGCCGAAGAACTGATGGGAGTCGAAGGGTTCTCCGCCGACTCGGCGTTGCTTTACCACCGCCACCTGCCAACGGCGATCGTCGACGCACGCACCCTCGATGACGAACGCAAGGCACACGTACCCAATGCACCGCTGCTCCCGCGGCACTACAGGTCACAGCTGCTGACCTGGGCCGATCCCGCCGTCGACGCGGTACGCGGACGACGGGTGCTCTTCGGCAACGCGGACGTGACGATCTGCTTCGTCGCGGCGACCGCACCGAGCCCGTTGTACCGCAACGCGATCGGCGACGAACTGTGCTACGTCCAGACCGGAACCGGAACGGTGGAGACCAGCTACGGCACGCTGGCCGTCGGCCGGGGCGACTACGTCGTCATTCCGACCTCGTGCACCTACCGCATCGTGCCGACTGGCGATGAGCCGATGCGGCTACTCGTGCTGGAAGCCACCGGCCACATCGGTCCGCCGAGGCGCTACCTCTCCGCCAAGGGTCAGTTCCTCGAGCATTCGCCCTATTGCGAACGGGACCTGCGCGGCCCCGATGAGCCGTTGCTCGTCGACGGCGAGGACGTTGACGTCATCGTTCGCCATCGTGGCGGCCTCACCGAGTTCACCTATGCCAACCATCCGTTCGATGTCGTTGGCTGGGACGGGTGCCTGTACCCGTGGGCGTTCAACATCGACGACTTCGAACCCATTACGGGACGGATTCACCAGCCGCCGCCCATGCACCAGACGTTCGAGGGGCCCAATTTCGTGGTCTGCTCATTCTGCCCCCGCAAGGTCGACTACCACCCGTTGTCCATCCCTGTTCCGTACAACCATGCCAATGTCGATTCCGACGAACTGTTGTTCTACGTCGGCGGCAACTATGAGGCCCGCAAGGGGTCCGGCATCGGGCTCGGCTCCCTGTCCCTGCACCCGGCGGGCTTCACGCACGGCCCGCAGCCCGGTGCGGTCGAGGCCTCGATCGGAGTCCACTACTTCGACGAGACCGCGGTCATGGTCGACACGTTCCGGCCGCTCGAACTCGGCGAGGCCGCCATGCAGTGTGAGGATCCCGAGTACGCCTGGACGTGGGCCCGTCGGCGCCGGCGCGGGTGACACGCTGTTTCGCGTTGGGCCGCGGGCATGAACCTGTAGGCGGGCTCTATCTCTAGGCCGCGTCTTCGGGAGACCATGCGTACAGCGCCGATCGAACGAGGACGCCGAGCCGGGAGGGTGATGTGGCCGGAGCTCCGCGACGTGGTGGCGTACCGGCCGCGCTGACAGTGACCGTGCTTCTGATCGCTGGCCTGGTCACCGTGCCACCGGCGGGCGCCGCCGCGCTGGCCGCCGGCGCCGTCCGCATCCACGACATCCAGGGCACGACGAGGCTCTCGCCCCTGGTGGGCCAGTCGGTCACCGACGTTCCCGGGGTGGTGACCGGTGTGCGTGGCACCGGGTCGAGCAAGGGCTTCTGGTTCCAGGACCCGCGACCGGATGCCGACCCGCGCACCAGCGAGGGCCTTTTCGTCTACACCGGATCGGCGAAGATCACCGTCAAGCCCGGGGACGCGGTGTTGGTCTCCGGTACCGTGCACGAGTTCTACCCCGACGAGACTGGGCAGAAGTCCGTCTACCAGTCGATCACGGAGCTGAGCGTGCCGACCGTCTCCGTGCTGTCCTCGGGCAACGCACTCCCGGCCGCCGAGACACTCGGCCCCGACACGGTGCCGACGGCGTACGCCCCGACCGGTGACGACATCGACTCGTCCACGCTCGAGCCGCGCCGCTACGCGCTGGACTTCTACGAGTCCCGCGAGGGCATGCTGGTGCGGGTCGACGATGCCCGTGTCGTCGGCCCGACGGACGACTACGACGAGCTTTACGTCACCTCCAAGCCAGGACAGAACCCCAGTGTGCGCGGCGGCACGGTCTACCTCGGCTATGACGATCCCAACAGCGGACGGCTCGAGGTCCAGTCGCTAGTCTCGCCGTCCCAGAATCCCTTTCCCAAGGCCAATGTCGGCGATCGCCTGACCGGCGTCACCGAGGGCCCGCTTGACTACACCCAGTTCGGTGGCTATGTGCTGGAGGCGACCACACTCGGACGGCGCACCGCGGGCGGCATTCAGCCGGAGACCACGACCAAGCAGACCGCTGACGAGCTGGCGGTCGCCACCTACAACGTGGAGAACCTGGCACCGTCGAATCCGCAGGCGAAGTTCACGCGGTTGGCCGCCAACCTGGTGCACAACCTGGCCACTCCGGACGTGGTGTCGCTCGAGGAGATCCAGGACAACTCCGGTGCCACCGACAACGGTGTTGTCGCCGCTGACCAGACCCTCGGCAAGTTCACCGACGCCGTCGTCGCGGCCGGCGGCCCGCGCTACCAGTGGCGCGAGATCGACCCCGTCAACGACTCCGACGGCGGCCAGCCCGGCGGCAACATCCGAACCGCCTTCCTGTTCAACCCCGCGCGCGTCTCTTTCGTCGACCGGACAGGAGGTACCGCGACGACGGCGACCCGGATCATCGATGGCGGCGGACGGCCGCGGCTGTCGGTGTCACCAGGCAGGGTGGACCCGGCGAATCCGGCGTGGAACGCGAGCCGCAAGCCGCTGGCCGGCGAGTTCTCCTTCCAGGGCAGGACGGTCTTCGTGATCGCCAACCACCTAGTCGCCAAGCTCGGTGACCAGCCGGACTACGGCCGGCATCAACCACCCGTCCGCGACTCCGAGGTGCAACGGGGCCGCCAGACCGCCGCACTGGGTGCGTTCGTCGACCAGATCCTGGCGATCGACCCGAAGGCCAACGTCGTGGTCCCCGGCGATTTCAACGACTTCCAGTTCTCCTCGTCGCTGACCACCCTCACCGCTGGCGGACGGCTGCGCGACCTGGTGGCGTCGCTACCGGCCGACCAGCGTTACAGCTACGTCTACCAGGGCAACTCCGAGGTGCTCGACCACATCCTGATCAGTGCGGGTCCGCACGGGGTGGGCTACGACGTCGTACACGTCAACTCCGAGTTCGCCGACCAGGCCAGTGATCACGACCCGCAGGTGGTCCGGCTGAGGCCGAGCACCGACGACGACGTGCTCGACACCCTCCTCGACCTTCTGCACCACGTCGCCCCACCGGCGCCGTGACAGCCGTCCGTGGCACAGTTGAGACAGTTGCGCTGTTGTTCCACAAGGCTGCACCAGGAGGTCGAGATGACGGACCGGCCGGCGAGGCGGGACCCGAGCAGGTTGGTCGAGGCGACCGGATTCCAGTCCTCGATTGGACAGGACTGGGGCGCGGCACGACGCGAGGTGAGGCTCACGGCGGGCGCGGCCGAGGCCGCCGCCGCTCACCGCGCCAGGCTGAGTGGTGAGTATCCCGGGCAGCGGATCGTGGTGGCTGCCGGTCGGGCCCCCGTGCGCGCCAACGACACCGACTACGAGTTCCGGCCGAACAGCGACTTCTCCTGGCTGACCGGTTGCAACGCTGAGGGTGCCGTGTTGGTCATGCGGCCGACAGGCGGCGGCCACGACGCCACGCTACTGCTGCGTGCTCCGGCCCGTCCCGGCGAATCGGAGTTCTTCGCCAGCGCACGGGACGGTGAACTGTGGATCGGTCCGGTTCCCGGCCTCGACGAATGGAGCGAGGCACTCGGCGTTCCCTGTCGGGCGATCGAGGATCTCCCGTCAGTGCTGCGTGGTCAGCATCCGCCGGCTCTCGTGACCGCCGGAGTGGATCCCATGGTGGACGCGTTGGGGCTCGGCGACAGCGCGGGGCTGCGTACCACGCTCGCGGAGTTGCGGCGGATCAAGGACGACTGGGAGATCGGTCAGCTTCGGGCCGCCGTCGATGCCACCGTGCTCGGATTCGCCGAGGTGGCCGCGGAGTTGCCGATGGCCGTCAAGGGCGGCGGTGAGCGATGGCTGCAGGGCACGTTCGACCGCAGGGCACGCACCAGCGGCAACGCTCCCGGATACAGCACGATCATCGCCGCGGGACCGCATGCCCCGGTGCTGCACTGGGTCAAATGCGACGGTGAGGTACCGGCGGACGGTCTGGTGTTGATGGACGCCGGTGTCGAGGTCGACACGCTGTACACCGCCGACGTGACAAGGACGTTTCCCGCCAGCGGCAGATTCAGCGGCCCACAACGCCAGGTGTACGACCTCGTGCTCGCGGCGCACACGAGCGCCATGGCCGAGGTCAAGCCGGGTGCCCACTACCGGACCTACCACAACACGGCGATGCGGGTGCTCGCCGAGGGACTGCGTGACTGGGGCCTGCTCACGGTGTCGGTTAACCAGGCGCTCGATGCGGGCGGCCAGCACCACCGTCGTTACATCGTGTGCGGCGTCGGCCATTTCCTTGGTCTGGACGTGCACGACTGTGCTCGGGCGCGTGCGGAGGCCTACCACGAATGCAGGCTGGAAACCGGCATGGCGTTGACTGTCGAGCCGGGGCTCTACTTCCACCCCAACGATCTGACGGTGCCACCGGAACTGCGGGGGATCGGCGTCCGTATCGAGGATGACCTCGTCGTCACGGAGAACGGTGCCGAGGTGCTCTCCTCCGCCTTGCCGATCACCGCTGACGCCGTGGAGGAGTGGGTCGCCGGCTGCCTGAAGGGCTGATCAGACGCAGGTTTCCTGTGCCTCCCCAGAGACAAAGGCGAGTGGCCTGTGTCCGCGCTTTCCGCGGACACAGGCCACTCAGTCACGAGCGGAGGATACGGGATTTGAACCCGTGAGGGGTTTCATCCCCAACACGATTTCCAATCGTGCGCCCTAGGCCACTAGGCGAATCCTCCGCCGGCAAGGGTACCGGAGGGGGCCGTAACCTCCCAAAACGGCTGGTAGACGCCGCTTGTGGAGGCGGTCGACCGTGCGGATCGCACTGACAGCCGGCGCCGGAGTGCGCTCGGCCGGCGTTGGCATGGGAAGCCGATGCGGCGAGTCTTCCTAGGGAAATCTTAGATTCGCTTAACCAGCCGCACAGCTCGCGTGGCCATAGTGGGTTCCAGACCGAGTAACCCACGATCACAGAGGGACTAATGGCGCAAACACTGGAAGAATGGGTGCTATCCGATGTCCGCCCTTACACTGACAAGCCGCTGTCGTGGCTTTCGCAGTACCACTTCTTCCGCGACCCGACCAGGCCGGTTTACGCGGATTCTGATTACTTCTTCTCGCCCGCCGATGGAATTATTCTCTACCAGAAGGAGGTGAAGTCGGACGGGGACCTGATCGATATCAAGGGGAAGGGCTACACGCTGCGGGACGCCTTACGTGATCCCACGTACGACAAGCCGAGTCTAGTCGTGGGAATATTCATGACGTTCTTTGATGTGCATATCAACAGGATCCCGTACTCTGGTCGGCTCTCCTATCGGCTTCTCGACGCGATCGGCACCCTCAATCTGCCCATGCTGGAGATGGAGAAGAGTCTTGTTGGGGACCTGAAAATCAACCTGAGCAATGCGGCCTATCTTCATCACAATGAGCGAGTGGTGAACCGGGTAGACGTTCCGGAGCTAGCGCAGAGCTACTACATGCTGCAGATTGCGGACTACGACGTCGACTCGATAACGCCCTTTGATGTTCGTCAGAACCGACAGTGTCGACAGGGGGCCAGATTCTCCCAGATCAGATATGGCTCTCAGGTCGACCTGATCATACCGCTGTCCGGCGAGTACGGGTTCATCCCGGTCCAGGAGGCTGGCTCGCACGTCAGGGCGGGAATGGACCCGCTCGTCAAGATTGAGAAAGGGAAAAAGTGACAACCGTAGTCGACAGTCCTGCTCTCCCCGTGGAGGGCGTTGGTATTCCGATGATCAACCCGACACAGCTGAACAGGCCGGCATTCCTGCTCAACGCCCCGTTCTCGTATTCGACCGACGTCGCTAACAACGTGTGGATGGAGGAACTCGACGCCACAAAGCGCGTCCCGGACCGTGCGAAAGCATTTGTCCAGTTCTTCGAGCTCTACGATTATCTCGCTGGCGAGGCACTCGTGTACGTCCTGCCGACGCCGCGTGTCGCTGGTCTTCAGGACCTCGTCTTCACCGCCAACCTTGGAATCGTTCTCGAGCACGTCGCCGACAAGAACACAGTGGTCATCTCGAACTACACCTCAGAACCGCGCAGGAGCGAAACCGAGGTCGGCGTCAGCTTCTTCAGGTCGATGGGATACGAGGTATACGTGTCTCCGGCGAAGTTCGAAGGTGAGGCCGAGCTGAAGCACCTGCGTGACAACACGTATGTCGGCGGGTACGGTCTGCGGTCGGACCGGGCGGCGTACGACTGGATGGAACGGACCTTCGATATGAAGGTCGTCACAATGCAGATGACTGATCCATACCTCTATCACCTCGACTGTTCAATTTTTCCGCTCACGAAGGAGTCCACTCTGGTCTGCACGGAAATGTATGACGAGAAGGAGCTCAATGAGCTTGAAAAATACACAGAGGTAATCGATGTTCCGGCCAGTGCCGCGTACTCTGGGCTCTGTAACTCAGTTCGTTTACACAATGTAATACTCAATTCTTCCCATATTCACGAGCTCAAGTCCGGCTCGGATGATTACCGGCAAGAAATCGCGAAGAACAGGCTGCTCGAAGACATCGCTTCTACACATGCCTTCGAGGTTTCCTATGTGAACCTGAGTGAATACCACAAGGGGGGCGCCCTGCTTTCCTGCATGGTCATGCACCTCAACCGGAAATCGTACGAGTTTCAGCTCATGTGAGACCGGACAGGACTCGTGCCGCATGCCGTCCGGTCCAGGTGAGTGGGCGGCATGCGGCGAAGGGCAATGGTGAGGTGCCGTGGGCGCCACTGAACGGAGTCAACTGGTGACAAGGGTGGACGTGGCGGAGAAGACGCCATCGCCTGCGCGACTGATGTGGCGATATCTGCGTGGTGCGCGGGCCTTCCTCGGCTTGATGCTTGTGCTCGAACTTGCCTCGAACGGTGCGGCCTTGCTGCAACCGCTCATCGTGGAGCGGGTTCTCGCCGCGCTGCAAACCGGTACCGGTCTGTCCGGGCCGGTGTTCCTGCTGGCCGGAGTCTCACTGGCCAGCGTGATTCTGGTGGGCCTTTCCTCTTTCACGCTCGGCAGGTTCGGGCAGCGCTTGGTTCTCAACCTCCGTCGTGGGCTGATAACCCGACTGCTGCGCGCGCCCGTCCCCGTGATCGAGTCGCGGCCGGCGGGCGACCTGCTATCCAGAGTCGGCAGTGACACGACGCTGTTGCAGCACACGTTGTCGGTGGCGCTGGTGCACGGCGCGACCGCTCCCCTGGTGCTTCTCACAGTGTGCGTGATCCTGGCTTTCCAGGATCTCACCCTGCTCTCCTTCGTGGTCGTGCTGTTCACGGCAGCGGGCGTCGCTGAGTGGTTCGTGCTGAACCGACTGTACAAGGCGATCGACGCTGAGCAGGAGCGAATCGGTCGGATCACGACGGCCCTACAACGGATTCTGGTCGCCTTCCGCATGGTCAAGGCGGCCGGCACCGAAGAGGACGAGGCACGGGCCGTTAAGGAGACGACGAAACAGGCCTATCGGGCCGGAGTCCTCGCGGCCGGCTTCGACGCGGTCGTCGAGGCGATCGCGGCAGGGTCCGTCGAACTGCTCTTCCTCACTGTTCTCGCGGTCGGCGCAATTCGGGTGTCGTCGGGAGCACTGGACTCCGCGACGCTCGTTGCCTTCCTGCTGTACGTGATCTATCTGCGAGAGCCGGTCGACATGTTCTCCAACGCCGCGGCCGCACTGTCCGAGGGCTTCGCCGCGGTGAACCGTGTCGAGCAGATCAGTCGGCTACCCGCGGAAGACGACGAACCCACGGCACGTCCGCGGGGCACCACTGTGTCGGGATCCGGCGAAGTGGTGTTCAGGGAGGTGACCTTCGGCTACCGCGGTAAGCCGGTTCTCAGTAACGTCTCATTCCGGGCGACACGTGGCCTGACCGTGCTCGTCGGTGCCTCCGGTGCGGGCAAGACGACAGTGCTCAACCTGGTCGAACGCTTCGACGATGTCCAAGCGGGAGCCGTCCTTCTCGACGACGTCGACGTGCGATCGTATCCGCGGCGTGACCTGCGCCGCAGACTCGCCTACGTCGGACAGGAGGCGACGCTGCTCGGGGAAACGGTACGTGCGGCCCTGTGCTACGGCGTGCCAGACGCCGATGACGCCGACCTGATGAGAGGACTGCGTGCGGTCATGCTCGACGACTGGGTCGTCTCGCTGCCGGACGGACTCGACACGGACATCGGTGAACGGGGGGCGGTCCTGTCAGGCGGCCAGCGACAGCGCCTCGCTGTGGCGAGGGCGCTGCTCTGCCGCGCCGACGTGCTGCTGCTGGACGAGGCAACCTCCCAGCTGGACGGCCACAGCGAACGCCGCCTGCTCAGGACGATCGCGGACCAGGCCGCCGTGCGCACGGTCGTCGCGAGCACCCACCGGTTCGGGGTCGCGAGGGACGCCGATCAGGTGATCTTGTTGGACGCTGGAACGGTGCGAGCGGTCGGCAGGCACGACGAACTGCTCGACACCGACGAACGGTATCGGGAACTCGCCACAGCGGCCGGACCGTCGAGATGACCCGGACCGTCGAGATGACATTGGATGACCCGGAAGCCGGGAATGCGCATACTCGTCGTTGACGACGAACCCGTCGTCCGCACCTCGATCACTCGTAGCCTTCGTTTCGAAGGCTACGAGGTCGACACCGCCGAAAGCGGCTCGGAGGCGTTGGAGTTACTGAGCAGCAGGCACGTGGACGCCGTTGTGCTCGACGTGATGATGCCCGGCCTCGATGGTGTCGAGACCTGTCGGCTGCTGCGTCTTTCTGGCAACCGGATTCCAGTGCTGATGCTGACCGCCCGCAGGTCGGTCGGCGACCGGGTTAGCGGACTCGACGCCGGAGCGGACGACTACCTGGTGAAGCCCTTCGCACTGGAGGAGTTCCTCGCCAGACTCCGTGCGCTGCTCCGCCGAGGTTCCCCCGCGGAGCCGGCATTGCGCCTCACCGACCTGACCATGGACCTGGCGAGCCGGCGGGTGTGTCGGGGTGATCGGGAACTCGATCTGACCCGGACCGAATTCAGCCTGCTCGAGCTGTTCCTCAGGAACCCAGAAAGGGTGCTGACCAGGTCGGAGTTGTACATCGACGTCTGGGGACATGATTTCGGAACCAACTCGAACAGCCTTGATGTCTATGTCGGCTATCTGCGGCGCAAGCTTGAGGCGGGTGGCGAGCCGCGTGTGCTGCACACCGTTCGTGGTGTCGGCTACGTGCTGCGTCCGAGCATCGTGATATGAGCAGGCCCCGCCTGCGAAAGCAGCTCGGCAGGCTCGCCATAGGGACCGCTGCGGCGGCAATCGTGACTGTGTCCGTAACGGCCTGGGTACTGCTGGCCGCGCAGCTCACCAACCAGGCGGACCGGAGACTCGAGGTCTATTCCCGAGTGCCGCTTCTGCAGTGTGGAGTGGCGTCGCTGCCACAGCACGACCACCCGGCACGAATCAGGTCGGACCAGGCGCCCCTGGTCCAGGTCGTCGCAGCGAACGGGACCGTGACCACGCCACGCGGGAACGCCACGGCACCGCCGGTGTCCGTGACGGATCTTCGGGTCGCCAGCGGTGAGATCCCGGCAGCGCGCTACACCGTCACCGACGGCGAGCGCTACCGTGTCCTGGTCTACCGAAACCGTTGCGGCGAGACCGTACGACTCGTGGCGGACATGTCCAACCGGGCCGACCTGCTCGGGGACTTCGGATTCGTCCTGCTCGTCATCGACGCGGTTGCCGTCGCGTTGGCGGCATGGCTCAGCAGCGTGGTCATCGGGGCCGGATTCCGTCCGCTGGACCGAATCGTGTCCGCTGTCGAATACGTCGAGTCGACAAGGGACCTCGACGCCGCGGTACCCCATGATCCCGGCGACCCCGACGAGACCGCCAGGATCGCGCACAGCGTCAATTCCATGCTCGCCGCGCTCGCCCGAGCCAAACTGGCACAGCATCAGTTGGTCGAGGATGCCAGTCATGAGCTCGGCACCCCGCTGACCAGCCTGCGCACCAATGTCGCGCTGCTGCTGCGTTCTGAATTGAACGCCGAGCGCAAGCTGTCCATGCGGGAGCGCCGCCAGCTGCTCGTCGAATCCGACGCACAGCTGAAGGAGCTGAGTGCCCTGCTGGCCGAGGTCGTCGACCTGGCCCGCGATCCCCGTAGCGCCGAGGACTTCGACCTGCTCAATCTCGCCGATGTCGTGCACTCGGCGGCCGCGAGGGCACGCAGCCGCAACCCCAAGGTGGGATTCGACCTGTCCACCCGCTCCGCGATGATCGAAGGCCAGCCGCTGATGCTCGAGCGCGCGGTACTCAACCTGCTGGACAACGCGGCCAAGTGGACCCGTGCGGATCAGCGCGTGACCGTGCGTATCGGCGTCGGCGACGGACACGTATCGGTGTGTGTCGCCGACCGGGGCCCTGGGGTTCCCGCGACCGACATCGACAGGGTGTTCCAACGCTTCTACCGCACCGTCGAGGCGCGGGCACTGCCTGGTTCCGGACTCGGCCTCGCCATCGTGCGGCAGACCGCCGAGGCGCACGGCGGGTGTGCCTGGCTGAGCCGACGGGAGGGCGGAGGAACCGAGGCGTGGCTACGGCTCCCAAGGCCACGATGAGCGGCGTGTCCCCTCCCGTCGCGCCCTGCGCGTCGAGAACGGGTTCACGAACGGGCGCGCGTGCCCGCATAGACGTACTTCCAGCGACCGCGGGTCGGTTCGGCGGGACGTTCGTAGACGACGACGGCTGAGGCGGCCAGTGCCTGCTTCAGCTTTGCCCTGTCCCGTTCCTTCGGAAGCTGCGGATGCTCCCAGTGAGACGGCGCGGGAACGCCGTTCTTGCGTGCTCGCACCCTGACCACGCGGCCGTCCTCCGGGCCACCGAACAGTTCGACGTCTACCTCTGAGCCGGTTGAACCTGTGCACTCCGCCATGGCGCCGCATCATGCCCCCGCTCACCGGCAACGCGCCCGCTGAAACACCGGGTTGGGCGACCCCCTATACTGAGAGTGGATCCCGTGCGGCGTCCATCTCACGAACCTCCCCAGGGCCGGAAGGCAGCAAGGATAAGCGAGCTCTGACGGGTGCACGGGATCCGCTCACTCAGGCTTACTGTGTCCGCGGAGAGCGCGGACGGTGTCGTTCCCCGTTTGTTTCTGGGGGGCGACCCCCAGGCCCCCGACCGCAGGGCTTCGCCCTGTGAATGCTCTCTTGCTCGCTGGTGGGTTGGCTTGTCGGCGGAGAGCGCGGACACGCGTTGTTCGCCGTTCGTCTCAGGGGGACGCCCCTGGCCGGAGGCTCCGGCTCCGAGCCCTCGCGTCGAGGGCGCCTCGAGCACCGCAAGCCGCGGTGCTGTCGGCAGCGGTGACCGATCGAGTGGGATGTGCGGGTGAGGTCGGCTTTTTCTTGTCGGGAGTGCCCACTAGGGTCACAGGGGTGGCGCTCGCCCTCTACCGCAAGTACCGGCCGTCGAGCTTCGCCGAGATCGTCGGACAGGAGCACGTCACCGACCCCCTCAGGGTCGCGCTGACGGCCGGGCGGATCAACCACGCCTATCTGTTCTCCGGGCCGAGGGGCTGCGGGAAGACCTCGAGTGCCCGCATTCTGGCCAGATCCCTCAACTGCGTGAACGGTCCGACGCCGGACCCCTGCGGGGAGTGCAACTCCTGCCGAGGTCTGTCTCCGGAGGGATCCGGCACCGTCGACGTGGTCGAACTCGACGCGGCCAGCCATGGCGGCGTCGATGATGCCCGCGAACTCCGCGACCGTGCGTTCTATGCCCCGGCCGAGTCGCGCTACCGGGTCTTCATCATCGACGAAGCGCACATGGTCACCACGCAGGGCTTCAACGCGCTGCTCACGATCGTCGAGGAGCCGCCGGAGCATCTCGTCTTCGTGTTCGCCACCACGGAACCGGACAAGGTGCTGCCGACCATCCGGTCAAGGACGCACCATTACCCGTTCCGGCTGATCCCGCCGGCGGTCCTTCGCGGGCTGCTGGAGAAGATCTGCACCGACGAGGGCGCCAAGGTCGAGCCGGCGGTGTATCCGCTGGTCATCAAGGCTGGCGCCGGGTCGGCCAGAGACACCCTGTCCGTACTCGACCAGCTGTTGTCCGGAGCAGACGAGCGCGGCGTCACCTATGACCGGGCTGTCTCACTGCTTGGCGTCAGCGACATCGCCCTGATCGACGCCATCGTCGACGGGCTGGCCGACGACGACGGCTCGGTCGTTTTCGCCACGGTCGACCGGCTTACCGAAGCCGGCCACGACCCGCGCCGCTTCGCGGCCGACCTGCTCGACCGCCTTCGTGACCTGGTCCTGCTCTCCGCGGTACCGGACGCGGCGGAGCGTGGCCTCGTTACCGCCCCCGAGGATCAGGTTGTGACGATGCGGGCACAACTCGAGCGGCTGGGACCGGCGACGCTGTCCCGGTACGCGGAGATCGTGCACACCGGGTTGGCCGAGATGCGGGGGGCGACCGCGCCAAGGCTGCTGCTCGAGCTGCTGTGCGCACGGATGATGCTGCCGGCCGCGAGCGAGTCCGACGCCGCCGTGTTGCAGCGGATCGAACGGGTGGAACGCCACATCGCCATGGGCGGAAGTCCGGCGGGCCCGTCCGAGCCTGTCGCGGGACGCCAGTTCGAGCGACCCTCACAGCGTCCGGCCGCCGAACTCCGGCCGCCGGTGCCGCCGACACCCGCCTTCCCGCCGGCAGCTGCCACACAGCCAAGTCCGCGCCCCGCCGAACAGCAGCCACCGGTCGGCCAGCAGCCGCAGCAGCCGACCCCGGCGTCTGGGGCAGAGGTGGACGCACTCAGCCTGCGGCGCAGGTGGGCGGAGCTGCTCAACGTGGTGGGGGCGCAGAGCAAGAGCACCCAGGCGATGCTCATGAACGCCACTGTGCAGTCCGTTGAGGGCGAGACCGTCGTGCTGGCACACGCGTCGGCACCGCTGGCCAGAAGGTTGGCCGAGGCACGCAATGTCGACGCGGTCGCCGCCGCGATGTCCACCCTGCTCGGCGGACAGTGGCAGGTCCGGTGCGTGCACGGTGAGTCGGCCGTGGGGATCGACGAAGTGGGCGCACCGGTGAGCCAGCGGCCGTCGGCGCCAACACGATCCGAGCGTGCCCAGTCGCCGGAGGAGTCGGCGCCCCGGCGGCCGGCGGCGACCGAGGACGTTCCGCCTCCACCGGAACCGCCGGAGCAGGAGGACATCCCCCCGCCGCCGAGGAACGACGACCCCACGGCGGAGATGGCCGAGGCGGACGAGTTCGGTCATCCTGACGAGCCTCTGCACCGGAACGACCCCCAGGAGATCCTGCTCAAACTGCTCGTCGACGAGCTCGGCGCAAGGCCGATCGACACGAAGTCGGGCCCGTGAGCGACTAGGCTCGTCGAGTGAGTACCCCGTATCAGGACACCACTGCGAGGAAAGGAGCCGCGGTGCAGCCCGGCCCGCCCGACATGCAGCACATCTTGCGCCAGGCGCAGCAGGTGCAGCAGCAGCTGGTCGCCGCCCAACAGGAGCTGGCAGAGGCGGAAGTGACCGGCACCTCGGGTGGCGGTCTGGTCACCGCGACCGTGACCGGCGGCGGTGAGCTCAAGGCACTGGTGATCGATCCGTCGGTCGTGGACTCCGAGGATACCGAGACGCTGGCAGACCTCGTGGTCGCCGCGGTGCACGCCGCCAACGCCAATGCCCGGCAGATGGCGGAGCGGGCGATGGGGCCCCTTGCCAGCGGACTGGACCTCGGAGGTCTTGGCCTCGGTGCTCCTGACATTTCGGGGGCCTAGCGCCATGTATGAGGGACCGATACAGGACCTGATCGACGAGCTCGGCCGGCTGCCGGGCGTCGGGCCGAAGAGCGCACAGCGGATCGCCTTTCACCTGCTTGCCGCCGAGCCCGCTGACGTCGGCCGTCTGCAGGAGGCGCTGCAGAAGGTTCGCGACGGCGTGGTGTTCTGCCAGGTCTGCGGAAACGTGTCACAGGAGCAGACCTGTCGGATCTGTCGGGACGCACGCCGGGACACGACGGTGATCTGTGTGGTGGAGGAGCCCAAGGACGTCGTCGCGGTGGAGAAGACCCGCGAGTTCCGTGGTCGCTATCACGTGCTTGGCGGCGCGTTGGACCCGCTGTCGGGTATCGGTCCCGACCAACTGCGGGTCCGAGAACTGCTGGCCAGACTGGGCGCCGACGACGTCAAGGAGATCATCCTCGCCACCGATCCGAACACCGAGGGCGAGGCCACGGCCACCTACCTGACCCGCATGCTGCGGGACTTCCCAGGCCTGACCGTCACGCGGCTGGCATCCGGGTTGCCGATGGGCGGCGACCTCGAGTTCGCCGACGAGCTGACGCTCGGGCGTGCGCTGTCAGGCCGACGGGCCGTGTGAAGCTCATCGCGATCGACGGTCCCTCCGGTGGCGGCAAGTCGACCTACGCCGCCAGCCTGCTGCGGCCGGGCGTCGCGGTGATACCCACTGATCACTTCGCGACGTGGGATGACCCAGTCTCGTGGTGGCCGCGGCTAGCTGATGGTGTGATCCGCCCGCTGCTGCGCGGTGAACCCGGCCGCTACCGAAGAATGGACTGGAGCGGCCGCCAACCCCGCCTCGGCGCGGAGGTCACGGTTGAGCCCCCAGAGCTTCTCGTCATCGAGGGGGTTTCGGCCGGGCGGAGGGCGGCGAGCTCTTGGCTGTCCGCCCTGATCTGGATCGAGGCCGTGGACGCCCTCGAGCGAGCGGTCCAGCGTGACGGGCTGGCCTCCCGGCCACGGCTGGAGCAGTGGAAGGCCTTCGAACGTGAATGGTTCGCCATGGACCGCACACGTGACCGTGCCGACTTCATCGCCACCCGGCCGACCAGGTAGCTGGATCGTGATCCAGATAACGCTCAGTGGAAGTAGCGTGACGGACTAGTGTCGGCAAGCCAGAACGTGAAAACCATACGGATCTGATATGGCCGCGATCTGGTGGACGGCACGGTCTGGGGCGGATTCGGAAGGGGCCGGTGATGGTTCAGGCACGAACGACGCGAGGCCGCTGGCTGGCCGCGGTCTGCCTGGTCAGCGTGGCGTCATTGGTGCTCACCGGATGTGTCCAGTCGCAGCGCGGCCGGCACCCGGCCGCCGGCAGGGGCGGCGGGACCCTGACGTTCGGCCTTGAAGGGCAGCCGAAGGTGTTCGATCCGTTCTATGCGGCGGACGGTCCCACCTTCGTCGTCACACACCAGCTGTTCAACAACCTGGTGACCTTCAAGCCAGGTACCACGGAGCTGACCGGCGAGCTGGCCAGTGGATACGAGATCTCGCCGGATGGTCTGAGCTACACCTTCCATCTGCGCAAGGGCGTGACATTCACCGACGGCACGGGTTTCGACGCCACGACGGTGTGCAAGAACTTCGCCCGCTGGTACGGCCAGACCGGTGCGGGCCAGGCCGAGGCCGTCTCCCAGTATTGGGTGGACAACGTCGGAGGGTTCAGCGACGGCAAAATGCCCTCCCTCTACTCCTCGTGTGCTGTCCAAGATCCGTCCACTGCGATCGTGCGTGTGTCGAGGACATCGTCACAGTTCCTTGAACTGCTCGCCGAGGCGCCGTTCGCCATACAGAGCCCGACCGCGATGGATGCCGGTCACGCCAATGACGTCAGACGACAGGGCGGTTCGTTCACTTTCCCGCCCTATTCCAGCACGCCCGTCGGCACCGGACCGTTCAAGCTGTTCCGCGACGACGTGACCAACAAGACCATCGAGTTGGTCCGCAACGATGGCTACTGGGGCGACAAGGCCAAATTGGACAAGCTTGTCTTCAAGGTCATCGGTGATGAGACCGTACGCAAGCAGGAGCTGCAGTCCGGCGGGATAGACGGTTACGACCTGCCGAGTCCCGCCGACTGGGCTCCATTGGAGACCGACGGCTACCAGGTGCTCAAGCGTCCTGCGTTCGACCTGCTCTACCTGGGTCTGGGCCAGAAGAACAACCCCGCTCTCCGGGAGCTGAAAGTTCGTCAAGCCATCGCCTACGCGATCAACCGTCGACAGCTGGTGAAGACCCAATTGCCCGAAGGGGCCCTGGTGGCCACCCAGTTCCAGCCGAGCAGCGTCGACGGTTACGCCAACGACGTCCGCGCCTACGACTACGATCCTGTCAAGGCGCGGCAACTGCTCGCTGAGGCCGGCAAACCCAACCTGACCGTCAACTTCTACTGGCCGAGCGAGGTCACCCGGCCCTACATGCCCAGCCCGCACGACATCTACACTGCGATAACCAATGATCTCAGGGCCGCCGGTATCACCGTCAACGCCGTGACGCGGCCGTGGAATGGCGGCTATCTGGCTGCTCTCGACCAGGGCAGTGCCGACCTGTTCCTGCTTGGCTGGTTCGGTGACATCCCGGTGACCGCCAACTGGAGCGGACAGTTCTTCGGTGACCCCGACAACCGCTTCGGCACCGGCAACTCGCCGTGGGGCCAGCAGTTGGCGAACATGCTGAGAAGAGCCGACGCCGACCCGGACCCGGCGAGGAGGACCAGCGACTACCAGGACATCAACAGGAAGATCATGGCCGAGTACCTGCCCGGGGTGCCGTTGGCGCACTCACCGCCGGCCATCGTCTTCAAGAAGAACGTCACCGGGTTCGTGCCGAGTCCGATGACCTCGAGTGAGGAGTCCTACGGACCGGTCAGTGTGAGCTGAGGCCGGTCCGCACGTACTACTCGAACGGACGATCACGTGCTTCGCTATACCCTGCGCCGTCTCGGTCAGATGACCCTCGTGCTCCTGGCACTGTCATTGTTGATCTTCGTGTGGTTGCACGCGTTGCCGGGCGGACCCGTTTCCGCGCTTCTCGGTGAACGGGCGACCCCGGAAGCCGCCAGAACACTGACCAGCCAGCTCGGTCTCGACCAGCCGCTCTACGTCCAGTACGTGAGGTTCCTGCTCAGTGCGCTGTCCGGAAACTTTGGTGCCTCCATCGGCGTACAGCCGGGAATTCCGGTAACGCAGGTGTTCCTCGAACGGTTTCCCGCCACCGTCGAACTGACCGTCTGTGCGATCACTCTCGCGGTCGCCGTCGGCATCCCACTTGGGTATGTGGCCGCCCGGCGCCGAGGCGGCCTGCTCGACACCCTCAGCATCATCGGTTCACTGATCAGCGTCGCTATCCCGGTGTTCTTCCTTGCCTTCCTGTTGAAGTACGTCTTCGCGGTCAAACTGGGAGTGTTGCCGAACTCCGGTCGCCAGGACGCCATCGACGCCACCAGGGTCACCGGCTTCTTCGTGCTCGACGGGATCCTGACCCAGGAATGGGACGCCGTGCTGAATTCCCTGGAACACCTGGTTCTGCCCGCCATAGCGCTCGCGGCCGTGCCGTTCTCGGTGATCTTCCGCATCACCCGTGCCGCCGTGCTCGACGTGCAGGACGAGAACTACGTCCGCACCGCCGAGTCCAAAGGGCTGACCGGCGCGGTCATCAGCCGCAGACACGTGTTGCGCAACGCGATGCTGCCGGTGGCCACCACCATCGGCCTGCAGGCCGGAGCGCTGTTGGCCGGAGCGGTGCTCACCGAACGGGTTTTCAACTTTCCCGGCATCGGAGATGCATTGGCACTGGGATTCCAGCAGCGTGACTATCCCTTGCTGGAACTGTTGATCCTGGTGGCTGCCGTCGTGTACATGGCGATCAACCTCGTCGTCGATCTTTCCTACGGAATGATCGATCCTCGCGTCCGAGCGGGGTGAGAGGCTGACATGGTCATCACCACGCGAAAGAAACGCGTCGACGAGCTGGCTCGCGCGGATATGGAAACGAGCCTCGTCGCGGGCGCCTGGCGCCGGCTTCGGCGCATCCCGGTATTCTTCGTCGGGGTCACCATCATGGCGGGCTTTGTGTTGGTGGCGTTGTCGGCGCCGTGGCTGGCGCCGCACGATCCCACCGCGGCCCTGTTGCTGGACCAGGTGTCCAAGGCACGGAACACGATTCCGGCGCCCCAGCCGGGCTACCCGCTCGGTGGTGACGACCAGGGCAGAGACCTGCTCTCCCGACTCCTGATCGGCTCACGGCAAACCCTGCTGGTCGGCGTGCTCGCCACACTGATTGGATTCGCCGGTGGGCTGGTGCTCGGCACCGTTGCCGGAGCCCTGGCGTCCTGGGTGGACACCGTCATCATGCGTGTGGTCGACGCCATGCTGTCCATCCCGAGCCTGCTGTTGGCGGTCTCGATCGCGGCGCTGTTCGCACATCCCAGCCAGCTCACGGTGATCCTCGCGGTGGCTGTCGTGCAGATCCCGATCTTCGCCCGCCTCCTGCGCGGATCGATGCTTGCCCAACGGGTCAGCGACCATGTGCTCGCCGCACAGGCGCTCGGCGTGAGACCGAGCGCGGTCGTGTTCCGGCACATGTTGCCGAACGCACTGTCACCCGTGATCGTGCTGGCCACCATCGTGCTAGCGACATCGATCATTGATGCGGCGGCTCTGTCCTTCCTCGGGCTCGGCAACCCCGATGACACGGTTCCCGAGTGGGGGCAGATGCTCGCCCGCGCGCAGGACGTGTTCGACACCCACCCTGAGCTGGCGTTCTGGCCGGCGAGCTGCATCATCGTCGTAGCGTTGGGCTTCACCTTGTGCGGCGAGTCGCTTCGTGACGCACTCGACCCGAAGAACAGGCGGTGAGGGAACGTGGCGCTGCTCGAAGTACGTGATCTCGCGGTGGTGTTCCGCCGCCGAGGAGCGCCACCGTTCACCGCGGTCGACAAGGTGAGTTTCGACATCGACCCCGGTCAGACCATCGGGCTTGTCGGCGAGTCCGGCTGTGGCAAGTCGGTCACCTCGTTGGCGATCATGGGTCTGCTGCCGCGCAGGA